>DATHOY010000304.1:0-25812 GCA_035484435.1 Vulcanimicrobiaceae bacterium | reverse complement strand
CACATTGCTGAGGCCGGTGGGGAAATCCGCGGAGCGAACGGAAGCGTCGTTCAATTTCACGCGCCCGATGATCCGGGGCCGGTCGAGCGTGCCTTCAAACGAAGTGTTGATATCCGCGTGGCCTTTCACATCCACATCGGTCATGTAACCGCTGAGGAGGCGAAGATCCACGGAACCGTTGAGCTTCATGGCCACGGTGCGGCGCCCTGTAAATTGAACGGAACCCGTTAACTCCGCGTTCGTTTCCGTGCCCTTGAGCGCGAGGCTGAGGATTTTCAAGCTGTCTTTTGTGGACGTGAGATGGATCGGCCCCTGGTTTTCAAGTTGCACGTTGCCGTAGTTGAAGACCAGGCGGGAAAAATTTCCATCAAGCGTAAGCGTTTCAGGGCGCTGCAACTCGCCCTGGAAGGTGATGTCGCCGTCGGCAGTGCCGTGGCCCTTGAATTTTCCCAAATGCAAAGCGGAAAGCAAGAATGGATCCAAGTTGATGTTGCGGACGGAAATTTTTCCGTCGAGCGGGAGCGGATCCGCGAGGCCCAGGGTGGCTCCCCCGGTGATGGCGCCTTCGCTCATTGCGGAGTTGAGCTGGAGTTTCGCGAGCTTTCCATCGGATTGGAGGTCGCCGCCGAAGCTGCCGATAACTTCCGAACCGACCAGCAAGTTCACGACGCGGAAAGAGCCGTCGGCAAGCGGCGCGGTGACCGGGCCGCTGGATTTCAGGCGGAAGGACAATTGGCCGTCGAGGGGAAGTCCCGAGGCTTTGATGCGGCCGAAATTTGCCAGTGGCAGCGAGGCGCCGACCAGGTCCGTGGTCAGCGATTCATCGGCATAGCGGTAAGCGACAGAGCCGGTGACGATGCCGGCACCGCCGGCTTTTTCCGCGCCAGGAGCAAAAAACCGCAGCTCGGCGTTCGAAAGACGCACTTCATCCGGCAGCACCGTCAGTTGGCCCCGCAGCCGGTTGAACGGAACGCTGTAGACCGTGGCATCCGCAAGATCCACGAGGCCGGTTAGAGAGGGTTGGGCACGGGTGCCGCGGCCGTGGAATTGGCCGGTGAGCAAACCCTGGACCGGATATTTTGCGCCGGCAAGTTGTTCGAGCGATTCCAATGGAACTTTCTCCAGGTTCAGTTCGCTTTCCCACTGATTTTGCGGGCGGAACTCCCAATCTGTCAGCTGCAACTGCCCGTCAACACTGGCTTCCATCGTGCCGCGGCGCGCGCGGCCCCTGGTAATCACCAGTTCATCCGGTGAGTAGCTCATGTCGCCATCAAGCGAGTCCAGAAAGAAATTGTCGTAGCGCGCGCGTTCGCCGTGAAACTGCCCCTGGAAAGTGGGGCCATCCGAAGGGCCAAGAATCTTTCCGTTCCACTGCAGGGCGCCATCGATGACGATTTTCGCATCGCGCGTGCCGGGCTTGTCGCCGGAGAGCGCGTGAATGAAATCGTCCCAGGGGCGGAGCGCGCCGATATCCATGTGGACGTCGAGCGATGTATTTTTGGGATGCAGAACACCGGTGATGCTGCCGCGAGAGGAGGGCGTGTCGAAATCGAACTGGGTGAGCTCGAGCGAGTTGGGAGTATAGCGGTAACGGAGCACGGCCTCGCTGGTGATGGGAATGTGGCCGGGCATGGTTTCGTCGGGTTCGTCCCAACGCATGTGGGCGGAAATATCAAAGTCGCGGAAATTCGCGTGCCAGGTCTCGACGGTGTCGGCAAAGATCACGGCGTCCCAATGGAGGCTGTCGATGGGGAAGCCCGGGTGGTCGATAGCAGGTGTGACCGCACCAAGACGGATGCCCTGAACTTTGGTTTCCCCGCGGAACTTCAGGCCGTCGTACTTCATGGTGATGCGGCCTTTGACGCTGCCGCCGAGAGCATAGGCGCCGAAGTCCGGCAGCACGACACCATCGGGTTCGAGCACGTAGCTGGAGCGGCTGATGAGATTGGCGGAGTGAAAGTCGTCGAAGCTCAGAACCAGGTTGTCCGCCGCGAACTCGCCCTTCCCGCCGAAGACGCCAGAGGTGAGTGTGCCCTCGCCGCGCATGTCGATGCGGCCCAGCGGCACTTCGGGAGTGCGAAACGCCTCGCGGATGTCCAGCAGATCGAGCCAGGCGCGGTAGCGATAGCTCCAGTCCGGCGATTCGAAGTTTTTCGTTTTCGCCTGCAGATCCAGGTGGGAACGTCCGGCATCAACGACGGCCTGTTCTATCGTGAAGGCGTCGCGGTCCACGGAAAATTTGGCCGAGAGATTCGCGGGCATGGGCACATCGCGGCGGCGGGCCAGCTGGATCGAATCCCAGTCGATGGTTCCGAGATAGAGCGGGCGTTCCGGAGTTCCACCGGCGGTTACGTTCAGGCGCAGATCGCCGCCTTCCATCGCTACCAGAGAACTCAGGTCGTTGTACAGAAACCAGCCGTCCCTGATTTCGACATGGCGCACATGCAAGTCGAGCAGCGTTTGTTGCAGAGGCAGTTTGGAGTTGTTCTGCTTCAGGAGAGGAAGATTGTTGCTGCCGTCTTTTTCGACGCGCAGGTGAACTCTGGGCTGCACCAGCACCAGATCGTTCAGCGAAACGCGGCGTCCCCAGAAGGAATCGATGCGTAGCCCGATCTTCGCCTGCTCGGCGCTTAAGAGAGGCTCCGTGCCCGGCGGCTCTTTTCCGTGAATCACCAGGCCGTTCACGTTGACGGTCAGGGAAAACCAGCCAACGGAAACCGTGCGTACTTCGACGCGGCTGGCGGTCAGATTTTGCAGACGATTGACCAGGAAGTGGCGCAGGACGGGATTCAACAGGCCGCTGCCCAGCGCGATGACGACCAATGCAACGCCAAGCAGGGTCCAGGTGCCGAGCACCCAGAAGAGATGCTCGAGCCAGAGAATCTTTTTGCGGCGAGATTCCTTGGTCATTTGGATTTCTCGTCGAGCATGGTTTCAACGCGGACGCGCGTACGGCTTTCCTTCAGCCAGCGATCGGCCTGTTCATTGATGGCCTGCTGCACCAGAGCTTCCTGGATAAAATCCCGTGCGTTTTCGAGCGTGGGCGGAGTTTGATTGCGCGATTCCGCTCGGGGTACAACCCGCGAACGGTAAAATTCATCGATGGCCTTCTCGTCAATCTGGATCGAGGGGCGGAAGCGGCTGTCGAGGTAATTGCTGAGGTACAGCTGGGCGCGGACGAAGCGGCGAATTTCGTCGTCGGTGACGCCGCTCAATTTTTGCCGCGTCTGAAATTCTTCGGGAGATGAAAACGAGCGTTTCAAGCGTTCGATGCTGCGGTTTACATCTTCCTCGGAGGGCTGCGGAAACCGGGCGACGCCGGCCTCGCTGCGAACGATCCACTGGTCGATCAAGCGATTGAGGATGTCCGAGTCGCTTTGTGGCTTGCCATCGAGGAAAGCCTGGTAGCGGCTGAGTTGGCGAACGTCGCTCTGCAGGATGATTTCGGTTTCGACCCTGGCAACGATCCTGTCTACCACCTCCTGCCCGCGGACGTGGGTCGATGCCGGCAACAAGCCGAGGAAAAGCGCCGCGAAAGTGAGCCGTTTACACATCAGAAGCTCGAACCCAGGTTGAAGAATATCTGAAACTTCTGCAGGTGCGTGCCCTGCTGGCAAAAGGCGCTGCTGTTCTGGCAAGGGATCACGAATTCCGCGGGATTCAGTTGATAGCCCATATCTATGCGGATGGGTCCGATAGGCGTGGCGTAGCGCAAACCGAAGCCGACGGTGTGGGAAAAATAGTTCAGTTCATTGGTGCAGTTGGCCACGCAGCGCGTCGGGTTGAAGGGTCCAGGCGGCTGGCCGGGAATCGCAGCGACAAACACGGGCTTCGGCGGCGACCAGCGCAGGTTCACGCGGCTGGCGCGGCTGTAGACGTTCCCCGCGTCATAGAACAGCGCGCCGCCCAGTTTGGTGCCAATGATCGGCAGCTTCAAGGGAAAACGAATTTCCTGGTTGAGCAGGACGAGCGCCTGGCCGCCGACGGGGAAACCCGTGAGCGCGTCGCGCGGCCCGGCTTGATTCAGCGCGAAGCCACGGATGGAAGTGCCGCCGCCGGCGAAAAGCCTTTCCGGGAGCGGAATTACTTGCGGCAATGGGGCTACGGTGGGCGCCGGAAAGCTGAGAGAAACGGTGTCGCCAAACGGCTGCAAAATCCCAATGCGAAGGGCGCGGGCAAAATTCCAGTTACGAGAGAGCGGCGTGTAAGTGGAATTCTGGATGAAATAGCGGAGAAAGCTGGCGCTGGAGCCGATGGACGTGGTCGCGGCGCTGATATCCACCGTGTTGAACGAGCCCTTCGTGGCGTCCGCGGGATTATCGCGGTAATCGCGAACGTAGGTCGCGCCGAACTCGGAAACCAGCGTCGGCTGGTTGAAGAGCGGCACTTCTTCCGCGGGAATGTTCAGGTTGCTGACGGTGACTTTGCGAAAGACATAGCGGAACAAGAGCGAGGAACGGGGAGTGACCTGATCGGTGAGCTGGATGTTTCCTTCATAGCGTGTCTGGCCGAAGGTGTTGATATCCTGCGTTTTTTCGACGTAGGCATTTGCCTGCAAGCTCAATTTCGAAATGTTAAAGGTGTTCGGCGCGTTGTAGGCAAGCAGGGCGCGTCCCTGGATCGTGGAGCCGCGAAGTTTCAGCGCGAGAGTATCGGCGCGGCCGGTCACATTCTGTTTGGAAATTTCCAGAATGCCGCGCGGAGCGGCCTGAATTTCTCCGCCAGTGGGATCGGTGGTGCTGGCCAGGCGCTGCACTTCGAACCCGCCACCGTAGGCGATCGTGTAACGCTTGGCTTCTTCCACCAGGACGACGATATCTTTTTCGGGGTCGCTGCCGAGCGAGTTTTGCGGCTCGATGGTGACGCGATTGAAAACCCCGAGATTGTAGAGCTTCTGCTGGGATTCGACCACTTCGCCTTCCCGGAGCGGCGCGCCGGGCGTCACCTTGACCTCGCGGCGAATCACACGCTGGCGAGTGTGGTTGTACCCGGTGTAAAAGACTCTTTTGACTGAGACGCGCTGGCCTTCGACGATTTTGAAAACCAGCTTCACCGGCTGCGCGCGCTCGATCGCATACTTGCGCGCTTCCCCAGTCAATTTTTCCGCACGGGCGTTTTCCTTGGCGGTAGCCGCTTGCGCTTCCGGAGAGGTATCGGGCTCTGAAGTGTAGGTGAACGTCGCCGCAGGAAAGCCCTGGTTGTAATAGAGGGCCAGAACGTTGTCCCGGTCGCTGGAAACGTTAATGTCGGAAAATGGCTGGCCGGGCAAGGATCCCAACACCCCGCGAATCTCTTCTTCGGGCAGGGCGTGGATACCCTCCACCTGCAGGCTGGAGACCAGTGTCTGCTTCCCTTCGTCGATATTGAAATGCACGATCAAGTCGCCGCCCTTTTTCCCGTTCGTTTCCTCCACCTGCCCGTCGACTGTCGCCGAGAGAAACCCGTTCGAAATGTACAGGTTCTTCATCGAGAGGGCGTCGGCGTCCATCAGGCGACGGCTGAAGCGCGGCCGGGTGAAGAGGCTGACGGTGGAAATAGTGAGCCGGCCCTTCAGGAGGTCGGTGCTGAAGTAGCGGTTCCCTTTAAATTCGATGCGGGAAAGCTGGTGCCGGGAGCCGCGCTGTACCGTATAGGTAATCACCTCTTCGGAAGTCTTCTTCGCCGATTTTGCGCCCTCCACATCGCGGGCCGCCACGGCGTAGTCCACTTTCGCGTCAAAGTAGCCTTCGCGCTCCATACGCTCCCGGATATTCCGCCGGCCCTCTTCGAGCAGGTCCGTGTCCACCGAGCCTTCCTGGTAGACGGGAACCATTTTTTTCAGATCGCGGCCGGATAGTTTGGCGCCGACCAGAGCGACGCGGACCCGCGGGCCTTCGTTCACTTCCAATGCGAGGGGGATTGTGTTCGCGGCCGCATCAAATTCTCCTCTGCGGACAGAAACGCGCGCACTCAGGTGACCCCTCTTTTCGAGGAATTTGCGGATACGCTCGGTGCCGGATTGTACTTTGGCGATGGTCAGCGGGCTTCCGGTTTTCAGCTTGAACCGGGCAAGGAGGTCCGCATCGCGATATTCAGTGTTGTTGATCAGATCGATTTTCTTGGCGCGGACCCGGGGACCGGGATCGAGCTTGACGATTACGTCGAGCTGGTGGGATTCCGGAAAAGGCCGCTCTTCGAAGGATATCTTGGCCTGGTAAAGGCCTTCGTCGCGGAGGGCGTCGCGCAGGCGATCCACGCCGTCCTTCACGTCCTGTTCGTGGTAGGTCTGCCCGAGCGAAAGCTGCATGGCGGCGACGGCGGAGGCTTCGGTGGGCGGCGGGGTGAGGCCGTTGATCACGATCTGGTTGAAATAGAGATTTTCGCGGGCCACAAAATCGAGGCGGACTCCATCGCTTTCGGGATAGACAACGGCGCGCAAGTCCGCGTAATTTCCGGTTTGATAGAGAATGCGGATGCTGGCGGCGACTTGCTCGGCCTGCAATGGTTCGCCGGCCTTGAGCGGCAACGCTTGCAGATTGGCCTGCAAGACTTTGCCGTCCTCGGTTACCACGCGCACGCTGGACAATTTCGATTCGGCCGGTTTAACCGCTGGCGATTCAAGAGGGGTTTGGGCGTGCAGTCTTGCTCCTCCCAGCGCGAAGACCAGGAGGAGAATCGCCCGCAACCCATTGTTCCGGCGGCATTTCATGCGCTCTAGTACACAGACGAAGCGTAGCACAGGCGCGTTGCCTCCCCTGGTCACTTTGGCGCTATGATGAAGAGGAAATGAACCTGCGGTGCTGGGATTCTATTTTACGTGACTCCTTCGCTTAACGAGAAGTACTCCCGTCAAATGTTGTTCGCTGGAATTGGGCCTGAAGGCCAGGCGCGGCTGACCGCTGCGAGCGCGGTAATTGTGGGCTGTGGCGCTATCGGCGCGGCGGTGGCAAATCTGCTGGTGCGGGCGGGCGTGGGACGGGTTCGAATCCTGGACCGCGATTTTGTAGAGCCATCGAATCTGCAGCGGCAGATACTGTTCGACGAGGCCGACGCGCGCGAGGCGCTGCCCAAGGCAGTCGCTGCGGAACGCAAACTCCGGGCCCTGAATTCGGAGATTCAAATTGAAGGAATAGTGGCGGATCTGAATTCGCGGAACGCGGAGGAACTGCTCTCTGAGTTTCCGTTGATTCTCGATGGCACGGACAATTTCGAAACACGCTTTTTGGTCAACGATTTTGCGGTCCACTCGGGCATCCCCTGGATTTACGCCGCGGCGGTCGCCAGCTATGGCCTGACCCTGACGATTCGACCGCAGGAGACGGCTTGTCTGGCGTGCCTGCTGGAAACTGGCGGTACACCTGGCCTGGAAGAAACGTGCGACACGGTCGGTGTGCTGGGCCCGATCGTGAATCTGATCGCTTCGCTGGAGGCTGCCGAGGCATTGAAGTTGCTTTCCGGCAACGAAAGCCAATTGCATGGCCGGCTGCTCTCCTGCGACGTCTGGACGGGCCGCTTCCAATCCGTTCAGCCAGAGCGGAATCCCAATTGCCGCGCATGCGGCCGGCGCGAATTTCCCTATCTGGAGGGGCAGGCGCAGCCCCATATCACTATGTGCGGGCGTGACTCGGTACAGATACACGAGCGCGGACGCACTCTGGACCTGCCGGCGCTGCAACAGCGGCTTGCCTCCAGTATTCCGGGCGTTCGGCAGAACGGCTTCCTGTTACGCTTTCAGGTCGCCCCGTACGAAATGACCATCTTCAGCGACGGCCGGGCCATCCTGAAAGGCACGAAGGACCCGGCCATCGCGCGTACGCTCTACGCCAAATATATCGGTGCTTGAATCGGTGCTGGAACAGCTCTAGCGGAAAATGCCGCTGCGGCCGGCCGGAGTACGCATGGAGGCCCGGTCTAGATTCTCCCGCAGGTTCATCAGCGTCAAAAAGGTGCTTAGAACGCGGGCTTTAAGGTCATCAGTGAGGTGCAGGCCGCTGGTGGCCACGCGGGCCAGCGATTCCCCGTTGGTGGTAATGAATTTCATGATGTCTTTTTGCCGGTCCTGGGGGGCGTTTCCCAGCGCGGTCTCCCGGCGCATTTCGGCGCAGCTTGCCTCCAGCGACAAGGTGAAGTGCAGGATGCAGACCTTCAACTCCGCCAGGGCGGCGGGGACGTCGTGTTTGCATCCCGAGATGTGGCAAGTAGCGCTCATCGTACCCAAAAGGGTGGTTTTTGATAGGTAACATTCTTAGCACGGAAAATCCAGTGGTCAGATTGGCCCTGCGGCGAATGAAGTAGCTGTTCTTTTTTTGGAGACCCTGCCCGTTCGAACAGTGGTTGCTTGTGGGAAAGGCGACGGCGGTGGCGGGCGAAAGCACGCCGGCAATCGTCGCTTGCAAAATTTGCCAAAAACGTTTGACAGCCCTGCGGATGCGACTGTATAAATATACAGAGGAGTGTATATTTGCATGGGCGCGACGAAAACATACCGCCACGGACAGATCCTGCGGCTGGTTTCCAGCGAGCGCATCGGCAACCAGGAAGATTTGCGCCGCCGGCTGGCGCAACAGCGGCTGCGCGTGACGCAAGCCACGCTTTCGCGCGACCTGCAAGAGTTAAAGCTCATCAAGACTTCGGGCGGCTACAAGACCGGCTCGGCCTTGCCGGATGAATCGGCGGGCGTCGCCCCGCTGACCCGGGCGCTGCGCGAATTCCTGCTGGATATTCGCCCGGCGGAAAACTTGCTGGTGTTGAAAACGCCCCCCAGCGGGGCTCAGCCCTTGGCTGCAGCCGTGGACGCCGCGAAGTTTCCGGAGATTGCTGGCACGATCGCCGGGGACGACACGGTCCTGATCATCACACCCAGCCGCAAGACGCGGGACTCTCTGCAGAAGAAAATCGAAGCGCACGTGAAATGAAAGACTCCCGCGACATCGCCGTGATTGGTGTCACCGGCTATTCGGGTTTCGAGCTGGCGACGCTACTGCTGCGCCATCCGGGCATCGGCAAGCCGGTCTTTTATGTCCGCGAAACGAACGGGGCGCGCTGCCTTTCCGAAATGTTTCCCCAGTTGCGCGGGTGGGGCGAGGCTTCGTTGAAAACGCTATCGGCGGAAGCCATTGCGGGTAGCGCTGCGGGGACAGCTTTCCTGGCCACGCCGCACGAGGTTTCCGCTGAACTTGCTCCAAAACTCCTGGATGCCGGATTGCGCGTGATTGATTTGAGCGGCGCGTTCCGCTTCGCGTCGGCGGACACCTATTCCGCATGGTACAAGTTGCCCGCGCCTCATGCTTCGCGCCTGGGAGAAGCGGTCTATGGGTTGCCGGAACTCTACGCTGAGCAAATCAAAACCGCGAGGTTGATCGCCAATCCCGGATGTTACGCCACCAGCGTAATTCTGGCCTTGCGCCCACTGCAGGATGCGGGATTGCTGGCGGCCGGGCATACGGTTGTTTGCGATTGCAAATCGGGCGCCAGCGGCGCTGGCAAAGAGCCTCGCCGAGACCTGCAATTTGTGGAAGTGGACGGAAACTTCCGCGCCTACAACCTCTTCACCCATCGCCACACGCCGGAAATTCTGGAGCACACCGGTTTGCCGGAATCGCGCCTGGTTTTCTCCACGCATCTGCTGCCGATTCCGCGCGGCATTCTGTCCTCTATCTACGTGACTCTGGCGAAGTACCAGACGCCGCAAGACATCGAGACGCTGTACAGAAAATTTTATGCGGGCCATTCGTTGATGCGGATTCATCCAGCAGGGACGCTGCCGGAGGTGCAGCACATCATCAAAACCAATTTCTGTGATATCGGCTTTGCTCTGCACGCCGATGGGAAGCGGCTCGCCGTCGTTTCCTGCCTCGACAATCTCGGCAAAGGCGCGGCCGGCCAGGCGGTGCAAAACCTGAATCTGACGCTGGGGCTTGAGGAAAGGACGGGACTCGTATGAGGATCGTCGTGAAATTCGCCGGCGCGCTGCTGGAAGACGCCGCGACCGTGCGTTCGTTGGCCCAGCAAATCGCTACGCTGGCCCGGCATAAGCACGAAATTCTGGTGATCCACGGCGGTGGGCGCATTTTCACGGCGACCCTGAAGCGCCTGGGCATCGAAAGCAAATTTGTGGGCGGCTTGCGCGTGACGGACAAAGAGACTCGCGACGCGGCGGTCATGGTGTTCGCAGGCGTGCTGAATAAGCAACTCTCCGCGGCCATCACGGCAGAGGGCCAGCCGGCGCTTGGCATATGTGCGGCCGATGCGGCCTGTTTCTCCGCATCGCCGTTGGTGCACAACGATGTGGAAGGCGGTCTTGGCTACGTCGGATATCTCACCAGCGTGAATGTGCGTTTTCTCGAGTCGCTTTGGCGGGCGAAACTGCTGCCAGTCGCGGCGTGCCTCGGGCTTGGCGCGGACAACGAGCTTTACAACATCAATGCCGACCACATGGCCGCGGCTTGCGCGGAGTTCGTGGAAGCCGATCATCTGATTTATCTCACCGACGTGGCCGGTGTGCTGAACGGCGAAAAAGTGCTTTCAGCCATCTCTTGCGAAGAAATCGACCGGCTGATCCACTCGCGGGTGGTTTCCGGCGGCATGATCCTGAAGCTGGAGGCGGCAAAACGCGCACTGCAGTCCGGTGTTCGCGAAGTGCACATCGTTGGCGGAGGTTCCGCCGCCGCTGCGCTGGCTCCCGGGCGGTTTGTGACCGCTCCCGCAAAAACCACATCTCTCGAACTTCCCGGCACGCGTGTGTTCCGGGAGTTTTCTGCCGCTGGGCACTCCGTCAGCGCCGCGGTTTAGTCAAAGGAGAAATTGGAGAAATCGATGACTACGACGATCACACTGCCTGTTGCCGTGACCAAAGACCTCCTGACCGGGGCGGAGTGGAGTCCCGCGGATGCCCGCGATCTGTTGCAGCGCGCGGCGGAGATCAAGGCAAAGCCGGCGCGCTATGCTTCCACGCTCCGTGGCAAGCACATCGCGCTGATTTTTGAGAAGCCTTCGCTCCGCACGCGTGTCACGTTCGAGGTCGGCATCCAGAGCATGGGCGGATTTGTGGTGTTTCTGGACCACACGCAGGCGCGGCTGGGCGAACGCGAATCCATCCCCGACGTAGCGAGGAACCTCCAATGCTGGGTGCAGGGCATCGTCGCGCGCGTATACGAGCAGCGGGTGCTTGAGGAAATGGCCCAGAACATTTCTATTCCAGTGATCAACGCGCTTTCCGATAAATTCCATCCCTGCCAGGCACTAGCGGATTTTCTGACCCTGGAAGAGAAATTTGGTTCACTGAAGGGTCTGAGACTCGCCTACGTCGGCGACGGCAATAACGTCTGCAATTCGCTGATCTTTCTGGCTGCGCGGCTGGGCGTGAATTTGCGAATCGCCACTCCGCCGAGTTATTCGCCGCCGCAGGACGTGCTGGCCGACGCCAAGCGCGTGGCGAAAGAGACTCGCGCGAAGATTGAACTATTCACAAACCCGGCCGAGGCGGTGGAAGGCACACAGGCCGTCTACACCGATTCATGGACAAGCATGGGCTTTGAGGCGGAAGAAAAGATGCGGCGCCAGGTTTTCAAGCCGTACCAGGTGAATCGCAAGCTGATGGAGCAGGCCGGGCCGGGCGCGCTCTTCATGCACTGTCTGCCGGCACACCGCGGGCAGGAAGTCACGGACGAAGTGCTCGACGGGCCAAATTCGGTTGTGTTGCAGCAATCGGAAAATCGCATGTACGTGCAGAAGGCCATTCTTCACGCGCTGTTTACTTGATTCAGATATCGTGTTCTATCACCAAGGAGAAATCGCAGAGTGAAACCGCAAGCCCCAAAACCAAAAAAAGTTGTGCTCGCCTATTCCGGCGGCCTGGATACTTCGATCATTATTCCCTGGCTGCGCGAGAATTACGGCTGCGAAGTGATCGCCATGATCGGCGACGTCGGCCAGCAGGAAGATCTTGAGGCTGCGCACAAGAAAGCCCTCGCGACCGGGGCATCCTCGGCTTACATCGAGGACCTGCGCGAAGAGTTTGTCCGCGAATACATCTGGCCGACGCTGCGCGCCGGCGCTGTCTACGAACACACCTATCTGCTTGGCACCTCGATGGCCCGGCCGGTGATTGCGAAACGGCAGGCGGAGCTGGCGCTGCAGCTTGGCGCCGACGGGCTCTCGCACGGCTGTACCGGCAAGGGCAACGACCAGGTGCGCTTTGAACTCGCGTACAAGGCCATCGCGCCGAACGTACAGATCATTGCCCCGTGGCGCGAGTGGGACATTGACTCGCGCGAAGACGCTATTGCCTACGCGGAGAAGCACAAAGTCCCCGTCGAGCAGAGTAAGAAGAACATCTACAGCCGCGACCGCAACATCTGGCACTTGAGCCACGAAGGCGGCGAGTTAGAAGACCCTGCCAACGCGCCGAATGAGGCGATGTGGCAGTGGGTGGTTTCGCCGGAAAAAGCTCCGGACAAGGCAGAAGAGGTCGAGATTGGGTTCGAAGCCGGAACGCCGGTTTCCGTAAACGGCAAAAAGCTCGGCCCGATTGAACTGCTGAACACGCTGAACGAAATTGCGGCGAAGCACGGCATTGGCCGCACGGACCTGGTAGAAAACCGTCTGGTGGGCATGAAATCGCGCGGAGCGTATGAAACTCCGGGCGGCACGCTGCTGGTTATGGCGCATCAGGAACTCGAACGGCTCACTGTTGATCGCGAAACTGCACACTTCCAGCAGGCGCTTTCGGTGCGCTATGCGGAACTCGTTTACAACGGCTTGTGGTTCTCGCCGTTGCGTGAGGCGCTCGACGGTTTCTTCAACGTGGCACAACAACGCGTCACTGGCTCGGTCGGCCTGAAATTGTGGAAGGGCACGCTGAACGTCACGAAACGGCTTTCGCCCTACTCGCTCTATCGAGCGGACCTCGCCAGCTTCACCATGGGCCGCTACAACCCCAAAGATGCCGAAGGTTTCATCAACCTTTTTGCCTTGCCGGTCACCGTTCGACCGAAAGCGAAAGCCGAAGGTAGCAAAAGCTGATTCCTCCTTGTAGGGGCTCGATATAACGTGCCCCTACAACGGAAAACTTCCCAATGGCTGAACGCAAAGACGATCGATTGTGGGGTGGCCGGTTCGAAAAGGCGCCGGACGTGCGTTTCGACGCCTTCCAGCGGTCGTTTGTATTTGATCGGCGGCTGCTACCCTACGAAATTGCGGTGGATCGCGCCTGGGCAAAAGCCTTGCAGGGCGTAGGCATCTTCACCGAAATCGAAGTGCGGCAGACGCTTGCGGCGCTCGACAAGATTTCCGCGCGGGCGAAGGTCGAAAAAGCCTGGCTAGATTCCTCGACGGCGGAAGATGTCCATCAATTCGTAGAGAATGCGCTGGTCGAAGAGCTCGGTCCGCTTGGCTGGAAGCTGCACACCGGACGCAGCCGAAATGAATTAGTAGCCACAGATTTTCGGTTGTTTGTCATCGATGCGGCCGCGGAAATCCGCAAGGCATTGCTTGCTCTGATCAAAGGCTTTCTGTTGCAGGTCAAAGCAAATCTGAAAGTCCCCATGGCCGGCATGACCCACATGCAGCATGCCCAGCCCATTCTGCTGTCGCACTTTCTGATGGCCCATGCCGAGGCTTTTTCACGCGACCTGACACGCTTGCAATCCGCCGCTGCGAGCGCGGACGCTTGCCCGATGGGCTCCGGCGCGCTGGCAGGCTGTTCTTTTGCGATTGACCGAGCCGCAGTAGCAAAAGCGCTTGGGTTTTCACGGATTACCGCAAACAGCCTTGACGCTGTCAGCGACCGCGATTTCGCGCTCGATTATCTTTTCGCCTTGGCGGGCATCGCCACCCATCTTTCGCGGCTGGCGGAAGATTTTGTGCTGTTCGCCTCGCAGGAATTTTCCTACCTCATCTTGCCCGACGAATATTCCACCGGCAGCAGCCTGATGCCCCAAAAGAAAAATCCCGACGCGTGGGAACTTTTGCGCGGCAAGAGCGGCCGGATAACCGCCGCACTCTTCAGCCTCTTCATGACGCTGAAAGGACTGCCATCCAGCTATCAGCGCGATTTGCAGGAAGACAAGGAAGCACTCTTTGCGGCCCACGACCAGATGGAAGACATGATCTGGGTCGCGCAGGGAGCGTTGGTCGCCTCAAAGTTTCGCGTCGACAGACTCTGCGCCGCAGCTTCGAACCCCGCGCTTTTTGCCACAGATGCAGCGGATTACCTGGTGCATCGAGGCGTGCCGTTTCGCCAGGCGCACGATCTTGTGGGCAAGGTGCTTCGCGAAGCGGAGAAGCAGGGCAAACCCTGGACGCAGCTCTCGCTGAACGATGTCCAGAAAATCTCACCACTCTTCGAACAGGATTTCTTGCAAGGCCCTTCCGTCGAAAGCGCCATCGCTTCCAAAGTTGTCCCCGGAGGCACGGCGGAAGAATGCGTTCGCGCTGCCATCGCGCAGCTCGAACTAAAACTCACAAAACTGGAGACCAAGCCATGAGCCTGACGTCGAGCATTTTTACTCTACAAGCCGTATCGCATCGCACGGAGGATCGGAGGTCCCTTCCGTGAGCGACGTTCCCGGTCAGCGGATCCTGATTCCATGAAACATGCCCTCTCTGAAGCCGCTCTCCCACTGGGATTCCGCTTTTCGGCTACCGCTTGTGGCTTGAAAAAAACCGGGGCGCTGGACCTTGCCCTGCTCTCAAGTGATGTCCCCGCTTCCGCCGCCGCCGTTTTCACGAAAAATCTGGTCGTTGCCGCGCCCGTGGTTGTCTCCAAGGCAAATCTGCTTGCCTCCAAGGGCCGAATGCGCGGGGTAATCGTGAACGCGGGTAACGCGAATTGCGCGACTGGAAATGCCGGCTATGCCGTCTCCGTAAAAACGGTGGAAGAAACCGCGCGCCGCCTGCGTTGCCATCCGCGCGAACTGATTGTCTGCTCCACCGGGGTGATCGGCGTGCCGCTGCCGATCGAAAAGATTCTCCGGGCGCTGCCGGGAGTCGTGCAGAACCGGCGGCCTTCGGCGCGTTCGTTCGCGGAGTTGTCGCTCGCGATCTGCACCACGGACACGCGGCCGAAAACCGCTTCGGCCTCTTTCAAGATGGCGGGTAAGCGTGTGCACCTGGTAGGCTGCGCGAAAGGCGCGGGGATGATCCATCCAAATATGGCGACGACTCTGGCTTTTGTCGTCACCGACGCGGCGATTTCGCCCTCGCTGTTGCAAAAGACTTTGCGCGAGGTCACGCAGCGCACCTTCAACTCCATCAGCATTGATGGTGACACTTCCACCAACGACACGCTCCTGGTTCTCGCCAACGGAGAATCCGGCGCGCCCGCGATCCAGGCCAATTCCAGCGCGCATCGCGCGTTTAAGAAAGCGCTGGAAGAAGTCTGCCACTCGCTGGCGCTGCAAATTGTGGCGGATGGGGAAGGCGCGCAACGGGTGATTGAAATTGCGATTCGCGGCGCGAAAACAGAAGCCGCGGCGCGCCAGATTGCGCAAACCATCGCCACCTCTCCGCTCGTCAAAACCGCCTTTGCCGGCGGCGATCCCAACTGGGGACGCATCTTCGCGGCAGCCGGCCGCTCCGGCGTCAAATTCAACCCGGACAAGGTGGACATCCAGATGGCCGGCATTCCGGTTTTGCGCCGGGGCCAGCCGCTGAATTTCAACGAGCGCGTCGCCAGCAACCGCTTGCTGGAAAAGCATGTCCACATCGTTATGGATTTGCACGCGGGACGTGCCGCCGCGAGTTATTGGACGTGCGATTTCACAGCGGAGTACGTGCGGATCAACGCGAGTTACCGCACCTGAGTCAGGCTTTCCACTGCCACCCGGCGAATTGTTCGCGGAGGGCGGTTTTCTTGAACTTGCCAACACTGGTGCGCGGGATTGCGTCCACAAAAACAAATGCGTCCGGCAGTTGCCAGTGGGCAAACGACTTTGCCAGGAATTCGCGCAACTCGTGCTCCGTGGCGCTTGCTCCTTCGCGCAGAACCACCGCCGCCAGGGGCCGCTCCTGCCATTTCGGGTGCGGCAATCCGACCACGCACGCTTCCTTGACCGCCGGGTGCGCCATCAGTGTATTTTCCAGGTCCACGGAACTGATCCATTCGCCGCCGGATTTCACCAGATCTTTGGCTCTATCCACCAGCCGGATATACCCTTCGGGATCAAGCATGGCGATGTCGCCGGTGCGAAACCACCCATCCTCGCTCCATCGCTTCGCCTGGTCCTGCGCATCGTAGTAGCTCCCCGCAACCCATGGCCCGCGCACTTCCAATTCTCCGGGCGTTTCGCCATCCCAGGGAACCACAACGCCTTCCTTTACGATGCGCGCTTCCACAAACGGAGCCGGCCATCCTTGCTTCGCGCGCACTTCGTATTTTTTCTCGGCGGACCAATCCAACATGTGCGCCTTAAGGGTGCCCCCGGTGCCGACAGGCGTAGTCTCCGTCATTCCCCACAGATGCTTGATCTCAATTCCAAAGCGGTCCAGGCGCCGGATCATTTCGAGCGGAGGAGCGGTGCCCCCGCAGGCACCGAAAATGTGCGGAGGTAGTTTCCACCGTTCGGGATTCTTTTCGAGTTCCGCCAATACTCCGGCCCAGACAGTCGGCACGCCGCAGGCCTTGTTCACCTTTTCCCGCTCCATCAAGTTCAGCAGGTTTTCGCCATCCAGATGCGGCCCGGGCAAAACCTGCTTCGTACCCAGCATAGGCGCGGCGATCGGAATGCCCCAGGCGTTGGCGTGAAACATCGGCACCATCGGCAGAATCGTGTCGGCGGTGCCCAGGCCGAAAACTTCCTTAAGTCCGAGGCTGAAGGAGTGCAACACCAGCGCGCGATGCGAGTAGATTACGCCTTTCGAACAGCCCGTTGTCCCCGACGTGAAGCACATCAACGCGCCCTGATTTTCGTCCATCGCCGGATACGTAAAATCACCGCTTTCTTCGGCAAGAAGTTCTTCGTAGTTCAGGAATCCCTCGGGAACGCCGGCAAAACCAAACGGCACGACAATGACGCGTTCAAAGGAAACCTGATCCGCAAATTTCTGATAGAGCGGAAGCAATACGTCGTCAACGATCAGAAAGCGATCTTTCGCGTGATTGACGATGGCAGCAATTTCGTGCGGATGCAGCCTCAGGTTGAGCGTGTGGAGGATGCCTCCCGCGCAAGGCGCTCCCCAGAACGCTTCCAAGTGACCGGAATGATTCCACATCAGTGAAGCCACGCGGTCGCCGCTTTGCATCCCCAATCTTTGCAGCGCCGCCGCAAGCTGCCGGGCGCGCTTATACATTTCGCCGTAACAGGTGCGGGTGATACCGCAGTCCGGTTTTCGGGAAACAACTTCGACGCGGGGAAAAAGCTTACCGGCGCGCTCCAAAATGGTGGGGAGCGTTAACGGAAAATTCATCATCGTGCCGGGAGTGGGCATCCGGTTTCTCCGCTTGCTGGTGCGCGCATCCTATCACTTTTCGCTGCCGGCGTAATTCCAGAGCGGCCCGCCGCGCCGCCCATCCCGCCAGCTTTTCTGGTTGCAAAAGATGACGATTTTCGAGAGTATCTCCGGGACCACTGAATCGCCCTCGCCCGCGCGGCACTCCCTCCGGTTTGCCCACTTGGCGGATTGGTATCTCAGTGCGCTCCGCAATCGTGGTTAGGTTCCGGGCAGAAGGAGTCCCCAGGTGAAGAAGCTTTACGTCGGTAATCTCCCGTTCTCTGCATCTGAAGAGCAGTTGCAGGAGTGGTTCGGACAGGTAGGGGTCAACCCGTCCGCAATCAACTTAATTCGGGATCGGTTCACGGGCCAATCGCGGGGTTTTGCCTTCATCGAAATTACGAACGATGAAGAAGCGGATCGCGCGGTCGCCAATCTCAACGGTCAGAATTTCGGTGGCCGGAACCTGGTAGTCAATGAAGCGCGTCCGCAAACCGAGCGCTCCGGCGGCGGCGGTGGCGGTGGTGGGCGCGGCGGTTATGGCGGCGGTGGTGGCGGCGGAGGCCGTGGCGGAGATCGCGGCGGACGTGGCGGCGGGGGCGGGCGCGGCGGAGATCGCGGCGACCGTGGAGACCGCGGAAACCGCTGGTAATTTTCCGATCTGTCATTGAGTTGATCTTTGACTTCGGGTGCACTGGTTTTGCGCCCGTAGTCTTTTTGTTTTGAAGCACGCCTCCGCCTGCAAAAATTCACAGCCCTGCGGAATTTCCGCTGGCTAACCCACGGCCTTCCGTGTAGTATCCCCGCCAATTGGCCGTGAGCTGTAAATCTGTTTTCACCGCAGCCCGCGTCACCGCTCTCCGGCGCCTGCATTCTTTCGCCCCGTGCCGCCGGAACAATCCGCGGGTTGGCGTGTTTGATACAACAGGCCAAGAATCTCTTTCATTCGCGGCGGCTTGGGATATACCAAGAGGTACTTGCGCAGGTGTTTCGCGGCAAGTTTGGGATGGCCCAGGCTGAAGTGTGGGAGAACCTAATTCCCCTGGCTGGCATCCAATAGGGGAAAACGGATTGAACCAGACGATGAATTCGTGGCACAAACGCGATTGGAAGCAATTTTACGAGCTGGCGCGCCGCCCGTGGCAACGTCACCGTCCACCTCGCCCGGTATATCCAACCGGGTTTAACCGCGTTCTGCCAGCGGCAGGTTTCAGCCTCTCCGAACTAGACGACGCCGGCGTGGACCTGGACATGGCGGAAAGCCTGGGGCTCCCCGTGGATGCCGGACGCATCGGCGCCTACGGCCCCAACGTCACCGTCCTGCGCGATTTCGTCCGCTCTTCCCGCCAGCCCCTGTAATTCCAACCCTTGGGCTCCGGGATCCCACTTCTCTTTTATTATTTAGACTTGAGCTCTTCCGCCATCAACGAACAGTTCGATACCCGTGACGAAACTGGAGTCATCCGACGCCAGAAACAAAGCCACCTTCGCAACTTCTTCGGGTTCTCCCATGCGCCCCATCGGGATGGTGGATACAAGCCGCCCAATCACGTCTGCAGATTGCCGACTCACGAGCGGCGTATTGATCGGACCCGGACTAACAACGTTTGAGCGGATGCGACGGTCCTTCAGATCTGTAGTCCAGGTTCGCACGAAGGAGCGGATGGCAGCTTTACTCGCGGCATAGACACCGAATGAGGCCGTACCCTTAACGCTCGCGACAGAGCCGTTGAGAATGATCGAGCCACCATCCTTCAGCAGCGGTAAGGCCTTTTGCACCGTGAAGAGCGTTCCACGCACATTGATATTGAATAGCTTGTCGAAATGCTCTTCGGTGACCGCTCCAAAGGGAACAAATTCGCCAACACCGGCGTTGGCGAAAACAATATCGATTCGCCCCTTCACCTTGGCAACCGTCTCGTAAAGACGATCAAGATCGGCGAGGTTGGCAACGTCTCCCTGAACTCCAGAAACGTTGGTTCCGATCGCCTCCACGGCCTCATGGAGCTCTTGCTGGCGGCGCCCTGTTATGAAGACATAGGCACCCTCTTTGACGAAAAGCTTTGCCGCAGCCAGCCCAATCCCTTCTGTGCCGCCGGTAATCACGGCGGTCTTGCCTTCAAGTTTCTTGCTCATTTTTTCTCCGTTGCTGCTGAGCCGGGAACTCCCCCGCTCCGAGAGCCTAAGCGGCGGAAGTCTTCGTGAGATACGCAGGCACAAAGACATCCTGCACAAATGTTTCAAACGAAGTCGGTGTGCTGTTTTCCGTCGAACGCTGCTCCTGCGCAGCGAGAAGTCCTGCGTTGATAGCCTCGAACATTTCGATGTACACCGCGGCTTTCTTTGGCGAAAAGCCCATTTGTGCCAACGCCTGCCCTAACTGGTCGTACGAAAACTGCTCGTAACGCAGATCCGGTTTGCCAATGCCGCGTCCAATCAGCGCGGTAGCTTCCGCCATCGAGAGGTCGCGCTCGCCAAGCAGTTCGCGCGTTTGTTTGCCGGAAAAGTCCAGGTCCAGGAGGCGCGACGCCGCGTAGTCGCCAACGTCGCGCGTCGCAATCATGGGCAGCCTCAGCTCGGGTAGCAGCGCATGCCCGAACAGTCCCATCCCCCGAATCATGCCGATCGCCGCCATGTTGTTCTCCATGAAATAGGCAGCTCGCAGGTGCAGAACGTTCAAATCACCAATCGCGTTCAGTTTTTGCTCCGAAGAATGCAGCCCGGTGACTGGCCCGGTGCCTTTCGGGACATGAGCGCCGTAGCTGCTCAAGTGCACCGCATAGCGCAGACCAGACTCCCTCGCGGCTTTAGCGATCGCATCGCTCTCTCGCTCTTGCTCTTCCCGGGAGTTCAGCGGCGGCAACATCAAGTATGCCGCGCGGGCACCATCGAAGGCTTTGGTGAGCGCAGCTGCGTCGCTCAGGTCGGCCGTGAAAGCCTCCGCGCCTTTGCGCACAAAACGCTGCAGCCGCCCCGCGTCGCGCCCCACGACTCGCACCTTTTCGCCATTCGACAGCAGGAAATTGGCGATGATCGAGCCCGTGTTTCCGCTCGCCCCCAAAATCACATTCATGTCGTTTTCCTCAGATCTGCTCATATTTGGTTCTCCCTTTTCCGTCTTTGTGATAATAATATGCACATATAAACACAAAAAATTTACCGGCGCGCCCGGCGGATTTCCACAACTACATCGGCGAGCGTTATTCCACTAAGACTACTCTCGAAGCTCCCCTGAGCTTTTTTTAGAACCGATGACATGCATCCTTTAATGTTGGTGCTGATGGGGCATTTCTTCTCCACTGGATAGTCATGAATCGCGAATGTCAGTGGTGCCCCGCTGGCGCGATAAATGTCCAAAAGCGTTATTTGCTCAGGGGAACGGGTCAACCCGCTCGCGCCGTTCTTACCGCGCTTTGTGACGATCAGGCCCGCCTTTGCGAGTTTCGAGAGAGATTTCCTCACAAATGTGGGGTCTGCATTCACACTTTCGGCGAGAGTTGCCGAAGGGATTTCCTTGCCGCGAAAAAAACCGAGGGCCGCCATGATATGGGCTGCAACAGTGAACTGAACGCTCGTCGCGGACATCGGATTTCTCCTAACCGGAATATGTGATGCTTAACAGCACAATAGGGATACGGTTTTTTTTCCCAGACAATAAGAAGTGGCCGCGGGTTTGAGGCTTCATTCACCTCGCCTCGACCGGCCATCAGGGGGTAATGGCCATATCGCGAAGCTAGTGACCTGCCGCTTGGACTCACGCATTCATTCCGCCATCCACGGTAAGGTTCGCACCTGTAATGTATGAGGACTCCGGACCGGCGACAAACGCTACCAGCGCGGCGACTTCATCAACGCGCCCGTAACGGTCGAGTGCCGTGGCTGCCTTCTGTGGCACCGCCCAGTCGCCCGCCGCGGGATTCAATTCCGTGTCGATCGGCCCAGGCTGCACGTTGTTGACGGTGATGCCCCGGCCTCCGATCTCTCGGGCCAGCGCCTGAGTGAACATCTTGACGGCTCCCTTCGTGCCCGCATAAGGCACAAGCCCGGGGGCCGCGACACGTTCACCCACGGCCGAGCCAATCATGATTATGCGGCCGCCGTTCTTCATGTGCTTCAGCGCCGCCTGCGTCGCGACGAATACCCCGCGGACGTTGATGTCGATAACACGGTCCATCTCTTCCAGTGTCGCCTCCTCGAACGGTTTCGGAATGGCCGTTCCGGCGTTGTTCACCAGCACATCAAGCCTGCCAAAGGTTGCGAAGGCCTTTTCGACCGCAGCTTTGACTGCTTCGGCTTTGGCAGCATCCGCTTGAATCGCGATAGCTTTTCCGCCGGACTGCTCAATGGATTTCACCACTGCGGATGCCGCGTTGACGTCCTTGGCGTAGGTGATGGCTATGGTCGCTCCGTCGGCGGCCAGGCGCTTAGCGATTGCCGCTCCAATACCACGCGAGCCACCCGTAATGAGTGCAATTTTTCCTTCCAGTTTTTTGGACATTGTCTTTCTCCTTCTTTCTCAGAACTTCTACCATAGGCCAGCTGGTTCTGCGTGCTGAGCATGCCCAGGGTTTCCGGCCAGCTGTTGATTACGCTTGCTTCGACCAATCTGATGCGGAGTTTTTGCGGAGTGATGTAGACTTTGTATGTCGTTGGCCATGCCCGGCAGGCATGGAATGGCTGATGGAACTACGGCATCTTCGCTATTTCGTTGCAGTCGCAGACGCTGGAAGCCTCACCGTCGCGGCGGAGGAGACTCTGCACACGTCCCAGCCGTCCCTCAGCCGCCAGATCCGGGATCTGGAAGGCGAGGTCGGCGCCCAGCTGCTGACGCGCAGCGCTCGCGGGATCGAATTGACTCCTGCGGGCCGAGCCTTTCTGGACCACGCACGTTTGGTGCTGGCCCAGGTGGAAGCCGCGGGGGAAGCAGCTCGCCGCGTCGCCCATCCCGCAAAGCCAAGCTTTGTTATGGGCTTTCTGACCGGGCACGAACTGACGTGGATGCCGGAGGCCCTCCAGGTCTTGCGAGACGAATTGCCGAACGTGGATGTGGTGATCTCGAGCAATTACTCTCCACGCCTCGCCGACGCTCTCGCGAAAGGAAAGGTTGATGCGGCGTTTCTTCGACGGGAAGAAAGCGCACCGGAACTGGCGTATGAACTTCTGGTCAAGGAGCCCTTGGTGGTGGTCTTGCCTAATAACCACCGCCTCGCCGCGCTCAAGGCTGTCAGTCCGAGTGATCTGGCAGACGAGACATTCGTGACCGTGTCGGACACCGCTCCTGTCCTGCGTACGGTCATCGACGATTACCTGAAACGCTCCGGAACTAACATCACACCCGCCCATGAGGCGGACAACGTCACCATGGGAATTTCCCTGATAATCTCCACCCGCGGCGTTGGGTTGTTACCTGCGTACGCACAGAACTTTCTGCCATCCTCCGTAACCAGCCGCCCTTTGAAGGGCGACACCCCAACTGTTGAGCTGGTTTTTGGCTACAAAAAGTCCAACCAGTCTCCCATCCTAAAACTGTTGCTTTCGAGATTGGACGAACTGGTTGCTCGTGTCCTAAAGAAAACACGTTAGGACTACATCTTCCATGCAATTGGCCGTAGGTTGATGACGACGATAGCTCAAATCGAAAGCGCTGCGCATCTTTCTATGGTTGATTGCCTGCTTGAAGTCCAGAATTTTCAAGAGAATTTTCCAGACGGTCCAATTGGTCCTGCAGGCGATTCCATCTGGCCTGTTCGGTCCGCAAATCAGCTTCCAGCTCGATCTGTTTTGCTTGAAGCTCCTGCTCCCTTGGAACCAACGCTTCCAGATTTGCTTTGGCATTCGAGAGGTAGTCCTCGAACTGCTTGCGTCTCTGCTCATTCTCCGGCCGGTCCTTCATCTCTTCTAGCTGTTTGATCTGTTCGATCAGGGATTGCTTTTGAGTATCCAGCTGGGCGAGTTCACCTTTCGCATTCTCCAGGCGGTCCGTCGCACGTTCGACCACAGCCGCCTGCACATGCAACCTGTAGATGACGATTTGGGCTTTTCGAGTGGCGATGGCGGCGGCCTGCAGGTCTTGGCGTAACTGGCGGATCTCGGACAGCAGGGCCTCCATGGTGCGTGTTTGAGGTTCTGGGGATTGTGCGGGTGAGAACGGGGCAAACGAGACAAGACTCAGGAACAGGAAAGCTGCTCGGAGCATAGGCACCTCTCCGGGGACTGTTTATTGGACACCTAAAAATGCCGCAAGTGCCCGAAGGATCCCCACCTACTTGCAGTTTGTTCCCAGACGCTTTTCCCGTAAACTATAGGTTCTGGACCAGCCACATGGCCTCTCCCTTTAACATCATCTCCAATGGCGCAGCACCGCACCTTCCCGCGCCCAACGCACATCCGCGGCCGGATTGGCTGCGCGTGAAATTCTTTGGCGGTGAGCGCTACCAGGACCTGAAGCGCATCATGCGCACGCTGGATCTCCACACCGTATGCGAATCCGCGCGCTGCCCGAACATGGGCGAGTGCTGGGAGCACGGAACCGCCACATTCATGATATTGGGCGACATCTGCACGCGGGCGTGCGGGTTCTGCGCCGTTCCCTCGGGCAAGCCTGTTGGCCCTCCAGACGAGGAAGAGCCTTTTCGCGTTGCCGAGGCGGTTGCTTCGATGGGCTTGCGCTATGCCGTTGTCACCAGCGTGAATCGCGACGACCAGCCCGACGGCGGCGCGCACATTTTCGCGCGCACGATTCAGGAAATCCGCAAGCGCGTGCCGGACTGCAAAGTGGAAGTTCTGATTCCCGACTTTCGCGGCGACTGGAATGCCCTGAACGTTGTTCTGGCGGTGAAGCCGGACATTCTGAACCACAACACGGAAACGGTTCCACGCTTATACCGCCAGGTGCGCAAGGGTGCGCTTTACGAGCGGTCGCTGGAGTTGCTGCGCCGCGCCAAGGAAATGTACGCGGATGTGCCCACCAAAACTGGCATGATGCTGGGATTGGGCGAAGAAAAAAAAGAAGTGCTGGCAACAATGCAGGATCTTGTCGCGCAGGGGACCGATATTCTAACGCTTGGCCAATATCTGCAACCCACCCGCGAACATCTGCCGGTGATCCGGTTCGTCCATCCGGACGAATTTGCCGAGTACAAGGTGCGGGGTGAAAAAATGGGTTTCAAGCACGTGGAATCCGGCCCGCTAGTTCGTTCTTCCTATCACGCCTTCGACCAGGCCGAATCCGCCGTCCGCTAACACATGTGGGAAAGATACTGGCCAGACCTGAGTGACTTGGAAAGCGCCAGAGAAGCCAGCCGACAGGGAATGTGGGCCGCGCTTGCTCTTGCCGGAATGACCGCGTTTGCTATGCTCGCGGAATCCCCAACTGTTAAATCTTTCGTTGATCCACGACTTGTCGTGCCGCAGATGCTGTTGTTCCTGGCGATTGCTTATGGGATATACCGTTTCTCAAAGCCGGCCGCGATCGCCGGGTTGGCTTGCTTTATCGTCTGTCAGCTTTACGCTCTTACCAAATTCGTTGCTCAGTCCGGCGACCGGCGCTTCACGGTTCTAGCCATAACTCTGCTCATAGTCGCATTTATCAATGGGGTTCGCGGCACATTCGCCTATCATCGGCTCCTTAAGGCGAATTCGGGTGTAGCGTCGCCTCGATTGCTTTCAGATCGCTTATGAGCTGAGCCGCAAATTGGAAAACAGGGAGAAGTGCGAGACACACCCCTGCGCCATTTCTGGCGCGTCTACCGGGTGTTGTACTGCGGGAATGCTCTGCTTACTTGGCGGATGCAGCTGCGGCGGCTTTCTTGGTGGCTTTTGCGGCGGTGGATGCTTTGCGACGGCGCTTGGTCTTGGGCGGGGTTGCCGGCGCTTCGCCGATGAGTTCGGCCACGAAGATACTCGTCACGAAAAGTTTGGGTCCGTGGTCGTCGAAATCAATCGCCGTGCGTTCGGGATCCGAGGCCGTGACGATCCCCAGTCCGTACTGATCGTGCTTAATGGTTTGTCCTTCCTGCATTACTTGCACAACTTCCTCCTTAGACCGCACTCGCTATTTTTTAATTCCGTCCGCTTTCTCGAAAGTGAGAGGTTCCCGACCCCTCGAGAACCTCTCCCATCTCTACAGGCTAGAGGCTTGTGACGTTCTCTGCCTGAAGGCCCTTCGGGCCCTTCTTTACTTCGAATTCCACCGCCTGGCCTTCATTCAGGGCCTTGTACCCATCCATCTGAATGGCGGAGAAGTGCACGAAAACATCTTCCCCGGTCTGGCGTTGGATGAACCCGTAGCCCTTCGAAGCATTGAACCACTTCACTGTTCCTTGTTCCTTCACTGCACAACCTCGATGTTGAAATTGCTTTGCCTCTCTTGGTCGCGGGGTCTGGTCTCCCAAGCTCCGAGAC
>DATHOY010000303.1:0-6058 GCA_035484435.1 Vulcanimicrobiaceae bacterium | reverse complement strand
GCGAGTATTACGGTGTCGCCTACGTTCAAAAACTCCTGCGCCTCGGCAAGAAGTATCACGCGAAGCCCAATGACCTAATCCGTGCTGCCACAGTCTTCACGGGACTCTCCATTGTTGATGCCCTCAATCGCTTCGTCCTCCCGAAAACAAAAATCCATCAAGTCGTCGTCTCCGGTGGGGGCGCTAACAACCCTCTTTTACTCGGACTGCTGACAGCCGCAATGCATGTCGATACCGAACACGATGCGGTGCACATGGATGCCTTTTACAAAGCCGGTGGCATTGAGGTTCTCACTTCGTCCCAACTCGGCGTCCCCGAGTCCGCCAAAGAAGCCTACGCCTTCGCCCTCCTCGCTTACGAAACCTTCCACCATCGCCCCTCCAACCTCCCCTCCGCCACCGGCGCCACGCGCCTAGCCATACTCGGCAAAATCTCCTGTGTCTAATTCCCCATCCTTTTCCATTGTTGCGGCCGCCTTCCGCGCACCTGTGGCGCAGGCACTCCTGCCTGTGCTCTTGGGTTAGCATTTATCTGATTTGTCATCCCGACCGGAGTGGCCGGTATTTTCTTGCGCACCGCAGTTAGGTGCGCCGGCCACGGAGTGGAGGAACCGTGGCAAATCCTTATGCAATCCTGCAGATCATTGGGACCAGCAATTCTCCTCTGCGTCTCAGCGATCTCTGCCTTAATTCTCTTCTTCCGTTTTTCTATTTTCCATTTTCCAATTTCTAATTTCGACCATCACGCCGGCACCGCGTCATCCCCCTCCAGCGCCTCCTGAATAATCTCCGCCGGAATCGCCCCTTCGCGCCCGATGCACCAGTTCTCCCCCCGCAACTCCACAATCGTCGAGGGCACCAATTCCCCCGCCTCACCTGTATCCAATATCAATGGAATCCGGTCTCCCAACTGCAACATCACCTCTTCCGCGTTCGCGCAGGTACTCGACCCCGTCAAATTCGCACTCGTCCCCGTCAGCGGCACGCCCAACTCTTCAATCAAACTGCAAACCACCTCATTCTTCGGCCACCGCAGCGCAATCCGCCGCGTATTCGCCGTCACCTTAAGCGGCAACCGATTCGACGCCTCCACCACCACCGTCAGCGGCCCCGGCCAGCAAGCCTGCGCCAAACGATAAAAGTTTGCCGGCAAATCCCGCGAAAGCGCCCGCGCCTGCGCCAGCGAATTAATCAATATCGGCAGCGCCCGCGATTCCGGCCGCCCCTTTACACGAAAAATCTCTTCCACCGCCGCCAGGTTCACCGGGTCCGCCGCCAGCGCGTACAAAGTGTCCGTGGGAATAGCCACCACTGCGCCACGCCGCAACCACGACGCCGCATACCGAATCGTTTGTCTATCGGGGTTCTGCGGATCGACTTTCAACACTTCGGCTGACAAGGGGGACCGCCATCCTCTTTTGGAAAGTGCGGCTCGCCACCGACAAGGCCCACTCAATGCCCAAATAAGCCGCTCGCACAGGACGCTACCACACGCCGCATACCCGCGCAATGACGCCCGCCACGTAGCATAGGCTTCAGCCTGTGCTCTTGGGGTCCTCTTCTCAGTGCTCTCTGTGCTCCTTCTCTGCGCCCTCTGTGTTAAATCCTTTCTCTGTTCCTCTTCTACAATTTGCCGCCACGCAACCCCCAATGCTACGCTGCCCGCACATGCCACCATCCTCAAAGCCCGCGCCCGACGGCCTCCTAACCAGCCGCGACAACCGCTGGCTAAAGCAATTCCGCATCGCCCTCCGCGGCGGCCTCCAAACCGACACAGGCAGCGTAGGCGTAGAAGGCCTCCGCCTAGTAGAAGAAGCCCTCGAATCCGGCTGCGCCATCGAAGCCGTCCTCTTCAGCGAATCCGGCACACGCCACCAAGAAAAACTCGCTCACCTGATCTCCCGCCGCGAAATGGCCTTCCCCGTTTTAAAAACCACCGACCGTCTCTTCGAAGGGATCGCCGACACCGAACATCCCCAGGGCGTAGCCGCGCTAGTCATCCCCCGCCAAACCCAACTCGAAGATCTCTTCGCCACTCCCCGCGGCGCCTGCTCTCCCCTGATCGTCGTCCTCGCCGGCGTTCAAGACCCCGGCAACGTCGGCACCATCCTCCGCACCGCCGCCGCTTTCGGCGCCACTGGAGCCGTCACCTCCGCCACCGGTCAATCCGGCACCGCCAGCCCCTTCTCTCCGAAAGCTCTCCGAGCCTCCGCGGGCGCCGCGCTCCATCTTCCTCTCGTAGCAGGCGCAGCCCTCGGAATCTTGCTCACCCAGTTCAGACTCAACGCCATCTCCACCATCGCCACCTGCGTCCACGAAAATTCCTCCGCCGGCGATCCTCCCTCCGCCCCCTGGGAACTCGACTGGTGCCAACCGATCGCCCTCCTAGTCGGCAACGAAGGCGCCGGCCTCCCCGAAGACGTCGTCCACTCCGCCGACGCCCGCATCCAAATCCCCATGCAACGCCACGTCGAATCCCTAAACGCCGCCGCGGCCGCCGCCGTCCTCTTCTACGAGGCCTTCCGCCAACGTCAACGCAAATAATCCAAGCAATCCAAATGTAGTGGCCAGTCTTTAGACTGGTCCCTCCGACCCCGTAGCGGCCACTTTCAAGCTTGCCCTGACGAAGAAATGGGGTCTTCGCAGCAGCCGTCTTCCGCTTCCTCTGACGCGAGAAGAGAGCCCCGCCCTCAGCCTGAAGCTCCGTCCTCAAAAAGCAAAAGCGGCCAGGTCTCCACCAGCCGCTCGATTTCTCTTCCCAAATTTTCCATTTTCCAATTTCTATTTCCTAACGCCTCACCGCCGCGGTCGCCCCCGCCGCAATCACCATCGGCGCAGAAATAACTCCCGCTCGCGCCGTTGGCACCTGATGTCTCAGCGGCGCCAGTTCGATATTGCTGATCGCATCCGCCATCGCGGTAATCGAGAACACGTAAATGTTGTTGGCTGAAAGAAACGGAATATTCACAGTAGTCTTCCCGGTTCCGTAGACGCCCGCCGACGCGTACCCGACTGTCCCGGTCGGACCCGTCACAAGTTGAAAGACTGTGACGTAGTATCCAAACGGCTGACCAATCGCCGGCGCATTCCAATTCAACGTCACGCTGGTTGTATTCAGCGTTGCCGGACTGAAAAGGCTGCTACCGTTCAGCAACGGAGACTGTACCGAGCCTAGAATCGGCGCGACCGGCCCCTTCGGAATCGGCGTAATCTGGCTCGTCCCCACGGTGAACGTGTCCGTCACCGTGGAATTCGGTCTCTGCAAGTTGACATTCGAAAGCTGGCAGTACTGAAAGTTGCGCTGCCATTCAGCCGGATAAGGATCGCTGTAGGCGATCGTTCCGTAATCCGTATCGGTCACTATGGGCGGATTGCCTTGACCCAAAGCAGGAAATGTCCCAATCGATATGGCTACCCCGCACGGATACGGCGGGGGTAAGGGGAAAAATCCCGTTCTGTCAGAAGGGCGCAGCAGTGTGAAGGCCGGCCCCAGCTGCAGAGTAGTGTTCGATGTCGAAGACCTCCCTGTCACATAGGGCTCCACAAACGCCGAAAAATCCGACGTTACAGGTGTCGGATTGCCCGGGCCCATCCCCGCCGCGAGGTTGGCCCACGCCGTGCCTGTCACGCTCAGCGGCAGCGAAACCGTCGAGTAGGGTGCGAGAGCGCCAGTGATAGTATTCGTACCGCCGTCGGTGAACGAAATATTGGAAAGCGTTTGTGACGGCCCGAGCACGTATCCCGTAAAATTTCCATTACTGATGTGCTGATATTGCGATAAATACAACGTAGTGATTGCGCTCCAGTCGATGTCCGATGTGATCGAAAAATTCGAGGTAAACGTGCTCGAGCCAGAGAACACTACTCCCGAAGCGGGCGAAAATGGGCTGCGAAGATCCGTCAGCGTGAGGAAGTAGTCCCCTATCGATGCACTGGGGACAAGCCCGGTGACGGTAGTGGCAAACGTTGTCGCGGACTGTGCGGTGGCCCTGAGCGGCCGCCCCGCTAAATCCTCACCGTAATCAAAGTCACTTGTTGGCGTCCAGAAGTTCGCGTTCGGATTAATCTGTAGCCAGTAATATCCCGTCGGCACATTGGGGATGCTAAACGTTCCGTCCGCGTTCGCCGCTCCCTGCAATCTCTGCAAAGTGCCATCCAACTGGGGGACAAGGGCCGCGGGGTATGGCAGATTCGCCTGCCAGGTAGGATGTGTGGACGTGGTACCTTCCGGAAGCCAATACGTCGTCACCGCCGTAATATTCACCGTCCCATTCGGCGTAACGTTCCAAGTCTGCGTCGCGCTTCCTCCCGATGCCGTCGTCGCCTTCACCGTAAACGCATTCGCCACCCGCGACTCCCCATGCGTCGGCGTCCACGTCACCGTATTTCCCGCAAGCGTCGCCCCGGCCGGTCCACTGCTCAACTCATACGTAATCGCGCTCATATCCGATGAAGTCGCCGTCACCTGATACGAATACATCATCCCTTCTTCCGCCGCCGTCACTGGCGTACTCGTAAACGTCGGCGTGGCAGGCATCGTCGTGCCGCCACCACTGCCGCCACCGCATCCAAAAAGAATATTCGCGCCAAATAACAGAACCACAGGAAGGAACTTTCGATGCGAGCAGATCATAAGAGGGGCCTCGGGCCTTTCCCGCGCGCCCGTTAGCCTATCCCACACGTCCCCACTAAAACAAGCCCCAGACGTCGATCAGAGTCAAGACTCTCCCAGGCGGGTGCCCCAGGTGCCGTCGTTGCACCTGGGGTTCTTCTCTTCTCAGCGAACTCTGCGCTCTTCCTCTGCGTCCTCTGCGTTAGGTCCCCGCCCTCTCTTCCCCCCATTCGATTTCTCTCGCCAAACCTCTTACACTGGAATCCAATGAGCCTCTTCCCCACCCTCCCCCAACCCGAAACCTCCGCGGCCCTCCAGCCTCTCGCCGAGCGCATGCGCCCCCGCACCCTCGACGAATTCATCGGCCAGGAAAAACTCCTCGGCCCCGGCAAACCCCTCCGCGTGCAAATCGAAACTGACAATCTCTCTTCCATGCTCTTCTGGGGCCCTCCGGGCTGCGGCAAGACCACTCTGGCGCGCCTCATCGCCCGCCTCACCAAATCCGAATTCATTCCCTTCAGCGCCGTAACCAGTGGCATAAAAGAAATAAAAGAAGTCATGGCCGAAGCCGAAAAAAAATCCCGCGCTGGCCTCCGCACCATCGTCTTCGTCGATGAAGTCCACCGCTTCAACAAATCCCAGCAAGACGCCTTCCTCCCTCACGTCGAAGCCGGCCACATCCTCTTCATCGGCGCCACCACCGAAAATCCTTCCTTCGAAGTCATCTCCCCGCTCCTCTCCCGCACCAAGGTCTACATCCTGGAAGCGCACACGACTCCGCAAATCGTAGAACTTCTCCATCGCGCGCTAGCCGACAAGGAACACGGGTTGGGCAACGAGAAAATCGAGGCCACCGAAGACGTCCTCTTCCGCATCGCCTCCTTCTCCAACGGCGACGCCCGCACGGCCTACAACACGTTAGAGCTCGCCGTTAAGAGCAAACCCACCGAAGCGGCCGATTCTGCCGCGAAGGCGGGCCCTATCCAAATCACCCCCGACCTCCTCGAATCCCTCCTCCAACGCAAAATGCTCCGCTACGACAAATCCGGCGAAGAGCACTTCAACCTCATCTCCGCCCTCCACAAATCCGTCCGCAACTCCGATCCCGACGCCGCCCTCTACTGGCTAGCCCGCATGCTCGAATCCGGCGAAGAGCCTCTCTACCTAGCCCGCCGCCTCGTCCGCATGGCCAGCGAAGACATCGGTCTAGCCGAACCCGGCGCCCTCGCCGTCACTCTCGCCGCCAAAGATGCCTTCGATTTTCTCGGCGCCCCCGAAGGCAATCTCGCCTTAGCGCAAGCCGCCGTCTATCTCTCCCTCGCCCCAAAATCCAACGCCCTCTACACCGCCTACGGCGAAGTCCTCGAAGACGTCCACAAAACCGAAGCCGATCCCGTCCCGCTCCATCTCCGCAACGCCGTCACCGGCCTCATGAAAAATATCGGC
>DATHOY010000302.1:0-8632 GCA_035484435.1 Vulcanimicrobiaceae bacterium | reverse complement strand
GACCTGGTGGCTGGCTTAAAGAGGAAAGAGGCGGCCGTGCAGAAGCCGGCGGAGGTGGTGGCGGCCCTGCCAGATGCTCTTAGCCTGCCGGAGCCGATAACGATTGAGCCGGAGCGGCCCGCTTCAGAAAGCGGGCCCTACAAAACTACAAACGGTATGCCGGATGGGGTCTCCCCGAAGGTCAATTTCCCTGTTGTGGATTTGAAGCCGCTGTATGACTTTGCGGTCGAGTGCAAGGCCTGCCAGGCCAAGTTAGGGGCGGCTCAGGCGGATCTGGCCGATGAGAAGGTGAAGAGCCAGGCGCTCGGCAGGGAACGGGATGATGCCCTGCGGGCCGCGAAGGGCGGATCGGTGATGCGAAGGATTGCCCGCGCGGCGAAGTGGTTTGCGATTGGCGCGGCTGCGGGTGCGATTGCAGCGAAGGCGGCGCACTTATGATTACGTTTGAAATCGAATGAAATCGAAGAGCAGAGGGAAGAATCGCTGTGCCACCGAGCTCACCCCATAGCCTCAGGAAGCCCACCTACCCGGCAAGGTCCTGGCCGGCGCACCCCCCGCGCCGGCCAGGACAGACCTTAAGAGTAGATCAAGAAAACAGCGAATTAGTTGAATATTCCGCTTGACAATACGTCCTATAAGCTATATTATGTTAACCACGAATTCGGTTTCTTTCGTCCCTCTGTTTGCCAAGGGGGCTGGCTGAATCCGGCTTGGTCTTCCCTCCCTTCGGCCTACTGCCACAGAATGCGAAGTCTGCGACCTTCCCTGCAAACTCCACCGCTACCGTATTCGGGCCGTATGTCTGCGGCGCTTGCCTCATTCCTTTCTAGGAATCCCAATCCCCTTGCCATTAGTACTTTTGACAGTTTCGTTCACCAGTCTTTACCGACACACTGACGCCACATCAGGCTGGCCATCCACTCTTTCCCGGAGCCTGCCCAACTATGAGTTCAATAGCAATTAGCTTAATTACGTTCATGGTTGTTTTTGGAGGCGCTCTGCTCGGTATCTGGCTTCGCGCGGTCCTGCCCCGAACTGAGTTAGCGGACGAATCGAGGGATGCTGTGAAACTAGGGGTAGGCCTGATTGCGACGATGTCAGCTCTTGTTCTGGGTTTACTGATCGCTTCCGCCAAGTCATCGTTTGACACTCAGAACAACGAACTTACGGAGATGGCCAGCCGAGTTGTCGTGCTTGACCGCATCCTGGCCCATTACGGGCCAGAAGCTAAAGAAGCACGCGATCTACTACGCAACTCCGTAGTCCAGGCTCTCGATTTAGTGTCGGCCAAGGATCTGGGCCCCTCTCACGTTGGACCGCCCAGCGGCGAACTTCTCTACGACAAAATCCAGGGGTTTTCACCGAAGGACGACGCCCACCGGTCGATGCAAGCCCAAGCGTTGAGTCTTTTGATAGGCCTTTTGCAAACCCGCTGGCTAATTGCCGAACAACGAGTCAATTCGGTCTCCATCCCACTGCTGATCGTATTGATTTCTTGGCTCACAATCATCTTCCTTAGTTTCGGTCTTTTTTCCCCTCGCAATCGTATCGCGGTCATCAGCCTGTTGATCTCCGCGCTTTCTGTTTCCGGGGCGATCTTTTTGATCTTAGAGATGAACTCGCCATACTCGGGTGGTGTAATTCATGTCTCGAGTGCCCCGCTCCGCGCCGCGCTTGCGCATCTCAGCCAATAGCCGGTGATTCACGATCCATATAATTTTGCTGGTCGCGTTCCTTCTCCTTATCCTAAATCCCTTTTGGCTGGTCTACTTCCCTCATTAATGGTCTTCCACCGAGAGTTGCAGGCTCGCACTTAGCGCTTCGAAGGTGGTAGCGGAGTTGCTGCACTCAAAAATGGATCATCAGCGATTATTTCTTCGCGGATTTTTGTTGGGCGAGTTCGTAGTCGATGTATTGCTGGATGCCGTGGGGGTCGGCGCCGACGATGCGGCGGCCGTTGATGAAGAGCGTGGGCGTGCTGCGGACTTCGAGGAGGTTGCCATTGGCGAGGCTGGCGTCGACCTCGGCGGTGGCTTGAGGCGAGGCGAGGCAGGCTTTGAAGGCGTCCGGGTTCAGCTTGGCCTGGCTGGCGAAGTCGACGACCTTGTCATAGACGTTGGCTGCGGAAACCAGATCCTGCTTGTCGTAGATGAAATCGTAGAACTTCCAGAACGCGGCGGGGTCCTGCTGGTAGGTGCAGCGGCCGGCGAGCGAAGCCGTGCGGGCCCAAGGGTGGATCTGGTCGATGGGGAAATCTTTGAAGATCAGTTTGACTTGCGGATAGTTGGGCAGAAGGCCGCGGAGAGCGTCGTGGAGGTTGCGGCAGACGGGGCATTCGAAGTCGGCAAATTCGACGATGGCGACGGTGGCTTTCGGATCGCCGAGGACCGGGGACTTGGAGAGGTCGAGCTTGGAGGTGTTTTCGGCGAGTGGGTCTTTCGAAAGGTCGGAAATCTCGCCGCGAAGGAGGTAGCGGCCATCCTTGGTGATGTACATCTTGACCTTGTCGGAGCCCTGGTCGGTTTTGACGTCGATATTGGTTTCGAGCAGGCCGGAGTTCCCTATTTCGGTTGGCGCGCCGACGGTGATCTGGACGTCGGGGCCGAGGGCGAAGGAGCGGCGGAGATAGGATTCGATATTTTTTTGGAGTGGGGATTGGCTGGCCGGTTGTTGTGCATGCGTGATGGACGCCGTGAACGTGGCGAAGAACAGGAACAGGATTGGGCTGAGTTTGTTTTTCACGCGGTGGTGGTCCTTTTTTGATTTGAAATCGAAGAAGGCGGCATAAAGCCGCCCCTACACGAGATGGATCGAATCTCGATCATGGAACGAAGCGCTGGGCGATGGGAAATGGGCGGCCAAAACCGAAGGCGCGCGAGGTGATTTTGAGGCCGGGCGCGGCTTGCTTGCGCTTGTATTCGTTGCGGTCGACGAGCATGGCGATGTTTCGAACGAGCTGCAGGTCGTAGCCAAAGTCTTCGGCAATCTCCACGGGCGTTTTCACTTCCTCGATATAAGCCTTCAGGATGCGGTCCAGCACTTCGTAGGGCGGCAGAGAGTCCGAGTCCTTCTGATTTGGACGCAGCTCGGCGCTGGGAGGTTTCTCGATGGTCGAGCGGGGAATCAGTTCCCTTTCGCGATTTATGTATTCGGCGAGCTCGTAGACCATCAGCTTCGGCACATCAGAAATTACAGCCAGGCCGCCGGCCATGTCGCCGTAGAGCGTGCAGTAGCCGACAGCGATTTCCGATTTGTTGCCGGTGCTGAGGACCATAGAGCCGAATTTATTCGAAAGTGCCATCAGATAGTTGCCGCGAATGCGGGCCTGGATGTTTTCTTCGGTGGCGTCCACGGGACGATTGTGGAAGGCCGGCTTGAGCGACCCGATGTAGGAATCGAAAACAGAGGTGATGGGAACGGTGAGGAATTCGATGCCCAGATTTTTTGCCAGACATTGCGCGTCGGATTTGCTGCCTTCGGAAGAGTATGGACCCGGCATGGAAACACCTAGGACGTTTTCCTTGCCCAGCGCGTCGACGGCGATGGTCGCGACTACGGCGGAGTCCACTCCACCGCTGAGGCCGACGATGGCTTTGCTGAAATTGCATTTGCGGACGTAGTCGCGCGTTCCGGTGATGATGGCCTGATAAGCGTAGGCGATTTCCTCTTTTGTTTGCGGGTGGATGTCGCCTTTGCCAGTGACGGTGTCAAACAGAACGAGGTCTTCTTCGAAGGCTTTGGCTTGCGCGGCGATGTGGCCGTCGGGGGTGAGGGCCATGCTGGCGCCGTCGAAAATGAGGGAGTCGTCGCCGCCAACCTGGTTGACATAGATGATGGGGCGGCGGTGCTGCTGGGCGATGGAGCGGAGCATTTCGATGCGCAGGGAGCGCTTGTCGATGGTGTAGGGCGATGCGGAGATATTCAGAAGGATGCTAGTTCCCTGCTGGACGAGCTCGGTGACAGGGTCGCGGGCGTACCGCGGCTTGGCCCAGAAGTTTTTGTCGTTCCAGACGTCTTCGCAAATGGTGATGCCGAGCTGTTCGCGGCCCATGCCGTAGACGTAATCTTTTTCACCGGGCTGGAAGTAGCGCGATTCGTCGAAGACGTCGTAGGTGGGCAGAAGCATTTTGCTTTGTTCGAAAACGACGCGGCCGTCCTGGATGAGTGCCGCTTTGTTGGCGATGGCCGGCCCGTTACGGGGATGATCGACGCGGCCGGCAAAGCCTACGACGGCTGGAAGCGGCATGCGGTAGGCGATGTCTTTGAGAGTGTCGAGATTGCGCTGGATGAAGGCGGGGCGTTCGAGGAGATCGAGCGGGAGATAGCCGCAGATACAGAGCTCGGAGAAAACGGCGAGTTCCGCTCCACGGCGTTTGGCTTGGTCCGCAAGGTCGAGAATGCGGGAGGAGTTGCCTTCAAAGTCGCCGACGGTTGGGTTGAATTGGGCGAGGGCTATCTTCATTCGGACTGAAGATTAGGATAAGGCTTTGCAGGGTACATTGTCTAATCGACACGCTCCAAAAACATTGTAGCTCAGGCCTTCAGGCCTGAGGGTTTTCACGGCGAATTGGCGACCTTGCCCTCGTGCTGGAAACCCTCACCCCTGAAGGTGTGAGCTACAGAGCTAGTCGGCGCTGGCGGCTTCGCGGCGGACGAAGGTGGTTTCGGCGGTGAGGCCGAACATTTCGAGGAGACGGGCCTGGACGCGGTCGGTGGTGGCGTTGATTTCGTCGACGCCGAGGTCCGCTTCGCTGACGCGATAACGCAGCTTCTTTTGCCCCACGGGCGTTTCCACGATGCGCAGGACTACATCGGCGACTTCCTGGGGATTGCCGCCTGCCGCGGACAGAAGCGCAGTCATCTTGGACGGAATATTATTGGTGCTGCCGTAGGTGTCCGCGCGAGACTGGTCCGAAGCCGTAACCATGTTGCCAAAAACCGGAGTCTGGTAGGCGCCGGGTTCGACGACCACGGATTCGATTCCTTGAGAGGCGAGCTCGTAACGATAGGTTTCGGCAAGCGCTTCCATAGCGAATTTGCTGGCGGTGTAGAGAGAAAAGGCGGGGATAACGACGCGGCCGGCGCCGCTGCTGATGTGCATCAGCAGTCCATGGCGGTGGCGGCGCATGTGGGGAAGGACGGCGCGATTGACCCGGACGCAGCCCATGAAGTTCGTGTCCATGATCTGCTGAGCTTGCTGCGTGGTGACGGCTTCGGCGAGGCCGATGAGGCCGTAGCCGGCATTGTTGATGGCTACGTCGATGCGGCCGGATTGGGCGATGGCGCTGCGAACGGCAAGCTCCACGGAGGCGTCGCTGGTGACGTCGCATTCTAGCGTGTAAATCGAGAGCGATTCCCTGCTGGCCAGCGCGAGGAGATCGGCAGCGTTTTTGGCGTTCTTGCCCTGGGGATCGCGCATCGTGGCGAAGACGGTGTGGCCGTGGCGGGCGAGGGTTTCGGCGAAAAGGCGGCCGAAGCCGGTGCTGGCGCCGGTGATGAAGATGACTTGCTTGAGATCCATGGGGGAGCCTCCATGCAGCATTTATGGTGCTTGTATGCCGGGCGGAAGTAAATAGGATTCAAGAAAGGAAGAGGGGACACAGAGAAGGAGCGCAGAGTTCGCAGAGAAGAAAAGGCTCCTGGTTGCCAGGAGCCTCGGAAGATACGGGAGAAAAATCGCCGGCCTCGGAAGGTCGCCGCTACAAATGCTTAAACGCTGAAGGAACTGCCGCAGCCGCAGGTGCTCTTGACGTTGGGGTTGTTGAATTTGAAGCCGGCGCCTTCGAGGGTTTCGACGTAGTCGATTTCCACGCCCTCAAGGTACATGGAGCTCATCTGGTCGACGGCAACCTTCAAGCCGTTGAAATCCACGACTTCATCGGAGTCGTTGGTCTGGTTTTCGAACGCCATATGGTATTGAAAACCGGAGCAGCCGCCGCCGACAACGGCAACACGCAGGGCCACGGGTACCGGGGTCTGCATGGACATGATTTCCTTCACTTTTACGGCGGCAGTGGGCGTGAGATTAATCATAATTCTTATGGCCTCCACTCGCGGAATCTTCCGCAAGGATAGATACGTTGTTAGTATAACACAGGTACGAAGAGTGCAAAGCCGGGTGTCGAATCGAGCGAACTCTGTTGCCAAATCGCCAATCCGATGCAGGAAAGCAGAGAAAAGCGATCAGATAACAGGTGGCAAGAAAACCCTGAACTTGGCGCACTTCGACAAGCTGTGCCACTTCCCCTAATATAGATGCCCTATGAAACATACGGTTACATTGTTGCCTGGCGAAGGAATTGGCCCCGAGGTTTCGGCGGCGACCCAGCGCGTGCTGGACGCCTCGGGCGTGAAGATCGATTGGGAGGTTCTGGGCGCGCGCGCGGAAAACACCGACAAGAAGACGGTTGGCGCGGAGGTGCTGAACGCCGCGGCGATCGATTCCGTGCGGCGGAACAAGGTGGCGCTGAAAGGTCCGATGGCGACGGCGATTGCCGGCGGAGCGCGGAGCGTGAACGTGGCGCTGCGGAAGAGCCTGGAGCTGTACGCAAACCTGCGGCCGGTAAAGAATCTGCCGGGAGTGAAGTCCCATTTTGAGGGCGTGGACGTGGTGATCGTGCGGGAGAACACGGAGGATTTGTATTCGGGGCTGGAGCACGAAGTGGTGCCAGGCGTGGTGGAGAGCCTGAAGATTATTACGGAGAAAGCCTCGACGCGGATTGCGAAGTTTGCGTTCGAATATGCGCGGAAGATGGGCCGGAAGAAGATCCATGCGATTCACAAAGCGAACATCATGAAGATGAGCGACGGGCTGTTTTTGCACTCCGTGCGGGCGGTGGCGGAGAAGTACAAGGACATCGAGTACAAAGAGTTGATCGTGGATAACGCCTGTATGCAGATCGTGATAAATCCAGACCAGTTTGACGTGCTGCTGCTGCCAAATCTTTATGGTGACGTGATGAGCGACCTGGCGGCGGGGTTGGTGGGTGGATTGGGCGTGGTGCCCAGCGGAAACATCGGGGCGGACAGCGCGATTTTCGAAGCGGTGCACGGAACGGCGCCGGATATCGCGGGCAAGGGATTGGCGAATCCCACGGCGCTGCTGATGAGTTCGATCCTGATGCTGAATCATCTGAGAGAGGATTCAGCGGCAGAGCGGATCGAGAAGGCGCTCATAAAGGTCTACAAAGAGGGAAAGCACGTCACCAAGGACGTGGGCGGGAAAGCGGGGACGCAGGAGTTTACCGACGCGGTGATCGCCGCGCTGCCGAAGAGCTGAAGGCGCGAACAGATAGCAGCGATCAGATAGCAGGAAGCGGAGGAATCGCCGAGGGGTTCCCTGTCCCTAGAACTTCGCGCGGGCGGCGATTTGGCGGATTTCGGCGTTTTCGATGGTGCGGCGGTGGAGTTTTTCGACCGTGGCTTGCAGCATGGCGCGGCCGATGTCCTGGCCGTGGATGTAGCGATTCGGGAACGGTTTTAGCAGTAGCCGGCCGAGTGGCTGGATGTAGCCGTAGATTTTCGGAAGACTCGGCGAAGGTTTGGCATCAATGAAGGCGGGGCGCCAGCAGTCGGCGTCGACCAGTTCGATAAGATCGTGCTCGGTTTGCGCTTTCACGCGGGCCCAGAACATCCGGCTGCCCGCCTTGGTTCCCTGCCCACTGATATAATGGAACGCCGCGCCGGGGCTTTTGGCTTTCAGCATATTGGCAGCGGCGAGCGGATACGAGTAGGAGATGGTGCGGTACTCCTCCTGCGAAACCTGCGTGGCGGAGATGCCGAGGCAGAACAGGCAGGCGTCTATGGAGCGAAAAGCTTCTTCCACGATCGCGTAATCCAGAAAATCCTTGTGGACGTAGGTGCGCAGCTTGGGAGAAGTGTGCATCATCGGGCGGCGTGTGATGGCGCGGACTTCGTCAACGATGGGCGCGGCGAGACACGCATCAAGCACGGCTGCGCCGGCGGAACCGCTAGCGCCAAAGAGAAGAATTTTCATCAGAGAAGTTTACATGAGGGCTGAAAATTGCACATCAGGGTGACGAGCTAGATGATGAGTCGTAAGAGTGAGATCGAGGAATGTTCATGATTAAACGGCAATCGCGCGAGGCCAGAGAGCAATCCAGCGAACAGGCTAAGGAGAAGCTACAGACTTGGAAGGACAGCCTCCTTGGCGACGGCCCGCGGTTCGATCTTCCCCTCCACAAGCGAGGTAGGAGAAACACTCGCAAAGAGCTAGAACATAACCCGCACCCCTAGACACCAAAAGCTGTGGCACCCGGCGTGGCGCTCCTATCGGGACGTCAGGTTAACCTGGGGAAAGTGAATATTTAGCTTGAAACAAATGTAGAGAACCAGGATCGCGCCCAATGTAGACAAGATGAGGCCCGCAGGATGGTATCGGTCGTTTGCCGGACGCGAAAACATGTGGCTGACTCCGCCGCCAATGATGGATCCGATCACGCCCAGCACGATCGTCCAGAAGATAGTCAGGTGCTCGTGCATCACCGACTTCGCGATAACGCCCGAGATCAGCCCGATGAGAATGTACCAGAGCAAGTGAAACATACTATTTTCCTCCCGTGCGTCTGCAAACCGCCGTCGAGCAACGACTCCCCGGCGGAGCCACGTCGTA
>DATHOY010000301.1:0-11650 GCA_035484435.1 Vulcanimicrobiaceae bacterium | reverse complement strand
AGCCCCTGTTCCACAATGGCCATGCACCCCTTCGGGCTGATGTCGACCGTGTACCCCTTCGCCTGTAATGTCCGTCCGCCCTCTTCCCATTCAACCGTCAATTGCACCCGGGAATTCAGCCGTTCCCCAGACCGGACATGTTCTCCGCGCGTCTCCGCCAAACCATCAATCCTGGCCACTTTAGTCTCCTTCACGCGCGTCTACGCGCAAGCCAACAAACACACCCTGTCCCTGCTTTCCACCGTATCCATGCCACTCCGCGCGGTCAATGGAACTTCCGCTACGGTACTTCCAACCAGTAACTTCCTCTCTTTCAACTTCTTTACCTCCTCCTCTACCTTCCGACTGAACTTCCTTTACCTCCCTCCCACCTCCCCCGTAAACTGTCCTATTCATTCATGCTCTCCTGGCCCACCCTTCGCTCCGAGCTTCGCCCCACGCTTCACCTGGCCCTGCCGCTCGTCCTGGCCGAAATCGGATGGATCAGCATGGCCATCGTGGACACCATGATGGTCGGCCGCCTCCCCAACAGTGCCCAATCCATGGCCGCCGTCGGCATCAGCTCCAGTCTGTTCCTTGTCTTCGCCTTCTTCGGCGAAGGCCTCCTCATAGGCCTCGACACCCTGGTCTCCCAGGCCTTCGGCGCCGGCCGCCCCGAAGACTGCTTCCATTCCCTCGTCAACGGCATCTATCTCAGCTTTGCCGTCACCCCCTTCCTCCTCGGCGCAGTCTGGGCGCTACCATATTTCTTCGACCAACTCGGCGTCTCCCCCGACATCGCCCTCCTCGCGCGCCCTTACATGCACACCCTGGCCTTCGGCCTGGTCCCGCTTCTTCTCTACTTCACCTTTCGCCGCGCCCTTCAAGGAATGAATCTCGTCCGCCCCGTCGCCTTCGCCCTAATCACCGCAAATCTCATCAACGCCCTCGGCAACTATCTCCTCGTCTTCGGACACGCCGGCTTCCCGATGCTCGGCGTAGTCGGCTCCGGCATCGCCACCGCCATCTCCCGCGCCTACCTGGCCACGGTCCTCATCGTTTTCCTTTTCTGGCACGACGCGCGCAACAACGCCTATATGCGGCATACCTCGCTGCGCCCCGACCTCGCCCGCATCCGCCGCCTAATCGTCCTGGGTTTTCCCGCCGCAATGCAGATGACCGCCGAAATCACCGTGTTCGCCGCCGTCGCTTCTTTGATCTCCCGCCTCGGCGCCATTCCTCTCGCCAGCCACCAGATCGCTCTCAACACTGTCGCCTTCACCTACATGGTTCCCCTCGGCATCTCCTCCGCCGCCGCAGTCCGTGTCGGCCAAGCCATCGGACGCCGCGATCTCCCCGGCGCCAAGCTCGCCGGCAACACCGCCATCCTCCTCGGCGCCACCTTCATGTCCGTCATGAGCATCGTCCTTCTAGTCTTCCCCCAATACATCGCCCGCATCTACACCAACAATCCCGTCCTCATCCACAACGCCGTCGTTCTCCTAGCCGCCGGCGCCGCATTCCAACTCTTCGACGGCATCCAAACCGTCGCCACCGGCGCCCTCCGCGGCACAGGAGACACCCGCACGCCGATGCTCTGCCACTTCTGCGCCTACTGGCTCATGGGCCTCCCCTTCGGCGCTTGGCTTTGCTTTCGCCAACACTGGGGAGTCCTCGGCCTCTGGATCGGCCTAAGTGCCTCCCTAATCCTGATCGGCATCCTCCTCCTAACCTTCTGGCGCCGCCGCTTAACTCATCTGCCTGTATAGAAAATCCGCCGTAGCCGCACTCCGGCGAAGGCGGAGCCACCTCCACCACCTCCCAATTTGAATTTGCTGTCATCCCGACCGGAGTGGCCGGCTTTTCCTTCGCGCCGCAGTTTGGCGCGCTGGCCACGAAGCGGAGGGACCATGGCAACACGTAAGCCCTATCTCCATGATTGTGACAATCTCAAGCTCCTCTTCTCGGCGAACTCTGCGCTCTTAACTCAGCGTCCTCTGTGTTAAGTCCCCTCTTCTTTACCCCTAAAAACAAAAACGGCGCGAACCAATGTCCGCGCCGCCCATTTTCCGATTTATTTTCCAAAACTACATTTTGTACCTTCCCAAATCCTCATCGTTCAATCCCTCAAGGTAATTTCTCAACTGCTCATTCGAACTCCGCTCCGCCAGCGCCGTAGCCACCTTCGAATTCTTCAACACCGTCTCATCCACAAAAATCGGGCAATCCACCCGCAACGCCAGCGCCAGCGCATCGCTCGGCCGCGAATCAATACTGATCAACTCGCCCTCGCGCTCCACCCAAATCAACGCAAAAAAAGTATCGTCCCTCAAATCATTCACCACGATCTTCCGCACCTGCACATCCAGCCCCAATAGCACATTCTTCAGCAGATCATGCGTCATCGGTCGCGGCGTCGACACCTTCTCAATCTCCAGCGCAATCGCGTTCGCTTCGTATGCTCCCACCCAGATCGGCAGCACCGACTGCCCCTGCACATCCTTCAGCACCACAATCGGCATCTGCGTCACCGGATCCATCATCAGGCCGCGTATCTTCATTTCCACTTCCATCGCGCCCTCCCTATCCCCTGCCGATCATGCCCCCAACTCCAAGCGCTCTTCTTGTAGGGGCGGCTTCAGGCCGCCTTCTTGTCTTTTTCTTCTCTGCGAATCTCAGTGTTCTCTGCGTCTCTGCGTTATCCTCTTCCGTCCGCTCTTATCTTCCTGATTACTGATCGCTGATTACCGTTATCCTCTATCCCCACCTCAATCGCAACAACACCACAAAACTCATGCCCTACCAACCATCTCGCCAACGAGCGAATTCGGCATCGCCGAAACCACCTTCACCTGCACGTAGTCTCCCAGAAGTTCCCGCTCCGGTGAAGTAAAATTCACCACCCGATTCGAACTGATATGCCCCGACCATTGATTGTCCCGCCGTGACTTCCCATCCACCAGCACTTCAAACGTTTCGCCGACTAGCTTTTCATTCGTAACCCGCTGAATCTCCCGCTGCCGGTCCATCAGAATCGCCAGCCGCCGCCCCTTCTCCTCTTCCGGAATCGCATCCGCCATCTTCAGCGAAGGTGTATTCGGCCGCGGCGAATACTTGAACGCGAACACGCTGTCATACTGCACCTCATCCAACAGCGTAAGCGTCTCCTCAAAGTCCTTCTCGGTCTCTCCCGGGAATCCCACAATCATATCCGTAGTAATACTGATCGGCCGACGCGCCGCCTTCATCAGCGCAATCTTCTCCAGATACTCTTCCCGTGAATACGTCCGCGCCATCGCCCTCAGCACCGTCGTCGATCCGCTCTGCACCGGCAAATGTACGTGGTCGCAAATATTTGGATGCGCCTCAATCACCTCCACGATGTCCTTCCCGAAATCCCGTGGGTGCGAAGTCGTGAATCGCACGCGCCGTATCCCGCTCACTTCCGCCACCGCCGCCAGCAATTCCGAAAACCGCATCTTCCTCATACTCGGGTCCGCGTACGAATTCACCGTCTGCCCCAGCAACTGCACTTCGCTGTACCCGGCATCCGCCAGCCGCCGCACCTCTTCCAGAATCGAAGCGCTCGCCCGGCTCCGCTCCGGCCCCCGCGTAAAGGGCACCACGCAATACGAACAAGCCTTGTCGCAACCCTCGATTATCGTCAAATACGCCCGCCACGGATTGTCCCGCCGCGTAATCTCCGTCTCAAACGTCTCGTCCGTGTCCGTATCCAACCCGGTCACGCGCCGGTTCCCCGCCTCCAGCTCCGCAATCAACTGAGGCAACTTCCGGTAACTCGCCGACCCGCAAACCAAACTGACCCACGGCGCCCGCTCAAAAATCTCCTCGCCCTCCTGCTGCGCCACGCAACCCAGCACCCCAATAATCTTCCCCCCCGCAGCATTCACAATCTTCCTCAGACTAGGGTGATTCGCCTCGCGTGGCACAGCCATTCCTGGCTGTGCGTTTTTCTGCAGCACAGGCTTGCCCTGAGATCCGAACGACACTCTAGCCTGTGCTTCCCGCGCCTCAGCTCCTAGCTCGCCACTCGTCACTCGCCACTCGCCACTTCTTTCCTCTGCCGGCCGCAACTCCCCCAACCGCGAAAACACTTTCTGCGCTGCCTTCTCCCGAATCGAGCAAGTGTTATACAGAATCACCTTAGCCGCTTCCGGCCCATCCACCTGCCGGTATCCCCGGGCCAACAAAACTCCCGCCACCTTCTCCGAATCATGGTCATTCATCTGGCACCCAAACGTCTCCAGATAAAACGTCGCCCCCTGTGGCACAGCCATTCCTGGCTGTGCGCCTTTTATAACTGAGTCCACGATGTTGTGGCCGGTCGTCAGATCGGCGATCGTGTCCTGTAGGGGTGGCTGTAGGCCGCCTTCCTGGGCTTCTCCGCTTCCGGGCGCACCCATCCCCGTCAACCGTTCCAGCCCAATATCAAAACTCTTCCCCATAACCTCACTCTACCACACGCCCATTTGCGCTGTGGTCCGGCGATCTCCCTTACCTCCTCTACCTCATTTATCTCCTTTACCTCCCGTCGCCACCCACGCCGCCACAAACAGCGCCCCCAACGTTAAATCCGTCGCCGCAAACAACAGATCCCGCTGGTTCGTCCTTCCCTGCATCACCAGCACAATCACCGCCGTGCAATACGCAAACTTCTCCACCACCGACGGAATCATCATCACCCGCAACTGCACCGGATCCCGCGCAATAAACAAAAACGCAATCTGCCACGCCAACGCGCATCCAACAAATCCGTAATAAAATCCCGGATGCGTAATCGCCGGCGGATCCTGCTTCCCAATCAGGTCAAAAATAAAATACAGCGGCGTAATCACCACCAATCCCCAAATCCCCGCCACCCAAAACACCACCTTCGCAAATTTCATCGCGTCCTCCGGTTCCTGTTATCTGCTATCTGATCGCTGTTATCCAAACCCGATTTCACACGGTTCCCCTGCATCCCGTCACAACACATCCGCATCCTATTCCTTTTGACCATGCCCCATCCCTGTGCTACGTTGAAATTGCCCTGTAAAAATTTCTTTCTCTTAAGGAGACAGACATTCTTTTTCTCCTGAACGCCATTCTCATCGGCAACATCTTCGATATCATCGCGCAAACCGGCTGGGTCGCTCGCGGCGTGCTCGTCATTCTACTCTTCGCCTCCCTGATTTCCTGGGCGCTTATCTTGCAGAAGTCCGGCATGTTCGGCCGCATTCGCCGCCAAAGCGATCAGTTCCTCAAAATCTTCCGCGCCACCAAAGGCGTCGCCAATCCGCAAGGACTGGTCTCCGCCGGCTCGCCCTTCGCCAACGTCTACGCCGCCGGCTACCGCGAACTCCAATCGCAGGTCACCGGCACCGGCAATCCCACGCCCGTTAAACTCAAATCCATGCAGGCCGTCACCGTCAGCATGCAGCTAGCCGCCTCCGAAGAAGTCCGCCGCACCGAAAAAGGCATGTCGTGGCTAGCCACCACCGCCGGTGTCGCTCCCTTCATCGGACTCTTCGGCACAGTCTGGGGCATCATCGACGCCTTCTCCGGCCTCGGCACTTCCGGCTCCGCCAGCCTCCGCGCCGTCGCCCCCGGCATCGCCGAAGCCCTCGTCACCACCGCTGCCGGCCTTTTCGCGGCCATCCCCGCCCTAATCGCCTACAACTATTTTCTCCAAGACATCCGCGAACTAGCCCAGCGCCTGGACACCTTCGCCCTCGAATTCGCCGCCCAAATCGAAAAGACCTTCACCTGATGCGAAACAGGAACACGCCATGCCTCAATTAGCCAAGTCCACTCAATCAAGCCTCTCCGAAATCAACATGGTTCCTTTCATCGACGTCGTCCTCGTCCTCCTGATCATCTTCATGATCACCGCCCCCATCCTGCAATCCGGCATCGAAGTCGACGTCCCCAAAACTCACACCGTAAAAGAAATCACCCAGCAGCGCCTCGTAGTCACCATGGACAAAAATCAGCTCATCTATCTCGGCAACGACCCCATCAACATCCACCAGCTCGCCGACAAAATCAAAAAACAATCCAAGTCTCAGAAGGATGTCATCTTCCTCCGCGCCGACGAAACCGTTCCCTTCGGCGCCTTCTGCTCCGTAATCGACACCCTCCGTGTCTCCGGCATCTCCAACATCAGCATAGTCACCCAACCCATCAACGACCGGAACCGCTGATGCCCGCGACATCGATCAACGCCTTCGTAGCGGCCGACCTTCAAATCGGCCCTCCGACTTTTGAGTGCGGAGGCGCAGCCTCCGCTTTTGTGCCCTCAAACCAGCCACCCAAACACAACGTGGCCAGCGCAACATCAACCTCGACGCATTCTTGCTTCCTGTTATCTGATATCTGATATCTGATCGCTGTTATCCTTCTAACTAAGGAGCTCCACTCGCAAGCTTCGCCGTCCCACCCGTTCTAACTACATGAGCTACGCCATCCAAACCGACGACGCACCCTTTAAACGCTTCCTCGGATACTCCGCCTGGCTGCACATCGGCCTCATCGCCGCGGTCGCCCTCAGCGTCTGGATCCAGCGCTCCGGCAATCCCTGGGGAGGCATCGGCGGCGGCGACTCCGGCGTAAAAGTAGACCTAGTCAGCAGCGCCGGCATTCCCATGCCTCATCCAGTCGTGCCCACGCCCAGTCAGGTCGTCGATCCCACCAAAGGCCTCGCCGAAGAAGCGCCCAAAATTGAAGAACCAAAAACCGACGCCACCAAACTTCCAAAGTTTGAAAAAGAAAAGCCTCTGCCACCCTCCAAGAAATCCAAAGTCTTCGAACCCAAAAAGCCACCTCCCGATAACGCCATCAACTACGGCAAGGGCGGAGGGATGGACGTCCCCACCGGCTACTCGCAAAACCCCGGCGCCTCCTCCAGCGGCGTAGCCGTCCAAGGCGAAGGCGGAGGCGATTTCGCCACACGCTACGGCTGGTACGTCGAATCCGTCAAGCGCGCCATCAGCCAAAACTGGATCCAGACTTCCATCGACCCCTCCGTCCGCGCCGCCCGTCGCGCCAAAGCCACAGCCACCTTCCGCATCAATCGCGACGGCTCCATCAAGAACATCCGCCTCGACACCTCCAGCGGCAACCGCTCCATGGACGACTCCGCCACCCGCGCCCTCCTCAGCATCGACAAATTCCCCACTCTCCCCTCCGACTATTCCGGCTCCTACGTCGACGTAACCTTCGACTTCGACCTCTCCTCCACCCACTAGTCTCTTCTCATGTGGCACAGCCATTCCTGGCTGTGCTCTTTGATTTTCGGCTAGGCTCAACAACAAATGAACTTGAGGGTGCCCCATCCTTCGCGCCGTTTGCGAAGGGTGGGCTCTTGCAATCCAACGCTACGAACGTTCCGCTCTTCTCCCCACTCTTCTCTTCCTCCCCTCCGATTCTGTCATCCCGACCGGAGCGGCTGGCTTTTTTCTTCCGCGCCGCATTTTGGCACGCCAGCCGCAAAGTGGAGGGACCCTGGCAAAACGTTAACAACCTCCTCAATCACTGTGACGTTCCCTCTGTGTTCTCTGTGTGAAATCTTTTCTCTTCTCCCCTCCAAACTGTCCTAAACTATTTCTTCAGCCCAAATTTTTCGGAGGCCAACTTGTCCGCAAATTTCCGTCTCGCCACTCGTCACTCGCTTGCCTGCCGCAGCTTTAGCGTAGGCGGGCCACTCGCCACTTTTCTCCTCCTCTTCATCGCCATCCCAACGTTCTCCCAGGACGTCTTCCGCACCGGCACCGGCCTCGGCGTCGACAAACCGCGCATCGCCGTAGCCGACTTCGCCCCACGCGCCGACAACGCCAAAGCCCACGCCGCCCTCTTCACCCAGGTTGTCCGCGACGACCTCTCCTTCTCCGGGGTCATCGAACTCGTCTCTCCCAGCTTCTATCCCGCGCAGGTTCCCTCCGCCCCCAACGAACTCCAGAAACTCACCTGGACCGATCCTCCCCTCAACGCCAACTTCGCCGCCTTCGGTAATCTCACCGAATCCGCCACTGAAGTCGCCATCCCCGCCTGGATGTTCGACGTTCGCAGCCCCTCCAACGAACCCGTCGTCGGCAAGGTCTACCGCGGCGCGCCCACCGACGCGCAAGTCCGTAAATTCGCCCACCAGTTCGCCGACGAAATTATCTCCAAACTTTCCGGCGGCTTCCCCGGCGTAGGCGGCACGCAAATCGCCTTCATCAGCTCGCGCACCGGCACCAAGGAACTCTGGGTCATGGACTACGACGGCGCCAACCAGCACCCGCTCACTTCTCTCCGCTCCATTTCGCTCACCCCGCGCTGGTCTCCCGACGCCTCACGTATCGCCTTCACCTGCTTCGCTCCCGCCAACAGCGTCGTCAGCGGCCAGATCTGCATGTACTCCTTCGACTCCGGCAAGGTCGTCTCCTTCGCCCGCTACAGAGGCACCAATTCCTCGCCCGCATGGTCTCCCGACGGCTCGCAGGTCATGTTCTCTTCCTCCATGCAGGGCAGTCCCGCCCTCTACGTCTCCGACGCCAGCGGCAATCGCCCCAAGCGCCTCACCTTTGCCAACTCCGGCGCCGACACCTCTCCCGCATGGAATCCCAAGACCGCGCAAACCGTTGCTTTCGTCAGCGATCGCGGCGGAGTGCCCCAACTCTATTTAATGAACGCCGACGGCACCAACACCCAGAAAATCGATCTGCCCGACATGGGCTACGTCATCGACCCCGCCTGGTCTCCCAACGGCCAGTTCCTCACCTTCTCCTGGCGCCGCCCCTCCGGCAATTACGACATCTACATCATGGACGTCTCCTCGCGCCGCATCCTCGAACTCACCCGCGACTCCGGCCGCAACGAACGCCCCAGCTGGGCCCCCGACGGCCGCCACCTCGTCTTCGAATCCACCCGCACCGGCACCCGCCAAATCTGGACCATGCTAGCCGACGGCAGCCAGCCCCATCAGCTGACCACCACCGGCCACAACGAATCCCCAAACTGGTCCTCCAAGTAAGGCCAACCAACAAAAATACTTGAGGGTGCCCCATCCTTCGCGCCGTTTGCGAAGGGTGGGCTCTTACGATCTCAAGCCAATAACGTTCCGCTCTTTTCCCCACTCTTCTCTGTGCCCTCTGCGCTCCTATCTCTCTGAACTCAGTGTGAACTCTTCTCCCCCGTTTTTTCTTTTCCCCCCGCGAACTGTAAACTGTAAACTGTCACCTAATTCCACCGAGGCAAAAACTTGTTCACCTCCACAAACCGCGTCATCTCCGGCATGCGCCCCACCGGACGTCTCCACATCGGCCACTACTTCGGCGCCCTGCAAAACTGGGTCAAGCTCCAATCCGATCCCGCCTACGAATGCTTCTACTTCGTAGCCGACTGGCACGCCCTAACCAGCGACTACGCCGACACCTCCGCCATAGCCGAAAACTCCCTCCAAATCACGATCGATTTTCTGGCCTCCGGCCTCGACCCAACCAAATCCACAATCTTCCTCCAATCCCAAGTCCCCGAACACGCCGAACTCCATCTCCTCCTGAGCATGGTCACCCCGCTAGGCTGGCTCGAACGCATCCCCACCTACAAAGAACAAATCGAAAACGTCACCAACAAAGATCTCCACACCTACGGCTTCCTCGGCTACCCCACCCTCCAAACCGCCGACATCGTCATGTATTCCCGGCCCGGGAAGGGTCTCTTCGTTCCAGTAGGCGAGGACCAAGTCTCCCACGTGGAATTCAGTCGCGAAATCGTCCGCCGTTTCAACGGTTTTTACGGATTTGAGGTGAACGACGGTCTCTTCGATGCAGGGAATTTACCAGCCCTGGAAGCAGTTTGGAGTAGAACGCCTGAACTGCCTCCTATACTACGCGTGTATGAGGGTGAAGAAAGTAAATCACTTTTTCGCTCAGGAATCCGTAGGTTGGTCCAAGAGGTCGGGGTAGACAATTTTTTTAAGAGCTTCGACGGATCTAAGCCAAAAGAAGAATTCAAGCTTCCGCTAAAGTCCGAATGGTCTAAATTCTTTTGTCAAACCAAGGTCTTGGAGGAACCCGGCCACCTCCTCACACCCACTCCACGCATCCCCGGCCTCGACGGCCGCAAAATGTCCAAGTCCTACAACAACGCCATCACCCTCTCCGAATCCGACGACGACATCCGCAAAAAAACCAAAGTCATGGTCACCGACCCCGCCCGCAAACGCCGCACCGACCCCGGCAACCCCGACGTCTGCCCCGTCTACGACTGGCACAAACTCTTCTCCACCGAAGAACGTGACCCCGGTCGCCTGGCCTGGGTCCGCCAAGGCTGCACAACCGCCGGCATCGGCTGCATCGAATGCAAATCCGCCATGGCCGAAAACCTGATCAAATGGATCACCCCAGTCCGCGAAAAGCGCCTAGACTACGAAGCCCATCCAAAAAAGGCTCTCGAAATCCTGGACCAAGGCAGCGCCAAAGCAAGAAAGTCTGCGCAGCACACAATGGAGCGCGTCCGCGCCGCCATCTTCCACTGGCCTCAAAAGCGCGCCGAACTCAAGTAGCACAGGCTTCAGCCTGTGTTCTTCGATCTTCGTGACGCCACCCAACAAACGAACTTGAGGGTGCCCCACCCTTGGTTTCTAAGGGTGGGCTCTTACGACCTAACGCCACCAACTCTCCGCTCTTCTCTGTCATCCCGACCGGAGTGGCCGGTTTTCACTTCCGTTCGCGCCGCGCGAACGCCGGCCACGAAGCGGAGGGACCATGGCAAGCATTCAACAATTCCACGACTCCTCTTCTCTGCGTCCTCTGCGGCCCCTCGGCGGACTCTGTGGTGAAATCTTCTCCGAGGTTTTGTTTTGAACTGTTAACTCTAGACTGTCGACTGTAAACTATTCCCAATGGCCTCTCCCTACAAAATCAACATCCCGCTCTTCGAAGGTCCCCTCGACCTCCTGCTCGATCTGATCAAAAAGCAGGAAATGAACATTCACGACATCCAGATCTCCAAAATCACTTCCCAATATCTCGACTACCTGCACCAACTCGAAGTCCAGAACATCGACGTCTCCGCCGAATTCATCTACATGGCCGCCACGCTCATCTACATCAAATCCAAAATGCTTCTCCCGCCCGATCCGCTAGCCTCCGCCGAAGAGCAAGCTGCCGACCCGCGCGAAGAGTTAGTCCAGCGCCTGATCGAGCACGAAAAATTCAAAAACGCCGCGCAACTCCTCTACCAGAAACAGCAAATCGAAGAGCACGTCTGGTCCCGCCCCGACAAATCCCTCTACCACGACGAAGGCACCGAAGGCGAACTCGTAGTCTCCCTGGTCGATCTAGTCCGCGTCTTCCAGCAAGTCCTCGAGCGCAAAAAAGAAGTCGTCCGCATCGAACTAACCCACGACGTCTTCACCGTAGCCCAGATGATCGCCCAGCTCCGCAGCCAAATCCTCTCCAGCGACACCTCCACCGTCAGCCTCATCCAATTCTTCGAAGCCTGCCCCTCCCGCCACGCCATGATCGTAGCCTTCCTGGCCGTCCTAGAAATGGTCAAACTCCAAGCCGTCCTTCTGACCCAGGAAAACCAATTCGCCGACATCCTCGTAAAAAAAGCCAAAGCCTTCGACGTAGCCTTCGACGAAAACGGCGCCATCCTCCACATCGATCAGGAATATCAGTAGGAA
>DATHOY010000300.1:0-4221 GCA_035484435.1 Vulcanimicrobiaceae bacterium | reverse complement strand
AAGCTCCGAAGGCTGCACTGGCAATTCGAAGTTCCACACAGTCAGCGAAACCGGAATCGTCGCCGTTCCCTGAGAGGAAGAGATCGAGACGCTGCCGGTGTAGGTTCCCGCCGGGCTGTTCGCCACGCCATGCGGAATGGAAATGTCGATCCAGTATGGTTGATTCTGCCCCGCGCTGACGCTTGCGTTGCAGGCTTTCAACGTGGCCGAACTGCCGCAGAGCGCCGTGCCGGCTTCCGGATCGTTAAAGGGGATAAGCGGCTCAGCATAAGTTCCCGAGCCAAGCGGTGGATTGCTGCCGCCGCCGTAACTCGCGGTGCCCGTAACCGTGAGGTAGTACTCACGATAGAGCGTCACATTCGACGCCGGGATGGTGACTCCGCCTGGACCCGTGAGTGGCGTCGCGCTCACGTTGACGTTGGTCAGGCCGCCGGCCGGGCCTTGCACAACGACCTGTGTGTCCACGGTTTCGCCGCGCGCTCCAGACAGAGCGATGGAAGAAAGTGTTCCAGGCGCGTCCGTCTTCCCAACTCTGGTCAAGCTTGGGGTCACCCATGTGCTGAAATTCGACTGCACGCCGGTTCCGGTCATGGAAATCATCGAAGGAGAATTTGTGGCGTTGCTGGCAATTGTCACGCCGCCTGTCACGCTGCCCGTCAATGTCGGAGCGAAAGTCACGTTCAAGGCCGCGGACTGACCAGGAGCCAGAGTCGTGTTGGAAGACACGTTGCTGGCGCTGACGCCCGCGCCCGTGGTGCTGATGCCCGAAATCGTGACGCTCGAATTGCCGGAGTTTGTGAGGGTCACGCCAAGCGTGCTGGCGGCGCCCGTGTCAATGCTGCCAAAACTCAAACTCGCCGGGCTTACGTTGAGTACAAGAGTGGAAGCATTCACCGTGAGGACTGCAGAGTTGCTCGTTACGCTGCCGACGGCGTTGCTGACTACGGCCGAGAATTGCGCGCCATTGTCGGACGTTGTTTCCGCCGGCGTCGTATAGCTGGCCGAAGTCGCGCCGCTGATTGCAGTTCCATTCTTACGCCACTGGTAGGAGAGCGGAGCCGCACCGGTGGCGGAAACCGCGAAGGTTGCTGTCTGGCCGGCAATCACATTCTTGCTGGCGGGTTGGGCGGTAATCGAGGGGGCACTGTTAACGGTCAGTTTTGCGGAACTGCTGGTGACTGTGCCGACGCTGTTACTGACCACAACCGCAAACAACGCACCGTTGTCGGTGCTGGTGGTCGCAGGTGTTGAGTAACTGGAGGACGTTGCTCCACTGATCGCCGCGCCATTTTTTTGCCACTGATAGCTCAGGGGAGCCTTACCTGTTGCGGTCACGGAGAAAGCTGCGGTCTGCCCAACCGTTACAGTTTTGCTCGCCGGTTGCGAGCTAATCGTGGGCGCAGTGGAGGAAGTTGCCTTGAACACCACATCAACCCAATAGTTTGCTGCTTGGTGTGTGGACACGGGACGGGTGCCGAGGGTTCCATACACCCCGTTTGGTGTCTGTAAGGCATGCAACGGCGCGTTGTTATATGCCGAGGACGTGAAATAGCTCCAGTTGGCGCTGAAGTGTCCGATCGTCAGCCCATACGACGCGGTGTATACAGCGTTCGCCGTGATTGCCACTGGAGCGGAAAAATTGGCCTGCTGCCAGCCAGAAGCGGTTTCGCCCGCAAACGTTACGGAAGCGAGGAGTGCGCCATTGGGGCCCCACAAACGGCCCACGTGAGTTCCTGTATTGGCCGAGCTTTTGTAAAAGCGAATGCCGGTGATGGTACCGCCGACATCCGACTTGAACGAAACGCCCAGCTCCAGGGGACCGCTGGCTCCATTATCGGGGGTTGCGGGAACCGCGGTGCTCGGCCAGATCGTTTGCTGCGCTGATGCATTCCCGCAGCACGCCAGGGCAAACAACAGGCCCAACAGAGCCGCTCCGGCGTGTTTGAACCTCAAATGAGAAAAATTCGACCGATTTTGTTTTCTGGTTTTCAAAAGGATTTCCCCTAAATAAAGTTCGCGGGCATCTCGAGGCCAGCGTCTCGATAGGGCTGGGGGGCTGGGCAAGCTAACGCAATTTGGAGGGGCAAGTCGCTGAGAACTGCGGATAACCTGGATTCCTCAACCACTCACGCCCGCGCCGAGAGGAAATTGCTCTCCAAACGATGCGCCCATGAATGGGAGATTAGTTCCAGTTGAATTTTTGGTCTGTCGGCGGGGAAATGATTTTCATGTCAGACGTTGGTTTTCGATTTGTCTCATAGAGTCTTACATCGGTACAGCTGTACCTGTACTGTTTGGGAGCCTTCCAGGCCTCGCCGAAGGAAATGCTTTATAGTTGATTTGGGTCTCCCAGCTCACCTCCGGCCAATGGCCCGGCTCCCCGGCCAACTGACGTCATTCGAAGAGAGTTTTTATGAAAACCCGCAGGTTTGCAGGTTTTGCTATTCAGGAGGATCTTTCCGCTTTCGCGCTACCCAGCCAGACGGTTCTCGGCTTATATCCGGAACTTCTCCGGGAGCTGCCGGTCGGGGTTGTCCTATTAACGTTGGAAGATCCTTCGGACCCCGAAACATTCCGAATCGTGGATGCAAATCGCGCCGCCGCTGAAATTACCCGGTCGAATTCGCCAAAGTTGCTTGGCAGGACTCTTGCCGATTTTCCCAAGCTCCTGGAAACCCCTCTCCCGGGCCAGTTGCTGGCAGCGCTGCGCGGTGGAGAAGCGCGAAATCTAGGTGAGATTGCCTATGGTGACGACATCATCCGGCAAGGCATTTACTCGGTGCGGGCCTTTCCCCTTTCCAATAATTTTCTGGGCGTTGTGTTTGAGGATGTTACCGATCGCATTCACGCGGAACGCACGCTCCGCGAAAGCGAGGAACGTTTCCGGCTGCTCGTCGAAGGCGTTCAGGAATACGCCATTTTTCAACTGGATCCCGACGGCCGCGTGGTCAGCTGGAATGCTGGTGCACAGCGTCTGAAGGGATATGATTCCGCGGAAATTATCGGCCATCATTTCTCCATTTTTTACCCGCAAGAAGATCAGATGAAGGGCAAACCACGCGACATTCTCGCCAAGGCTGCGCGGCAGGGGCGGACGGAGGACGAGGGCTGGCGCGTCCGCAAGGACAGCTCCCGGTTCTGGGCCAATGTGGTTATCACTGCCCTTCGGGATTCGACCGGGAATCTTCTTGGTTTCGCTAAGCTTACCCGGGACACCACCGAAAACCGCGAGCGAGCCGAAGCCCTGACGAAGGCCAAGGAACTTTTGGAGCTCCGCGTCGAGCAGCGCACTGCCGTGCTCACCCGCTTGAATAACGAAATGCGCACGGAAATCGCGGAGCGCCAGCACGCCGAGGAGCAGCTTCGTCAATCGCGCGATCAGCTTCGCGCCCTCGCAGCCCGCCTGCAAAGTGTCCGAGAAGAGGAACGCGCCTACATCGCGCGCGAAATTCACGATGAACTTGGCCAGGCGTGTACGGCAATCAAGATGGATCTGGCACTAATCGGCCGCAAACTGACAAAGCGGCAGGCCAAACTCCAGGCAAAAGTTGAATCTTCCATCCAATTGGTGGACAGCACGATCGGCACATTGCGCCGCATTGCTTCCGAGCTGCGGCCAAGAACCCTGGATGATCTCGGCCTGCCAGCCGCGCTTGAAGCGCAGGCACAGGAGTTCGAAAGCCGGACGGGAATTCATTGCAGCGTAACTTTGCCACCGGAACCACTGACACTCGACATGGACCGTTCCACGGCCATCTTTCGAATTTTCCAGGAGTCGCTGACCAACGTGGCGCGCCACGCTCACGCCACCCGAGTCGAGGCACGTCTCCAATGCGAAAACGATCGAATTGTTTTCCAGGTGTTCGACAACGGCACCGGCTTCGATCCGGAAGTGGCGAAGCAGCGCAAATCCCTCGGCCTGATCGGGATGCAGGAGCGCGCGCTTTTGCTCAACGGTGAATTCAAAGCAGAAGGAGTATCCGGTTCGGGAACTACGATGACGCTCACGATTCCTCTTGCTCCCTCGATCACTGCAGAAAGCGTGCGCAATGAGGATTCTGATCGCTGACGACCACGCCATGTTTCGCCGGGGCCTAAGAGAGACGCTGGCGGAAGCATTCCCTCGCGTGATCTTTGGGGAAGCAAAAACGGCCGAGGAAACGGTGGAGTTTGCCCGGCGCCACCACTGGGACGTGATCGTCCTGGATATCAGCATGCCCG
>DATHOY010000299.1:0-22888 GCA_035484435.1 Vulcanimicrobiaceae bacterium | reverse complement strand
CGGCGAATCCGCGGCGGGGGAAGCGTTGGCAATGTTTCCCCCCAGGGTGCCGCGATTCTGAGTGGCGATGCTGCCGGTTTCGGCGGCAGCCTGGCACAGCAGCGGGAATTCGCGGCGGAGAACGTCGTGGCGGCGAATTTCGGAATAGGTTGTCAGCGCGTTCAGCGTCACGTGCTCGGGGGTTACGGCAGTCCCGCGCAATTCCGGAAGTTTCCAGACACTGAGAAATTTCCGGTGCGGAAGTTTTCCGGCTTCAAGAAGCACCATCAGGTCCGTGCCGCCGGCGAACGGTTTCCAGTCGCCGGGCTGGCCCGCCATGCGTTCCAGAGCGTCGGAGAGATTTCGTGGCTCCAGCAGTTCATAACCCGGGACGTACGATCTCATGGGCGCGGCCTTTGCGCGCGGCAGGCTTCGAGGACGGATTCAAAGATTTTTGTGTAGCCGGTACAGCGGCAGAGATTTCCAGAGAGGGCTTCTCGAACTTCGCTCTCCGTCGGGTGTGCGTTGCGAGACAAGAGATTGCTTGCGGCGAGAATCATCCCCGGCGTGCAGATGCCGCACTGCGCGCCGCCATGCGCAAGAAACGCCTGTTGCACCGCGCTCAATACGCCCGCGTCGGCAACGCCTTCGATCGTGCGGATTTTCGCCCCATCGGCTTGCAGGGCGGGGACCAGGCAACTGTTGACGAGCACACCGTCCATCTCGATCGAGCACGCACCACATTCGCCTTCCCCGCAACCTTCTTTCGTTCCGGTCAGGCCGGCTTGCTCACGCAAAACGTCAAGCAATCGCGCCATCGGATACGCCTCAATCGACAACGCTTTGCCGTTGATCTCGCACTGCACGCGGATTTTGCGTGCGGCCTCAAGCATGCACGCCCTCCAGCATCTCCATCAATTTTTCCGGCGTTATCGGAATTTGCCGGACGTCCGCTCCAGTGGCGTGCGCAATGGCATTCGAGATCGCGGGCGCGGTTCCATCGAGAGGAAGTTCGCCGATGCCCTTTGCACCTGCGGGCCCGCGCGCGTAGGGAAGCTCCTCGAAAAAAACGCGGATCGGCGGGACGTCCATCGACGTCGGCATGATGTAGTTGGTCATTTGTCCGTTGACCATGCGGCCTTCCTGCCAGACCACGTTTTCATAGAGGGCAAATCCGATGCCCTGGGCGACACCGCCTTCGATTTGCCCCGCGGCCAGAATGGGATTGATCACCTTGCCAACTTCCTGCACGGCGACGAAGTCTTCCACGCGGATTTCGGCCGTGCGCGTGTCGACGGAAACTTCAGCGACGTAAACGGCCCACGCGTAGGCGCCATATGCGTCGCCCTGATATTTGACGTCGTCCCAATGAAGATCGCCGGGGTGCTGGTATTTCACCAGAGAGCGCAACGGGCCGAATTTGCCGGTGTACTTGTGGCAGGCATCGGCGAAATCGTCCGCAGAATGGCCATTTTTCAGCAGGCCGGCATCCAGCAGCGATTGCTTGATCGCCAGTGCCGCTGTCTCGACAAGTTTTCCTACGATCATTGTGGTCCGCGAAGCGACAGTTGGGCCGCTGTTGGGCACAAGTGACGTATCCGGTTGCAGAATTTCGATCTGTTCGGTGTCCAGCCCGAGGGCTTCTGCAGCGATTTGCGCGAACACCGTGTTCGTTCCCTGCCCCATCTCCGTGCTGCCGGCGAGGACCTGCACCTTGCCGTCGGGCGTGGCTGTCACCAGTGCTTCCGAGGCGAGATACTCTTCCCCCGAGCCCGTGAATCCCGCGCCGTGGAGAAACGAGGCAAAGCCGATGCCGCGCTTGATCGTGCTGCGTGGATTTTCTTCCGCAAAGCGCGCGCGTTTCGCGTGATAGCCGCTGAGCTCCAACGTTCGATCTAGCAGTTTGTCCATTTGCACTTTTTCGCGAACGACCTGCCCCACCGAAAGCGTCTGGCCCTCGTGAATGAAATTGCGGCGACGCATTTCTTCCGGCGAGATTCCAACGGCCGCGGCAACTCGGTCGAGATGGCGCTCGAGTGCAAACACGCTCTGCGGAGCGCCAAAGCCGCGAAACGCGCCATGCGGCGGGGCATTGGTGGCTACCACGCGGCTCTGGATCAGAACATTTGGGCAGGCGTAGGGCCCGGCGGCGTGAATCGTGCCGCGCGACAATACTACGGGAGAAAGCGTCTCGTACGCGCCACCGTCGAGTGTGAAGTCGATCTCCATCGCCAGAAGCTTTCCCTCGCGCGTGACGGCCATGCGGTGGCGCGTGCGCGACGGGTGGCGTTTCGTGGTGGCGGCCATGTCTTCGGCGCGGTCGTAAATCATTTTCACCGGCCTGCCGGATTTCAACGCCAGCAGAGCCGCATGTGCGGCGATCATGGAAGGATATTCTTCCTTGCCGCCGAAGCCGCCGCCGGTCTCGGTTTGCACGACGCGCACTTTTTTCTTTGGCAGGCCAAAGAGACGCACCAGAGCCTTGTGCACGTAATACGGGCATTGCAGCGAGCCCCACACGGTAACGCCTTCAGCGGAATTCGCACGCGCGATCATGCCCTGTGGTTCTATGTAAAGTTGCTCCTGCGCCCCAGTGTCGTATTCACCTTGGACGATAAAATCGGCGCTGCTCCAAGCGGAACCTACGTCGCCTTTTTCGACGCGATACGATTTGAATACGTTGTCGTCTCCCCAGATGATTTGCTTGCGCGAGAGCGAATCGTCGATCGTGAACACTCCGGGCAGCGGTTCGAAGTCGATCTGGACTGCCCGCCGTGCTTCTTCAAGCAGATATTTATCGGGATGAGCGAGCAGCACAACGGGTTCTTCGGGGTGGTTTACAAATTGATCCGCGAGGCATGGCTGGTCTTCAATCAAGAGGGCGATGCAATTTTTCCCTGGGATGTCTTTCGCGGTGACGATGGTGAATTCATTCCACGGAATTCCCTCGCCAAACCGGATGCCGAGAATCTTCCCGCGCGCGAAGGAGCTTCTCACGGTGACGCCGTGAATCATGTCCGGGAAAGTCAGGTCGTCCACATAGCGCGCAGCGCCGGTGACTTTTTCGCGGCCTTCCTTGCGTTGGACCGACTTGCCAATCTGGCGGTTTTCCATGGCCATCCGTCTGCACTTTGCGCGCACAACCCGGCGATTTCGAGTGATTGTAGCGCACCCGCGGTCGTAAATTCGCGCCATTCTGACAGGGCACGAAAGCGCTACATTGATATTGATATTTGCCGGGGGTAAGGGCACCCTGAAACGGGAAGAATCCGGATGATGCAAGAGTTCATGCGCCGCGCCATCGCGCTGGCAATGGAAAACGTCCGCACGGGAAACGGCGGCCCGTTCGCCGCGGTCATCGCAAAAGACGGGCGCATCATCGCGGAAGGCGCGAACCGCGTCACGGCCACGAACGACCCCACCGCGCACGCCGAGGTGGTGGCGATTCGCGAAGCCTGCCGAAAACTGGACGATTTTCAGCTCGCAGGCTGCGACCTCTATACGACGTGCGAGCCTTGCCCGATGTGCCTTGGCGCGATCTACTGGGCGCGTCCGGCGCGGGTGTTTTATGCCTGCGTGGCTGCGGATGCGGCTGCCGCCGGGTTCGACGACGCGTTCATCTACGAAGAACTGAACCGCGCGCCTGCGGATCGGCGAGTGCCGATGCAGCAATTCCTGCGCGAGGAATCGCTCCAAGTTTTTTCGGCGTGGGTGCAACAGGAAAAGAAAATCCCTTACTGAAAGCCGTGTAAAGGAAAACTGGGCCAGTCTTCTGACCGGCGGGCCGCGAGTTACTCCGGAGAGCGCGTTCGACTGAAGCTTGCCTCAACCGAAGCCGAAATCCAGGCCGGGGATAGTTCAGTCTGATTATTGCCGGCTGGCCGGAGGAACGATTCCGTTCATGCGCAGATATTCCACCATCTGCCCGTAATGATCATAGGCATGGGCAACACCGAAAGTAGCCCGGTGCAAGCGGGGAGATTTGCTGGGCTCCGCGTTCTGCAGCATGTTTTCCGAAGTCAGGGTAGCGGCCGCTTTGTGACCGAGGGCAAATGAATCGCTCAGAAACTTGAGGATGTCGGCCTTGGTCTTGACAGATTCCGGGCCGTTCCCGTCCTTCAGCCCTTCCGGGAGTTTTTCGCCGGTGAGCGGCGACCAAAGGAAATAATTGGAAGCTGCGATATGCTTGACCTCCAGGGCAAAGGTGCGCACCCCGCTGTAATCGCTTCCGGGAATGCTCAAGTTCGCGGGAGAGAAATTGTATTTTTCTTCCGGCATGGCTTGGGCGGCATCCACAATCAGTTTTTCGACGGCGGAAATCTGCCGATCCACGAGCGAAGCAAGGGTTGGTGGGGGCTGCTCGGACTGTTGCGGCGACTGTTGCGCGTTGCGCCGCGAATCCGGCGGCACCAGGTTGTTCGCGCGATAGTAGACCACCAGCTGGCCGTAGTGTTCGCCGCTGTGCTCGATTGCGAACGTCCATATGGAGGAGTTGTGGGCCAGCCGGTTTCCAAAAAACTTCGATGTCTTGTCCAGCCCCGCGTCGCCCTGTTGTTGAATCACTCGCGCGCCATCCGCGACGGCCTCTTGCACGAACTTGACCACGTCGGCCTTGGTCTTGAAAGCGTCACGCGTAGGATTGTCGCCCTCGCCGAAGTCTGGCCCAAGGTTTGATCCGGAAACCCTGCGTATCAGGACGAAATCCAGCGCGGCGGCGTGCAGAAGATTTAGCGCAAAGGTGCGTTCATCCTTCTGCAGTTTGAAATCGTATTTGTCTTCGGGGAAATCCTGGGCCATGGCTATCAGTTTGTTCCCGATATCGTTCCACCTGTCCAACATTTCCTCGGATCGAGAGAGTGCCGGACGGGGAGTTTGATTCTGCGGGTCGCTCTGGGCACAAAGACGCGTTCCGGCGGCGAGAAAGAGCACGGCCATAGCCATCGCGAGCGAACATCGTTTCATGATGAATTCCTCCTTGTGAGTGGGCAGAAATCGAAGCAGAACACCCGCGCAATGCGCGATCGGCGGGAACAAGAGACCTCGTGCCCGGCTTAGACGGACGAAATTATGACTCGTTTTGTAGAAGCACGCATGAAGTTACCGGACTCCCCCGAGTTTCGAGCGAAAGTCTGGCGAACCGGCTCGCAGGCGTGCGACAAAGATTTGTTCCGACGGGGCCAGGCAGCATTATCATCCGGCCCGCCCGCCTACAGGAAGGTTAGAGCCGAGAGCCGATTCAATTGGGACCGGGGCTCGCGACGTGGGTGCTTTCCCAATTGCGGACCTTGCGGCGCGCTTCGTCGAAAATCCGCTCATAGTTCTGCAAGCGGACCTTACGCGAGGTTTCCGGATCCAGCGATTTCCACAACGGTTCGTACTGCTGGAAGACCTTCAGATACCTGGCTTCATCCGCCGGCGCGGCTCCATCCGTGCCGAACAGAAAGCGGTCGGGATAGCGTTGCATCAGTCCGGCCAGGCTTTTTGTCGCTTCGGGGCTGACGACGAAGTATTTAGCCACTTCATCCCAGGAGATGTCGACGTAAACATTATGAAGGGCGGGATCGCGCAGGAGTTCGTCGATCATCGCGGCGTGATTCGCGGGCGGCCGAACCGTGCGGCCCAGGCCCATGTGGGCCCAGATGATGGTCGTGTTCGGGTGGCGCTTCAAGAGGGCTTTAACCTGATTGAAGTACGCGGGAGCAGAACCTTCTTTTGCAAAAGGAAGATCGATGTCGTTGTGAAGAATAGCCACCAGGCCGGCTTCGGCGGCGAAATCGAGAATTCTGTCGAGCGCCGGGTCTTGAAGGCTGGCAACCGCGCCCGGAATTTTCGCTGAGACGAATTCCTTGTGGATGGTGAATTCGCCGATGCCGGTGAAAACGCCGGGGAAGGTCTGAAGCACCCGGCGAATGTGGTCGGTGGCGTACATATCCGCCGGATTAAAACCGGTGATCATGGGATCGAGCCGCGCCCGTTGCTCCTTCGGCAGTGATTTGTAAGCCATCGCAATCCAGGCGTCCGTGAACGAGTAGTAGTAGAGCGGGGCATCGGAGTGGAGGTAGTAGGTTGGCGCGCGGTCTCCATCGACCCCGTACAGCCACTCCTGCTGCAGAGGGACGCCGAAGACTGTGGAACGGCCGACTTTGTTGCCCATCATGTTCAGCAATTCGCGAATGCTGGGGCCTTCCTGAATGTTGTTGGTGAGATGGAAATGGGAATCGTTGAATTCGTAATTTTCGGTTTGCGCGCTGGCCAATGGGAAGTGAGAAAGCAAAAGCACGGCCAGAACGCCCGCAATCGGGATAAACGTCAAGCACTTCAGAGACACCATATTCATGCTTTCACCATTCCTCACCTTTCGGTATTCCGCGGTTTTCCATTTGGAGTAAGCTCTGTGGCGTCGTTATCTCCCGTAATTGCCGATTGCGTCCGCAAACGCGACCAGGGCGGAACGGAGTGTTCGAGTGAGTTCCGGATCAACGGTAACTCCGTTTGCGTCGATGTCTTTATCCAACAGCGGCACGACAATGCAAGCCTCGGAAATAACTCTGGCGGTCATTACTGTGAGCGTTTCGGTAAGGAAAGCCTGTGCGTAATTTGCTCGTGGGGACGCATTGAACAGCGCAACGGGTTTTTCATAGAGTTCTCCGCTGGCGACCAGCCAGTCGAGCGCGTTCTTCAAGACGCCCGGGACCCCATGGGCATATTCGGGTGTGGAGATGATTACGCCGGCGGATTTTCGGAGATGAAAGCGAAGCTCATCCACGGCGGCGGGTGGCGGGTCTTTGTCCAGGTCGGGATTAAAGTGGGGAAGATCGCCGAGGCCGTCATAGATATGAAGTGTGACGCCCTCTGGGGCCATGGCCGCCGCTGCTTTCAGAAGGGTTGTATTGGTGGAGGTGGCGCGCAAGCTTCCGGAAATGCCGAGCAATTGCATTATTCCTCCGTAAGAAGTCCCCTACCGAACCTGAGTTGGAGGGCGTCCCAATACAACGCACCGTGGATCTGGGTCAAATGCCTAAGGAAAAACCAATACAGAACCTGGCCTCCAATCCAAGTCCCGTATAGAAATGATTCGATCATGGTTGTCTCTTCCGGTTACTGCACCGTAACGCTGACGGTTGTGGTGTGCGCCACAGCGCCCGATTGGGCGGTGACCATAATTGTAGCGGTGCCTTTGTTCGCCTGCGAGCCGTTGGAGTATCCGCCGCATCCGCCGATTACGAGACACAGCGCAAAGATGACGGCGGCCGAGGCGGCGAGCGGTGAGGGGCGAATGGATGGCAGCTTCCCGCTGCGCAGCATCGCGAGGCTGAAGAGAGCAATCGCAATGAGAAGAGCCCAGGGGCCGATCTGACGCGGCATCACAAATCCGTAACGCGAAACGGTGGCGGAGGTGGTGACTGTCAGCGTAGTGCTCGCGGGGCTATTGCCAGGAATGACTGCGGCCGGATTGAAGCTGCAGGTTATGCCGGAAACGGGTGCGCAAGAAAACGTAACGCTGTTTGCGAAGCCGCCCACGGAAGTAACCGTCATCTTGAACTGCGTTGAGCGACCCGCGATAACGCTCGCAGTGGATGGAGCCGCCGCAATGGAGAAATCCGGATTGGCGATGTCCAGGGTAACTGCGGCGGAGGTGCTTACGTCGAATTTTCCGTCACCCGCATAGGCCACGGAAAGAGAATGCGTGCCGGCGGGGAGAGTATTAGTTCGCAAGAAGGCGCTGCCTGCGGCGTTCAAAGTAGCAGTGCCGAGGTTGGCGGTTCCGTCATGGAACGTCACCTGGCCCGTTGGAATACCGCCGGCTGAACTGATCGTCGCGGTCAAGACTATAGTATCGCCGGGCGCGGCGTCGGCGGGGGCATCGAGCGTAGAGGTAGTGGCAATGCCAGTAACCTGCATAGTCACTCCGTCGCTGCTCGGCAAAAATGTTGCGTCTCCGCTGTACTGAGCGGTGATCGAATGGGTTCCAGCGGTTGTGAAAAATGTGGAAAAGCTGGCCGATCCGTTGACCAGCGGAATTGGTTTCAATCTGGTGTTGCCATCCAGAAACGAGACCGTGCCCGTCGGTATTCCCGCGTTTCCCGGCCCAGCGGCAACGCTAGCTGTAAGCGTTACGTTAACATTGATGTTCGCGTTCGGAGCGGATGCGCGGATCGTGCTGACCCGGCCGGGGGTAAGCGCGCCGAAGAGTCCATCGGTTTCATTGTTAAGCTGTGACGTGAAATAAAGCGTGTCTGGACTTCCAAACCCGTCGCCACGAAACGCCAGGCCGTGCAGTCCAACTTCGGCAAATGGGAATCCGTCGCCGTCCAGCAACACTCCCACGAAGTGCCCGGTCGTTGGATCAAACGCGTTGATGGTGCCGTCGCCGACGTTACCGATCAGAATGTCGTTGCCGAAGGGGCCGAAATTGGCGCTGGCCTTGACTACGCCCCAGGGGGCGTTCAGAGCGCCAGCGGTGGCGAAGCGCTTCACGAAATTCCCTTGCAAGTCGAAAATGCTGACGACACCATTGCCTGCGCCAGGAACCGGGTCGTGTTTGGCGGCATCCTGCAATGCGTAGGTCACGAACACCTGGTTGCCAATCGTTTGAATGCCGAAAGGCGCGAAGCCGGCGGGGATAGTCGGATCGATGAACGCGCCAGGAAGCGCCACGGCTGTGAATCCGGGCAGGAAAGTGTCGATGAAGCCGCCTTTGAAATCCACCACGGCGAGGGTCGGCTGGGCAACCGCTGAATTGAGCATCGCGACACCCGTATAGACGGCGCTGGCCCTGCGGCGTTCAAGTGTCGCTTGCTGCAGGAAATCGCCGTGAGCGTCCGGGCCCCACGCAAAAATGGAACCTTCTTCGGTGACCAAAATGAGGGGTTGAACAAGCGACGGGCCGCCAAAGGAGGAATTCTGGTCGGCAATGATTCCGGTTGGATGCTCAAGTCCGGTGCCGGCCGCGTTGGGGAGAGTGAAACTGCGGAAACCGACACTCAAGCCGGTGGCGTCATGTGAAGTAGCGCGCCCCGACCGGTTGTTCGCAATGAAAAATGGCTGGCCGGAAAGAAAAGAAATCCCCCATGGATTGAGCAAGGCCGGCGTCAAATTGTTTGCGACACCGGGCACGCTTGACGTGAGATCCGTCTGCCGGTAGGCAACCGACTGCGCGTTGGCGTCCGCAGTGCCAAATACCAATCCGATGAGAATCAAGCAGTAGAAATAAAAAACCATCTTGGACTTCAACATTTCGTCTCCTATGAATTGCAAATTCAAACTACCCGGAACTGCAAGAAAAGATGTCCGTCTGAAATCAAAAAGTCGTCAACTGGGAGTCAGGCAATTCGGTTCTCCGTAGAGATATTCCGTTGACGAATTCCCCCGTGAGACGGCGAGCGACTCGGAACCGTCCTGGCCAACGGGCTCTCCCTGCAACAGCCGGCGCAGGCTTTTGCGCGCTTTGTGCAGCTGCGATTTTGAGCAACCGACCGAGCATCCAAGCTGCTCAGCGATCTCACGATGCCGGTATCCCATCACGTCGTGCAGCAGGAAGAACCGTTTGTAGCCGGCCGGGAGCCGGCGGATGGCGCGCTTGAGGTTGAGCCGGTCAATCACCGTGGGCACCGAAAGAGGATTGTTTCCGGATTCCCGGGGATCGGCGCTGCCGGAACCGGTGTCATCCAGCCTGTCCATCTGATTTTCGGCCGGGCGCTTGCGCCGCAGGTACATCAGAACCGCGTTGACGGAAATTCTGTGCAGCCAGGTGGAAAAAGAAGAGTCGCCGCGGAAAGTGCCGATCTTGCGGAAGAGCTGGAGAAACACCTGTTGTGTCAGGTCTTCCGCCTCGGCCATATTTCGAAGCATGCGCAGGCAGAGGCTGTAGACGTGTTTGCAATGAGCTTTGTAGAGGCACTCAAAGGCCATGGCGTCGCCCTGTTGAGCGAGGGCAATTGCTTCGCTCTCGTTCCACTCAGCCGCGGCTCGGTCTGTAATTGTCCCTTTCATACTGGTCCTCCTTTGGCTCGTCGCATGTTCACAACCGCGAACGATGCGGAGTAACTCCCTAGGGCAAAAATTTGTAGCCGGCTCCGTGAACAGTGTGGAAATGAACGGAGCGAGACGGATCTTTCTCGAGTTTTTGCCGCAGCCTCAAAATCACGTTGTCCACGGTGCGGGTGCAGGGGTAGTTTTCGTAGCCCCATACTTCATTGAGAAGTTCTTCGCGGGAGAGGACGCGGCGTGGGTTTTGCGCCAGGTATTTCAGGGTCTTGAATTCGAGGGGAGTGAGCGCCACAGGCCGGCCTTTCCGGGTCGCCTCCATGGAGGAAAAATTCACCTCAACATCGCTGAACGCCAGCCCGTTTTCGATTTTTTGGGTCTTGACCTGGGACAGCGCATTTTGGAGGAATTGCAGCAACAGGGCGGCTCCGGCGTTTTCTGCCGGCGAAACGTTTCGGGCGGCTGTCGCTGGTGGAACGCCGCCGTCGCCGGTTGCGCCGGCTGGAACCATGACAATCACGGGTACGAATTGCGACAACTGCTGGGCCGCTTTCAGGCTCATCGTTCGTGAAGGTTTCGCCGGATCGGGGATGAAAAGCCTGGGAGACGGCTGAACCGCCTGCGGCACCAGTTGCGGAATCGGATTCTTTGCGAATGCGCCCATGTCTCTCTCTCTTTCTTTTTTCCTGCCGACTGCGAGTCGAACAAACTGCGTGCCAGCTTCACTTCTACTTTTTCGCCTTCTGTGCGGCAGACTTCTTCGGCGGATTTCCCGCCGCTTCGCACGCCGGCGGTTTACCGCCGGAATCTCTGACCAAATCAAGACGCAGACCCATGAATTTCAGGAGTTCCTCCGTCGAGCGAAACCTCAGCTCGGTGCAGGAATCCACTTCCTCTACCCAGCCTTCAAACCGGCCTTCGGCTGGATTCGATTCGGGGCCCAGTTGAACTACAAATGCTCCGCGCATGTGATGACCTTAGGCGAGTCGGAAAGCGAAATCGTGACCCGCGGGTGACCCTTTCGGTCCAATTTTGGTGACGAAGGGTCCTGCCTGTTGCCTCACGAGTACCTCGTCTGGCGGCCGCTGGAAAAAATGGCGAGGCCGCGTTGGCCTCGCCAGGGTGAGCGCGACGAAATCCCCTACTTCTCGTCGTCGCCGATGAAGCGCTCGGTTGCCGCGCCGATCCAGCGGCCTGCAGCGCCGGCGGGAGCCGCGATGCGGACGAGGAACAGAGGGTTCGCGCAGGTTGCAGGAATGTTCTGGAGATGACCGGAGAACTCGGCATCGCCGTGCACGTTGAGAGTTACAGAAGCGGTGTCCAGGATCGCGACGGTTGCGGTGCCGGAGTTGCAGACGAGGGTGCCGATGACCGCGGAAACAGGGCCAGGAGTTCCGGTGGAGTTTCCGCCATTGAGCGTCAGCCCTTCGACTTCGAAGGAGGTTGCGCCGGTCGAAAGATTCACACTGGCGCGGCCGCTGCGAACGGTCCAGGGTCCTGCGCCGGCATGGATGGTTCCGACCGGGTTGTCAACGCCCGGAGCTGTGATTACGCCGACGATGTTCCGCCAGCGAACCAGCGAGTCGTCGAGATCAAACGCGAAGACCGAAGATGCAAACATCAAAGTGAGCGCGACTGCCAACATTTTCTTCATTCTGATTACGTCCTTTAAAGTGAGATTCCAGTTCTGGCACATGGGCCTACCGGTTACAGGGGCAGAGTACCGGGAGAGGAATTGGAGGACATGACCGGGTGGTGACGATTTCGGTCCAATTTCGGTGACTACGGAGCCGGATTTTGTGCCAAATCCCGCTTTCTGCGAATCTTAGAGGGGGAATGCGAGGCAAATCAGCGAAGGTGTCAACTCCAGGTAAATATCGTAAACTCGCGAATACCGCTGCTTCCAGGACGCTCCTGCCAAGCGTATGAAGAGAATTGGACCTCGAAGATGAAGCAGTTCCATGCCTTTCGGCTCGATACCGTGAACCACTGCCTGTGGCGCGGGGAAGAGAGGGTGTTGCTGGCGCCGAAAGCGTTCGATGTGCTGCGCTATCTGGTGGAGCACGCGGATAGGCTGGTAACGCAAGAGGAACTGCTGAACGCCCTGTGGCCGGAAACCTACGTAAATCCTGAAGTCATCAAGAAATATATTTTGGGAATTCGGAAGGCTCTGGGCGATCCGCGTGACAAACCGGAATTTATCGAGACATTCCCGCGGAGGGGATACCAGTTCATCGCCCCGGTGAGCGAAGTGATTTCCGGAGCGCCGACAGGTTGTGGCACGAACGCCACGCGAAACATGGTTGGCCGCGAAGGAGCGATGGCCGAACTGGACGATTATCTGGGCCAGGCCCTGAATTCTCAGCGACAGGTGGTTTTCATCACCGGTGAAGCGGGAATCGGGAAGACAACCCTTGTGGATGTTTTTCATCAAGAGGTTGCCAACCGCCCCAATCTGCGAATCATTCGCGGACAATGCGTTGAAGGTTTCGGCGGTAAGGAAGCCTACTATCCGGTGCTGGAAGCGATTGGCCAGTGGGTTCGCGAAGCGGGCGGCGGAGAGGTGATTGCAACACTGGCGAAGCAAGCCCCAACATGGCTGATCCAGTTCCCTTCATTGATAAGGCCAGAACAGCGGGAGGCACTGCAAAAAGAAATTCATGGTGCGACACGCGAGCGGATGGTGCGAGAAATCTGCGAAGCGCTGGAAACTCTGACGGCGCAAGATCCACTGGTGCTGGTGCTGGAGGATCTTCACTGGGTGGATCCCTCCACGCTGGATTTCCTTTCCGCGGTGGCGCGGCGCAGGGGGCCAGCGAAGTTGCTGGTGATTGGAACCTATCGCCCCGCGGACCTGATTCTTTCGAAGAGTCCACTGAAGGTGCTGAAGCAGGATCTGGTGCTCCACAATCAGAGCCACGAAATCAGCCTCGAACGCTTGGAAGAACCCGATGTGGCGGAATACGTGGAAGTTCACTTCGCGAATGGAGACTTTCCCCGCGGATTTGCAAACTTGATTTATCGCCACTCTGGCGGCAATGCGCTTTTCCTGGCGAACATCCTGCTCGACATGGTGAAGCGGGGACTGATCGCGCAGGTGGATGGCGCTTGGAAACTGAAGGTAGCGCTGGAAGATGTGGAGCCACGCGTTCCGGAGACGCTCGATCAACTGATCGAGGCGCAATTCCAGCAACTGAGCTGCGAAGAGCAGCGCATCCTGCGGACCGCCAGCGTCGCTGGCGAGCGTTTTTCGGTCTGGGCTATCTCAACCGCCGCCGAACTGGAACCGGAAGTCATCGAAGACGTGTGCGAGAGGCTTGCCGAACGGCTGCAATTCATCAAGGCCGCCGGAATCAACGCATTGGCGAACGGAGAAATTTCCGCGCACTACGAATTCCGTCATTCGCTCTATCGAGAGGTGCTGTACCGGAGACTTTCGGAAGTCGCCCGCTCGAAACTGCATTTGCAATTGGCGCAGCGGCTGCAGGCCCTTTGCGACCCTTGCGAGCAGGAGCAATCGACCGAGCTTGCCATGCACTTCGAAGCAGGGCGCAACTATGAAGAGGCGATTCGCTACCTGATCGTTGCGGCGAAGAATGCCGCTCGAAGATTTGCCTATCAGGATTCGATCGAAATTCTGGGGCACGCACTGGAACTGATCGCCCAGGTTACGGCCAGCCATCGCGCGGAACTGAAGACACAAGTTCTGGTACAGATCGGCGACATCCATTACGCGGTGGGGAACATGGATGAATGCGCACAGGCTTACGAGGAGGCAGCCGCTTTGGCGAAGGAAGCTTCGCTCGGGGCAGCCGAAGTGACTGCGTTGATTCGCCTGGTGCATCCGATGGGCCTGATTGATGTGGATCGCGCCGTCGAGGCCGTCGAACAGGCGGATCAGATCAGTGCTTCACTGAATGACCCCATTCTCCGCGCGCGCACCCAAATCCTTGCGCCATGTGCACGGCTGTATTACCACACCTGGCGATCGCGGGACGCGGAACTCTATACTTCCGCCAAAGAAACGATCGACCGGCTGACCGGCGGGCTCTATCCCGAAATGCATTACGCCCATCTTCACCCGCTTCAAGGCAGGTATCGAGAAGCGCTCCGAATCGCCGAAGACGGCATTCTGAAAATCAGCGAGACCTCCAATACCGTCGCTTATCTTCTAGCCCTTGGCGCGAAAGCCATGGCGCTGATACATCTCGGTCGGCTAGGCGAGGTGCTTCAATTGCTGCGCGCGGCCATTGAGCGGGCGGAAAAGAATGGCAACGACCCGTGGGTGCTGAAAATCCGCGAAGCCTGGCTGCGAACCGTGGTTATGGATTTCACCGGCGCCCAGGAGTTATGCGACGCGATGATTCGCTCGAATTCGGGTTATCCCACGGGACAGTCGAAGGCCATCGGGTGGTTTGCGGCCGGGAATGCCGCGCTCCTGGAGCGGAGACATGCCGAGGCACTGCAAGATTTCCAGCGGGTGATCGACGCGGACGTGACGCCGAAGTTTTTCCTGCACTGGTACTGGCGAATGCAGGCCCAGTTCGGTGTGGTGAAGGTGCTGCTGGCTTTGGGAAAGATCGAGGATGCGCGCACAGAAACCGGCAGGATTCTGGATGCCGCGTTATCCACGGACGAGCCCGGCTTGCAGGCGCTTGCGTGGGAGGTCAGTGCAAGACTCGCCATCGCGGAGAAGGACGGGAAAGCGGGCGAGAAGAGTATCCGGAACGGCGCAGCGCTTCTGGAGAAATTTGAACTTCCCACGGCGGCGTGGAGATTGGACGGGACTGCGTATGAGTTTTATCTGCAGGCGAAAAATGAGAATGCCGCGGAGATACACCGGAAACGCGCAGAAAGTTGCATCCTGAAGATCGCAAACTCTTTCGCACCGGACGAACCGCTTCGTGCGACTTTTTTGGCGGCGGCTCCGGTTCGGCGGGTCCTCGATGGACAAAGTGGCGGCCTGACGGCCCGAGCGCCTAAGTTAAAGCGCGGCGCGGTGTTATAGGCGAATGGTGTCGGCTGCGAGGTCTGGCCGGAGAAAAAATGGCCGTTTTGTTCTCCAGACTTTTCGCTTATCGTTAACCATCAGGCAATCCGATTCCGCCCCAAGACCCAGGTACCAAGTGGCCGACCCGGCCGGCGGGGACCGGGAAGCGAACGTCGAACATGAAGAAATTTCAATTTTTCCGGCTCGATACCGTGAACCATTGCCTATGGCGCGGGGAAGAAAGGGTGTTGCTGGCACCGAAAGCGTTCGATGTGCTGCGCTATCTGGTGGAGCACGCGGACAGGTTGGTGACGCAGGAAGAAATTCTTAATGCGTTGTGGCCGGAAACGTATGTAAATCCCGAAGTCATCAAGAAATATATTTTGGGAATTCGCAAAGCGCTGGGCGATCCGCGTGACAAACCGGAATTTATCGAAACGTTTCCGCGGAGGGGATACCAGTTCATCGCCCCGGTGAGCGAAGTGGTTTCCGGAGCGCCCGCCGGCTGCGGCACGAACGCCGCGCGAAAAATGGTTGGCCGCGAAGGAGCGATGGCCGAACTGGACGATTATCTGGGCCAGGCCCTGAATTCTCAGCGGCAGGTGGTTTTCATCACCGGTGAAGCGGGAATCGGGAAGACGACGCTTGTGGATGCGTTTCATCAGGCGGTGATAAGCCACCCGAATTTGCGAGTGATTCGCGGGCAGTGCGTGGAGGGCTTCGGCGGTAAGGAGGCCTACTATCCGGTGCTGGAAGCGATCGGGCATTGGGTGCGCGAGGCCAACGGAGGCGCTGTGGTGCAGACTTTGGCCAAGCAAGCCCCCACCTGGCTGATTCAGTTCCCTTCATTGATCAAGGCCGAACAGCGGGAAGCACTGCAGAAAGAAATTCACGGTGCAACACGCGAGCGGATGGTGCGGGAAATCTGCGAAGCGCTGGAAACTCTTACGGCGCAGGATCCACTGGTGCTGGTGCTGGAGGATCTTCACTGGGTGGATCCCTCCACGCTGGATTTCCTTTCCGCGGTGGCGCGGCGTAGGGGTCCTGCGAAGTTGCTGGTGATTGGAACCTATCGCCCCGCGGACCTGATTCTTTCACGGAGTCCACTGAAGGCGCTGAAGCAGGATCTGGTGCTCCACAATCTGGGGCGCGAAGTCTGCTTGGAACGGCTGGAAGAACCAGACGTCGCGGAATACCTGGAGAGCCACTTTGCGGAATGCAGCTTCCCCGAAGGCTTGGCGGGCCTGATTTACCGCCATTCCGGGGGCAATGCGCTATTCCTGGTGAACATCCTGCAGGATATGGTGAAGCGGGAATTGATTGCGCGAGAAAATGGAAGATGGACGCTGAAAGTGGCACTCAAAGATGTCGAACCGAAAGTACCGGAGACACTGGATCAACTGATCGAAGCGCAATTCCGGCAGTTGAGCGCCGAGGAGCAGCGCATCCTGAGAACCGCTAGCGTTGCCGGAGAGCGATTTTCCGTCTGGGCCATTTCGACCGCAGCAGAAATCGAAGAAGACGCGGTGGAAGAGGCGTGCGAGAGGCTTGCTGACAGGCTCCAATTCATCCGGTCGGCGGGAATAAACGCGTTGCCGAACGGAGAGATTTCCGCACACTACGATTTTCGCCATTCTCTTTACCGGGAAGTCTTGTACGGCCGGCTATCGGAAGCGGCCCGCGCGCGGCTTCATCTGCTGCTCGCGCAGCGGCTCCGGGCGTTTTGCGATCCCTGCGAGCAGGAGCAGGCGACCGAGCTTGCACTGCATTTCGAGGGTGGCTTCGACTTTGAGCAGGCTACGCGCTACTTGATCCTCGCGGCGAAAAATGCGGTGGGAAGATTTGCTCATCGGGATTCGATCGAGATACTGAACCACGGCCGTGTGCTGGCGGCGAAGCTGAGCCCGGCGCTTCGTGATGAACTGGAAGTCAATATTCTTGAGTCGTTGGGAGGCGCTTATTTCGCACTGGGTGCACTGGTGGAATCCGCCGACGCCTACATGAGTGCGGCGACGCGGGCTCAGCAAGCAGGCCTGAAAGAAGCGCAATTGCGCTCGCTGATTGCCGCCATGTATCCGCTGGGCTTTATTGATCCGGGTCAGGGACTTGCGGCCGTGGAGGAGGCCGTCCAGGTCAGCAGAAGTGTCAACGACCCGGTACGCTTGGCCCAGACGGAGATGGTGGCCTCAGGGTGCCGATTGGTTTTCGACACGTGGAGCAAGACGGACTCCGACCTGTGCAGGTCATCCTACGAAACGGCGGTACGGCTGGACCCCTTCGGGTTGAACGCCTACCAGCAAGTCGTATACGCACATTGTTTGCTTCTCCATGGCAGATACCAGGAGGCAATGGAGCTAGGTGAAGCCGGTGTGCCCGACGGGGATCCCACTGCCCGCATGATGGCGCACTTCGGAGCGCTTAGCGTGAAAACCGGATCGCTTTTGAGCATGGGGCAATTTGGAAAATTGTTGCAACTCACGCGAGCCGGAAGAGCCACGCCGGACGAAAACCTGGCACGGTATTGGCTGTTCAGCTACCGCGAAGCATGGCTGCGCATCCTGGCTTTCGATTTCGAGGGAGCGAGGCAGATTTGCCAATCCACGGGCAAGACCGAAGGAGAGCATCCCGACGGACAGGCCTCCACGCTTGACCAGATGGCAGCTGGCCACGCCGCGTTCTATGCGGGGAACTGTGCGGAAGCCTTGCAGCATTTCAGAAACGTATACGATTTGGGGGTGAGCACAAAATTTTTCCTGCATTGGGAGTGGCGCATGATGGCGCGGCTCGAGTCGATCCGCGTCTTGCTTCTGTCGGAACAATTCTTGGAAGCCCGCGCGGCGGCCGACGGCTGCCTTGACTCGACGCTTTGCATTGCCGATCCCCAGATGCTGGCGTTCGCCTGGGAAGTGAAGGCGCGATTGGCACTGGCGGAGAACAATGTGGCCGGCGCACGGGAGGCTTTAGAGCGAGCCCTGGCAATTGTGGACAAGTTTGAAATTCTGGTCGCGGCCTGGCAGGTGTTTGCGACCGCCCGGCAGGTCTACCAGCAGGCGAAAGAGCCGAAGATCGCGGAAACGCACCGGCAACGCGCCGAAGCCTGCATTATGAAAATTGCGAATTCTTTTGCACCCGAAGAACCGCTGCGTGCCACGTTTCTTGCCGCGGCGCCCGTCTGCCGGATTCTGGAGGAAAGAGTTTCTGCCAAAGTGCCACGACTCCAGAAGCTGAGGCACGGCGCCACTCAGTGAGGGCAGGCCGCGATCTGCCAACAGAGGGACGAACTTCAGACCTGTCAATAAAGTTCATCTGTAATGAAGACTTGGAAATGGGAGAAGCGAATGAGCAGCGGAGTGTCGAAGGGCGGAGGCAAAACGCGAAAGAGGAAAGAAGTCCGACCCTGCAGACTGATCGAGAAACCGCAAGCTGGCGAGTATCCGGTTTATGCCGACAGGTACATCAGCCTGCTGCCCAACGACGGCATGATCTTGAAACATTTTGCGGCAAATCTGGCGTCTACAAGAAAGTTTCTCTTGTCCATTCCCAAAACTCGGTTGCTGCATCGGTACGCGGAGGGGAAATGGACCATCAAGGAGATTCTTGGGCACCTCGTGGACGACGAGCGCATTTACGTATACCGTGCCCTGCGATTTGCACGCAACGATTCCACGGAACTTCCCGGCTTCGAGCAGGATGACTTCGCGCGCTATTCAGAAGCGAACAAGCGGGATGTCGGCGACCTGCTGGACGAATTCATGCTGGTGCGGCGCGCCACGATTGCCTTCTTCCAGAGCCTGGGTGACGCGGCGCTGCTGAGGTCCGGCGTGGCCGACGGAAAGTGCTCCAGCGTGCGCGCGTTGGCGTATCACATCGCGGGCCACGAATTGCGCCACATGAACATCATCAAAGAACGCTATCTCAAATGAGATTGCGGGAATCCGCGTGAAAGCACCTGCGTGAGATTCGGTTGGCTTTACTTAGCGAACTTTCTCTGACAGCAGCGAACGCGCGTAGGCCGGGCCTTTGCCGGCATCTTCGTGCTTGCAGTAGGCGTAGACGTCCACCCCTTTGAGAAGCCACTCATTAAAGCGCTTGCGCCAGGCCGCCAGTTGCTTTGCAGTGTAGTCTTCACGCCGAAGGCGAACGTAGGTGAATTCGGCGGTAAGGACTTCCGGAGGTGTGTCCTTGTCTGTTTCGGCCAGGCAGAGGGCGGTTCCGTGGCGGCGAAGGACGGCGTAGGTTTCCTCGGTGTACCACGATGGGTGACGCACTTCAAAGGCAAACAAAAACGCCGGCGGACGGAGGGCGAGAAAATCCTCGAGCAGCGGCTGGTCGAATTTGAAATTTGGGGGAAGCTGCACGAGAACGGGGCCAAGGTGGTCGCCATCGTTCAACACACTGGCCACTTCCAGAAACCGCTTCAAGGTGTCTTCACAGCCGCGGAGCCTCTTGATGTGGGTGATGTGCTGGTTGGCTTTCAGCGCAAACTTGAATCCTTCCGGAACGCTCTTCGCCCACTGCAAGAGCACATTTTCCGTGGGCATTCGATAGAAAGAATGGTTGATCTCGACCGTCTCGAACTGGCCGGCATAATAGGTCAGCATTTCGCGGTCCGGGAGCTTTTCCGGGTAAAAACTCCCCTTCCACTGTTTGTAAGAGTATCCAGAAGTCCCAACACGAAGCTGGCCTGTGCGAGGAATGGTTCACCTCCGACCTTTGAGATTTAATCACAGCTGCGATGCGCGGAAAAGGCAATGCCTATGAACGATCAGGAAGTTTTTTTCACTCGCGGCGGTATGCGGCTGCTCAAAGCTTCGATGGCTTGCTCCAATCTTTGGCGCCGCTTCCAGAAATCGCCCCATAAATCACCCTTTTCCTTTAGTCGCGCAGAAATCGTCTTGATGTTCAGGTTGGCCGGTTGCAGATTGGGGCGCAGTTCGCGCGGCAACAGTGGGGTGGAAACAGGCGCTTGTGGAAAAGCACGCACGCAGTACGCAACAGCCAGCGGGCGCCCGTGAGCATTTTGCTGCACGTCGATCAAGATGCGGCCGGCGGGCCGCTTTGCAACGATGCGTTCGCTGGTGACCAGATTCGGGTGCTCGGCAGATACCGTGCGCGCGATGATTTCGCCGAAGGTGCGCAGTTGCTCGTATGTGTAGACCGGTTCCACGGGTATAAAAATGTGGATTCCCGTGGCACCTGAAGTTTTCAGGAAGTTAGCCAACTGGAGTTCTTCCAACTTTTCCTGAAGTGCTCGAGCTATGGTGACGACGGCAGAAAATTCCGTGCCGTCTGACGGATCCAAATCGAAGAAGAAGTAGTCAGGGTGATCAAGATCGTCGAGGCGATTGGACCACGGGTTATGGTCAATGCAACCGAGGCCCGTCAAAAAGAGAAGAGAAGCACGATCGCCGGCGGTCGCGTAATGAATTACTTCGCCGCGATGCTCGGAATCCACCGGAACCGTCCTGAACCAGTCCGGCAGGCCATCGCGCACGTCCTTCTGAAAAAATGCCTGGCCCCTGATTCCGTCGGGGTAACGCCGCAGAACCAAAGCGCGATCGCGGAGAAAAGGCAGGATGTAATCAGCCATCCGGTAGTAGTAGGCCAGCAGGTCCCGCTTGGTGTAGCCGGATTCGGGGAAATACACTTTGTTCAGATTGCTAAGGCGCAGCCGTTTGCCGTCCAAATCGATAGTGACGGTTTCCGAACGACCCTTGAACAGCTCGCTTTCGATCTCGGCTTTTGAGTTGAGCACGCGCCCGACAATCTCCGGCGCGCGAACAATGGCTGGTGCGGCGGGCTCGGCAGGGGCCACTTCATTTTCCCACTGGCAATCGGCGGGACGCGCATCCTCGCGCAGCGCGATGAAAACGGGGTGGCGCAGAACGTGCTCCTGTGTCCATCCGCTGAATTTGACGCGCGCCACGAGAGCAGGAGAGATCCAGGATGGCTTTTCGTTGGTTTCGGGCGTGGTATCGAATGGAGAAACGGAAGCCGCCAACTCATTGAACCTGCTGCTTAAATCACCAAGCTTTTTCGCGTCGAATCCACTGCCGACGTGTCCGATGAACCGAAGATTTCTTCCTTGATACAAGCCCAAGAGTAGCGAGCCAAAGGGAAGAGCAGAACTGCGCGCTTCGGTCCAGCCTCCAACCACTGCGTCGACTGTCTTGGTAATCTTCAGCTTTATCCAGTATGGGCTTCGATCGGAAATGTACGGGCTGTCGGCGCGCTTTGCGACAATTCCTTCCAAACCATTTTGTTCCGCCAGCGCGAACAGTTCTTTTCCGTGTTCCTGCTGATGATCGGCGTAGCGGAACCGCTCGGTTGTGAAAAGCAACCGCTGCAAAAGTTGCTTGCGTTCCAGTAGCGGCGCTGCACGAAGGTCGTATCCGTCGCAGTAGAGAAGATCGAAAGCAAAGTAAACGACGGGCATCTGCCCAATGAGGCCCGCCCCGGGAGCACGTACGTGCATGCGTTCCTGAAGGCGTTCGAAGCTGCTGTGACCCTGGGCGTCCAGAGCGACGATCTCTCCGTCAATAATTGCGTTGCGAGCGGCCAAGGCACTGGGAAGTGACGCCAGCTCGGGATAGCGTTTGGTGATGTCTACGCTGTTCCGAGAACGCAGCACCAGGCCGCCGTCCTCGATTCGCGCCAGCGCGCGCACGCCATCCCATTTGATTTCAAAGAGCCAGTTGGGATCGGAAAAGGGTTGGCTGGCTAGCGTGGCGAGCATGGGCTCTGCACGAGAGGGCATTGGGCCCTTGCGCGCGCCTTGCACTTCACTGGCTTGAATTGGGATTGCCCGGCGTTTCGGAGGCGACTCCTCTTTGATCTCGTCCAGCGTGCGTCCTGTAATGGCGGAACCATCGCGTTCGTCGATGTTCCACGAAGAATCTTCGGCGGCGTCCTTATGCTTGATCATCAGCCACTCGTTGCCTTTTTCGCTTTGTTTCAGTTTCACCAAAACAAAACTGCCGCGCAATTTCTCCCCGTTCAAGCTGAACTTGATTTCTCCCTTTTCCAATTGCTTCAACGCAGGGAGATTGCCCTCGACATGAAAAGTCCCGCGGTCCCAAATCATTACCGCTCCCGCACCATAATTGCCTTCGGGAATTTTCCCTTCGAAGTTGGCGTAGTCCAGCGGATGATCTTCCGTTTGCACCGCCAGCCGCTTGTCGGCGTGGCTCTGGGAAGGCCCCTTGGGCACAGCCCAGGACTTCAATGCCCCATCAATCGCTAGCCGGAAATCGTAGTGCAGTCGAGTTGCTCGATGCTTCTGAACCACGAAAGTATCGCCATGCTCGGCCCCGGGACGAACTTCCAACTGTGGCAGTTTCGGCTTTGGCAGGCGTGTGCGCCTGCCCGCCGTGGCAGGATTAGCAGCTGGGGAGGGCTTGTCCTCGACCCTACTGGGCACAGGTTGGGGTTCACCCGAAGGCTCGGGTGTCCGGTCGAAGCGGCGCTTCCGCCGGTATTCTTCCAGCTTGGCCATGGACGCATTCTATCTCAGACCTTATCTTAGGCCGGCAGGCTTACTTTTTGACGTTTTTAGCCGGGATTTCGCCTTGCTTCTTATCCGGTAGGCGTCTAACCTAACAAGACTCGGGGCACAATCCCTAGTCTCTTGGCGAAGGAGAGCTCAAATGGCCACGACTGTCTGGAAAGGCCATCTCACATTCGGCTTGATTTCGATGCCAGTGCGTATGTTTGCCGCAGCCCGCAGCGAGCGGATCAGTTTCAACCAGCTCCACAAGGAATGCCATTCACGGCTCAAACAGCCTTTGTTTTGTCCGGTATGCAATCGGAACGTGGAGCGGTCCGAGATAGTAAAGGGCTATGAGTACGAAAAGGATCAATACGTGCTCTTTAGCGAAGAAGAGCTCGACAAAATCGAGCCTGCCTCCGCCCGCGTTATGGAAATTCTGGAGT
>DATHOY010000298.1:0-4357 GCA_035484435.1 Vulcanimicrobiaceae bacterium | reverse complement strand
GCCGTTGTAGATGCCGGAGCGCACTTTCTTGAAGGCGCCGGGCTCTTCTGATTCCGCAAATTCTTCGGCGAGATACGGGACGACCGCGCTGGCACCGGCGGCTAATAACATCGCGACATGGTGCGTCTCGAATACTTGAGCGCTTTCGACAATCAGCGGGACGTCGGCGTATCCCTGGCGTACGGCGCTTTTCCAGAGTTTGGCTGTGGCCAACAGGACGGGAAGGGCGGCGCGTTCGCTGCTTACATTGCGATCGGAAAGGAGGAGGAGCCCCGGTCGCTCGCCGCTACTCAGAGGGGTAGCCAAACACTGAGTGAGACAGCGGCGTGCACCCGAGACTCCCGTGGTGGCAGGAAAGCTTGTATCAATGACCTGCAGCACAGGGATCGCTGCACAGAGCGCCGCAAGCTCAGCGGCGCTAAGAACGGGGCCGGGCAAGCAATGCGACTTGCCGAGCGAAACTTCGAGGGACATCACATGGGCTTCGCGCAGAGGATCGATGGGAGGGTTGGTTACCTGGGCGAAGCGCTGCTTACAGTAATCCCAAAGCGGGCGCGTGAACGTGGAGAGAAAGGCGGGAGGCGCGTCGTCGCCCATGCTCCAATCGGCTTCTTTGCCGGAAAGAAGCGGGTGAAAAAGAATTTTGTACTGGTCGTCGGTCCAGCCGGAAGCGCCGGCGAGGCGCCGAGGCTCTGCGATGGGCGGGCGCGGGGCATCATCCGCGAGATTGAGGAGCGAAGGGACGGATGCGGTTTTGCGCTGGACTTGTGTGGTGACGCTCTTCAAAAGTTCACGCCAGCGGAGAAACGCGCCGGCTTGTGGCGTAGCGAGAATCATTTCACCGGGGCCAAGACGGTGGCGTTCGGCGACGCGCGACTCTTCCAGATCGACCAAACCTGTTTCGCTGCCGGCGACCACCAGTCCATCGTGGGTGACGAGATAGCGCATCGGCCGGAGTCCGTTGCGATCGAGTTTCACGCCGACGGAGAGGCCGTCACTGAAAACCATGGCGGCAGGGCCATCCCAGGGCTCGCCTTCGCGGGAGAGGACTTCAAGGGTGCGACGAACGTCTGCGGAGAGGAAGGGGTCTTCGGCGAAAGCTGTGGGAACCAGTTCGAGCATCGATGTTTCCACGGATTTTCCCGCGAGAAGTTTCAGTTCGAGGGCGTTGTCGAAGCTGGCCGAATCGCTGACGTTGTCTTCGAGCATCGGGAACCATTCACCGACACCGATGCGTTTGCGAATTTCTGGCCCGCGGGCGCGGAGCCAGCGGCGATTGCTGATGATGGTGTTGATTTCGCCGTTGTGAGCGACGTAACGGAAAGGCTGCGCGAGTTGCCAGGACGGCTCCGTGTTTGTCGAATAGCGCTGATGGAAGATGGCGAAGTGCGAGACGAATTCAGGATTGCGGAGATCCTCGTAAAAGTGCGGGAACTGCCAGGGCGTCAGGAGCCCCTTGTAGACAATCGTGCGCGAAGAGAGCGAGGCGATGTAACAGCGCTCCGGCAAGAGAGTTTCGGCGCGCTTACGGAGTAACGAGAGACTGCGCTCGAATTTTGCCGGAGCATCAGCGGCGGGGGCTTTCGCGGGTGTTGGCTCGATGAAAAACTGCCAGATTTCGGGCATGGTTTCAAACGCACGCTGGCCGAGAGCGTTTGGATTGACGGGAACCTTGCGCCAGCCGGCGAGACGCAACTTGCTGCGGCCGATGGCTTCTTCGATGGAGCGCTGCGCATCAGAGACGCGAGTGTGTGGCGAGAAGAGCATGCCGACGCCAAAATTTTCGCCAAGGGTGATACGGAGTTCGGCGGCACGGGCGCGAAGGAATTCAACCGGCAGGCTGCTGAGAATTCCGGCGCCGTCGCCGCTGGCGCCGTCGGCGTCGACACCACCGCGATGCGAGAGGCGTTCGAGGGCTTGCAGGGCGATTTGCAGGATTTCGTGGGTGGGAGGCCCGGCGAGGCGCGCGACGAAACCTGTCCCACATGCATCGTGGTCCGGGTGCCCCCAGTTCGGCTGGCGCCGCCTGCTACACATAGCAGAGTAATAGAGGCTGGGCACGGCGAAGTACAATGCAGAATTTCTATGTAATGCATCGGTAATGCAAGGGCAGGCAGAGGGGCAAGTATCTTAGAACTTCGTAACTTCGCTGAAGTGAAAATTGCCGATTTTCATTGGGGGAACGACCATTTCGAAGGATTCCTCGGCAGTGGCGCGGCGGGAGGGGCCGAGGGCTTGGACATTCCGGAGCATTTGCACAATCGATTGATTGAATCGGAAATTCCGCACAGATTGCGTCACTTTGCCCTTCTCCACGAGGAACAAACCGTCGCGGGTCATACCGGTCATTACTTTTTCGTAGGGGTCGAGTTCGCGGATATACCAGAGGCGCGTGACCAGGAGGCCGCGATCCGTGCCGGCGATCATTTCGTCGATGGAGGACTTGCCGCCACCGATCACAAGATTCATTGGAGCTTCGCCGTATTCATTTGGCAAGTCGAAGCCGTGGCCTGTGGGACGCACACCGGATTTTTTCGCGGAGCGGCGGGAGTAGACGAGGTTACGTGGAACGCCGCCGTCCACGAGCAGCACGCGCTGGCGAGGGATGCCTTCGCCGTCGAAGGGCGCGCCGAGTTGTTCGGGGTGATAGACGTCGTCCGTAATGGTCACGTTTTTCCCCAGGAGCGGCTTGCCGAGGCGGCCAGAGAAACACGAGCGCTGATCCTGAACGGCAGTGGCGGAGAAATCGTAGAAGAGAAAACCGGCAAGATCGAGGACGGCGGCGGGTTCGAGGATGACGGTGTATTTGCCGGGCGCGAGTTCGGCGGGATTTTCCGCGCGCGCCGCCTTCTCACAGGCAGTTTTCGCAAGTGCGGGCGGATCGAAAGCGCAAAAATCGGCGGCGTTGGCCTTGGCCCAACTGGTGGCGGAGCCTTGCTGCATGGTGACGGAAAATTCGGCCTGGGTTTGGCGGTAAGCGGCGAAGAGGCCGCGGGAGTTGGCGAGCACGGACTGGCTTTGGCCGCTGGAGAAAATACCGGCGGCGATCTGGCCGTTGCTTTCGGCGAGCGTGCAGGTGTTTTTCACGGCGCGCGCGCGGGACTCGGCGGAGAGCGCGGCGGTGGGATCGATGAAACGGCCAACAGGGCGGTACGTTTGTTTGGCCGGCAGGGGCAAGAGGCCGGGGTCTTTCGGCTGGCTGGAGGCCAGCGAGGCCGCGGATTCGAGGGCGGCGCGGAGGGCGTCTTCTTCGACGCGGTTGGTGGTGACGCGAGCGGTGCGGCCATCGACGACAACGCGAAGAGAGACGGTGAGGCCGTGCTCGGCAACGTGCTGGTGAATGGAATTGTTGGCAAAGCGGGTGAGGGCGTCGATGACTTCGTCGACATGCACTTCGGTTTCGGGAACGCCGATGGACTTGGCGATGCGAAGGACGCGATCGGTGATGGTGCGCAATTCTCTTTCCGGCCGGAGCGAGACTTCGGCAGTGGCGCGGCGCGTGGAGGGCGGGCGAGTTTTTTTCGCAGGAGTCATTGGTTAGAAAATGCCGTTCCGATTTTTACGTTGCGGAAACGCGCGGGAGCCGCGCCGTGGCCGGTGCCCATAGTCTGCATGGGCTGGCCTTTGCCGCAGTTGGGAGTGCCCCAGAGAACCCAGTGATCGGCGTTGCAGATGGCGTCGCAGGAGTTCCAGAATTCGGTGGTGATGCCGCTGTAGCTGGGATTTTTCAGCATGCGTGTTTTCCTGCCGCCTTTGATTTCCCAGGCGATTTCGGTGGAGAACTGAAACTGGTAGCGGCGGTCGTCGATGGACCAGGAGCGGTTGGTGTCCATGAGAATGCCGTCGTCGGTGTCGGCGATGAGATTTTCGGGCGTCCAGGCGCCGGGAAGCAAGCTGACATTGGTCATGCGAATCATGGGCAGGCGGTTCCAGCTCTCGGTGCGCATGGTGCCGCCGGAGCGCTGAAGGCCGATGAGATGCGCGGTTTCGCGGCTGGAGAGATAGCCGCGAAATTCACCGTCCTTGATGACGTCGATGCACTGCGCGGGAACGCCTTCGTCGTCGTAGGCGAAGGTGCCGAGACCGGGACCGTGGGCGGGGCGAGCGTCAGCGACGACATTTACGATGGAGGATGCGTAACGGAGATTGTTGAGCTTGTCGAGTGTAAGAAAACTGGTACCGGCAAAATTGGCTTCCTGACCGAGGACGCGATCGAGTTCGATGGGATGGCCGACGGATTCATGGATTTGCAGGCCGAGCTGGCTGCCGCCGAGGATTAACGTGGATTTTTTTTCGGGACATTGCGCGGCGGAGTGGAGGGCGACCGACTCTTCGGCCATTTGCGGCGCGTGGTTCA
>DATHOY010000297.1:0-11171 GCA_035484435.1 Vulcanimicrobiaceae bacterium | reverse complement strand
ATCCCCACAAAATACAACCCCACCATCGGCGCCATGAATATCAGCATCGTCGTCGCATCAGGCGTCGGCGTAATAATCGCCGCCACCACCGCAATAATCAGAATCGCGTACCGGAAGTTCTTCCACAAAAACGTCGGCGTCACAATTCCAAACAACGTCAAAAAGAAAATCAGGATCGGCAGTTCAAACACCAGCCCCAGTCCCAGCAAAATCATCAGGATCAGATCGAAATACTCGTTGATGCTCAGCAGCGGCGCCACCGTCCCGCCAAAGTTTTGGAAACTCACCAGAAACTTCAATATGTACGGCAGCGTTATAAAATATCCGAACGCAATCCCCGCCAGAAACAGGAAAACCGTCGAAAACAGAAATCCGGTCACCGCGCTTCGTTCGTGTTTGTACAAAGCCGGCGCCACAAACAACCATATCTGGTACAGCACCACAGGGGACGCCAGCACCAGCCCGATATACACACCCAGCGTGATGACCAGGTTTACCGCTCCCGCCGGATGGTTGTAATACAGCTTGTCCGAATACCCCGCCGCCACCAGCGCCTTCTGCATCGGCTCGTTGATAAAGTGGATTACTTTTGGCGCGATATAGACCCCAACAAACGCCCCGATCCCGATCGCGTACAGCGAATTGATAATCCGCTTCCGCAGTTCAGACAGATGCTCAAAAAAAGTCATCTGTCCGCCGCTCTCTTCCAGTCGTGCCGCGATGGAATTGTCAGGCTGGCTGCTGTTGGTCATGGGAGGGGGGAGGTTCGCTCGGGCTTCTTTCGCTCTTCAACTCTGTGTTCGGGGATTCCGCGGCTGGAGCCACGCTTTCGCCGTTCGACGCGTCTAATCTAGGTATAGCTTCGGCTTCCGGCTTCACCACGGGTCCTTCCCCAGCCGGGTAATCCGCCGCCGCTTCCGGGAGGGTTTCCGTGCCAGAGGTCGCGCTCGACGCCGCCGGCGATTCCAGGCCTTTCGCCTTCGCTTCGGCGGCTTCTGCCTCGGCATTCTTCTTCCGCAGCTCCGCAACGCGTGCCTGGCGCTCCAGGTCCCGCATCTCTTCCTCAAACGCACCCTTGAAATCCGTTGAAGCCTTGCGGAATTCCGCCATCAACTTGCCCAGGCTCCGCGCCAATTCCGGCAGTTTCTGGGGGCCAAAGACCACCAGTACCACCAGAAACACCACAATCATGTGCGGTACGCTGAGCATGGGTAAAAAGCGCCGTAAGGCGCCCTGTCTGCATCATAGAAAGGGCAGCCAATCGTGTCAAACGAGACTTCCGTTTTGCATGTTATACTGGGCTTTCCAAAAAGGGCGAGGTGTCCATGAATCCTGAACGTCGTGGCCTAATCCTGGTAGTTGTAGTCCTCCTCATCTCCGGCGTCCTCGGGGGCTTCTACGGCCCCTCCGTCCGCGCCACCACCGCCAACACGGACGACTATCAAACCGCCGTCCGCGACTTCACCAGCGTCCTGTCCGTAGTCCAGGCCAATTACGCCGAGCCGGTTGACGCCGACAAGGCTGTCTACCAGGGCGCCATCCCCGGCATGCTTCGGATGCTCGATCCCCACTCGAATTTCTTTGACGCCCGCCAGTTCGCCCTTCTCCGCGAAGATCAGCGCGGCAAGTATTACGGCGTAGGTATGGTCGTCGCTCCCCGCGAAAACCACACGGTAGTCATGTCCCCCTACGTCGGCGCACCCGCTTACAACGCCGGCCTCCGCCCGGGCGATATCATCGCCAAGGTTGACGAAAAGTCCACCGACGGCCTGACCACCAGCGAAGTCGCCGACCTCCTCAAAGGCCCCAAGGGCACCATCGTAAAAATCACCGTCACCCGCGAAGGCTTCACCGAGCCCCTCGTCTTCACCGTTACGCGCGACGAAATTCCCCGCCACTCCGTTGACATCGTCACCATGCTGAAGCCCGGCGTGGGCTACATGCGCCTGAACCAGTTCAACGAAACCACGGATCGCGAAATTGCCGACGCCCTCAAGCAACTCGGCGCCAATTCTCTCGACGGTCTCGTGCTTGACCTTCGCGGCAATCCCGGCGGCCTTCTGAATGAAGCTGTCGCCGTCGGCGACATGTTCCTCGAAAAGAACCAAATCATCGTTTCCTATCACGGCCGCAGCGCGCCGGAGCGCCGCTTCACCGCCATCCGCGGCAACCAGGGCATGACCGTGCCTCTCGTCGTCCTGGTCAACAACAACTCCGCCTCCGCTGCCGAAATCGTCGCTGGCGCCATTCAGGATCACGACCGCGGCCTGGTCGTCGGCGAAACCACTTTCGGCAAGGGTCTCGTTCAGACCGTCCAGCCGCTCTCTGAAAACACGGGTCTCGCTCTCACCACAGCTCGTTATTACACCCCCAGCGGCCGCTTGATCCAGCGCGACTACAAATCCATCTCTCTCTACGAATATCACTACGAGCGCAAAGTCCCCGATCACCCGACGGAAATCCGCCAGACCGACAGCGGCCGCCAGGTCACCGGTGGCGGCGGCATCACGCCGGATATCATCGTCGCCGCACCCAAGTACGACAAGTTCCAGGAAACGCTTTTCCGCGCCGATGTCCTCTACCCAGCCGAACAGGGCGTAGCCGGCTTCACGCGCTACTACCTCGGCACCAAGCCCGCCATCACGCACAGCTTTGAAGTCGACGACAACGTCCTGCGCGAATTCCGCGCCTACCTCACGAAACACAACGTGAAGTACACCGAAGTCGAGTTCTCCGACAACCTCGACTGGATCAAGCGCAAGATTAAACAGGAAGTTTTCATGTCCGCCTACGGCACCCAGGAAGGCGACAAGGTTCTACTCGCCGCCGATCCCCAAGTCCAAAAGGCCGTAGACTCCATCCCCCAGGCTCGCGCCCTCTACGAAAACGCGCGCAAAGTAGTAGCCCAGCGCAACGGCTCCAACCACGACCAACCGTAGCGGCCACCTTTAGAGCCTGCCCTGACGAAGGAAGGGTGGCCCTGCACCAGCCTTTGTAGTGGCCGACCTTCAGGTCGGTTCTTGTGCGCGACCTGTCTGCCATGACAAATCAATTTTCCCTCCCGTTGGAATCTTCTCCAATCCTCTGCTAACATTTAAAAGGTTGCTACTCGTGGGCGAGTAGCTCAGCTGGGAGAGCGCATCGTTCGCAACGATGAGGTCGCCGGTTCGATCCCGGTCTCGTCCACCAAATTCACACAACTCATCCTTAAACGTTGCCACCTAATCATGTCGCTCTCGATTTCGCGGTAGCACGCGAAGAAGCACACCGATGTTTCCAAGAGGACAGGAAAAACAGTGAGCAGCAGCATGAAGATTGCGATTACCGGGGAGGTGTCGCTTGTCATTCAGTTCGCGCTGGCGATCGGCGCTTAGGGCGTTCGGCGGATAATTCTTCAGCAGCTTCTCCGCGAACTTCTGGATATTCTTCTCACTTCCTTCGAGATTTAGATTGAGATCGACCGCGTTCGACACGGCGCCGCGCCACACCAGTTTTTTCTCTGTTGCCGCGTACATGTCCAGGTCAAGCTCACCGGCGTGGATGGACGCCTCGGACAGGGTGGCCAATCCGCCGCCCCACCCCGGGCCGTAGCCCCAGCCGTCGCGATACGCCATCCACGCTGTCTGCCTGCTGAGGGCCGTCTGGTAACCGATGTAGAGGTCGGCGTGGTCCGAATCTGTTTTGAGCAGGCCTTTTTTGGCCAGCTCGGCGTCAATCACCTTGGTGATTTGCCGAGTGGTGGCGTAGTCGACCTGCTGCACGCTCTTGATGTCTACCCACTTATAGCTGTTGAATTTGGAGAAATCCGTGTCTTGGTCGAAGTTGTAGCTTACGTCTTGGGTAGCGGCAGGACCTGCTGCAAACCCCAAAAGCAGCGGTAGCAGCAAAACGATTCTCTTCATCCCAGCTCTTCCTGGGACCGGGCAGTCACCATGATGCGCCGTCCGCCGCAAATTTGGAACGGTAATTTTTCCGGGTGGCCTGGGTAAGGATCAGTATTTCCGAATCCTTCTCGATCCATGGGGGAAGTGGACTTATCCAGTAATCTCAATTCAAAATAACGCGGCGGGTGTCCGGTGCCCCAGACACCCCGCAGCAGGCGCTCAAATAAGGAGCAGATGGCATGACCGATGAAGGCAGGCAGACGACGCCGCGTCCCATTTTCAGCTCAATCTCGGCACAACTCTTCGTTGCCGACATCCAGCGTTCCTGTGATTTCTATACAAGCAAGCTCGGTTTCGCCGTCGAATTCATCTATGGCGATCCGCCATTCTACGCGCAGGTCGTCCGCGACAATGCACGGCTCGCGTTGCGGCTGGTCTTCGAACCTGTATTCGTCGGCGACCTCCGAAAGCGCGAACACCTGCTCTCCGCTTCCATCACGGTCGCCACTGCAAACGAAATCAAACAACTGTTTCTGACTTATCAGGCTGCAGGAGTTTTCTTCCATCAGGCACTTAAACAGGAGCCATGGGGCGCCGAAACCTTCATACTCTCGGACCCAGATGAGAATCTCATCCTCTTCGCTGGCCCGGCATCCGACGGAACTTCTCCTATTTAAAATTGCGGGACCACGGCCACGGGCGATTTCTGACCTATATCCGCCGACATATCTTCTCTCTGTTTTATAATGGCCGATCAGTCGCGGGCGGAGAAGTTACTCAGGTGCCTGTGTTCTCGGGAAGAACCCAGTAAAGTGCTTCATCAAGATCACGAAATATCCGGACACCTTTTTCGCCAGACACCTCACGAAACATGGCAAACATCCTTGCGAATCCGAATACCAGATCGTTGTTCACCAGGATGGCCCGGCGTGAATCGGGAGAGAATATGGATCTTTGGGCAAGCCTGCGCACATCATCAGGCCCGAATTCGAGCTTAGTGATGTGGGTGCAGTCTACCAATTCAGAAAAGTTGGGGTCAAACTCAGGGTCCTTCAGGAGTTTCTCTTGATGCGCCAGTCCGTCGGCTATGGTGAAGACGCCTGAGAGAGTACTCATCACCAGTCGTTTATTTTTCTCGATTCTGAAATAGGCTGGCATCACAAACTTTCTTCATCGGTGAGACAAGGAACGAACAGGGGCACTGGGCGTCCTGTCCTCTTTCAGTCGCGCTATCGAATCCTAGATGTCGTGATCCGCCAGGCTGCGGCTCACAAACTTTTTCCCGAGCATCACCGCCTGCACAGCAGCAAATAGGTCGCCCTCAGCATCCGACTTAACAACGTAGCCGTGCCCCCCCGCACCGATCGCCGCCCGCACGATATCTGGATCAACCTGCTGACTCAAAAAAACAATTTTCGATTCGATTGAGATCTTACGTATTTCTCGTGCCGCTCCAATCCCATTCAGCTTTGGGAGCCCGATGTCCAACAGAATCAGATCAGGCTGCAGTTCCTTCGCCCGCAGAACCGCTTCAACTCCGTCAGCCGCATAGCCAACAACCTGCAATCTTGGATACTTTCGGAACTTCGCAAGCACCGCGTTGCGCCAATCGGCGAAATCATCCACCAAAAGAACTCGAATCACGGACTGATTGTTGATGGCCTCTCCAGTCTGATGTTCAATACCAAGTTGACGAACCTTGGTTATTGAACCGATTGATGAAGGAATAGCATGGCATCGGAGAACGATGCCGTCGTTGCCCTAAAGCAACCTTGAACTTGACCAAGCGCAATCAGGGAAACACCAACGGCGGGGACAGACAAATTAACTTAACGCGCAGTTACACCAGATGCAAGAGCAGGCGCTCCTGCGACCGGACCAGAACTTCACCTCGCCGTTTGACGATGGCACGGTCGCGCTGCCACTCGCTCATCAGCCGGCTTGCGGTAAACGGCGTAACGTTCGACGCGTTCGCCAATTCCTCGTTTGTAATTTGAAGGGCGATACCCCCTTCAACCTTCTGCCCGACGGTTCGGATAAGAGTAACAAGCACTTGGGCAACCCGCTGCCGGGCGGTGCGGCAAGCTAAACCCATGTGGGCCGTGAGATTCCAAGCCAAGTAGTCTGACGCCGTTAACAGCGCGTTCTCCAGCAGCTTGGGATACTGCGACACGAAGCCCCGGACAGTCGCGCGATTCCACACCAACACCGTGCTGTCCGTCACTGTTTCTGTGCTCAAGAGATAAGATGAAGGGCTCGACAGCACCGCCCGGCCTCCGAACAGGTCTCCTGGTCCAATCCACTGAAAGAGAAGCTTCCTTCCCTCACCCGTAACAAAGAAAAATCTGACGAGTCCCTTCGTCAACAGGAAAAGCTGTTCGGCAGGGTGGCCCTGGTTTGTGATCACAGATTTGGCGGTGAAACGGCGTTGTGTTGCGGCTCCCAATATCGCCTTGCGCTGGCCGGGAATCAAACCATCCAAAAATTGTGATCTCAAGCTGACGGACACGGTAGCAATCCCTGCGGCAGGCATACGCATGTCTCCCTGAAAGGACGTGGGACTAAGCCCAAAGTTGCGAACTGCAAGAGGAAGAGGATCCGGTCGACCCGGAGAACAAAATTGGCCTAGAAGGGCCATTTTCCTTGGGTCAGTGGTGGTGCGTGCCGTATCCTCCCGGAGGTTGCAGTTGGGCGAAGTATGGGGCTGTCGGACCCCCTCGGCTACTGTCAAAAGTACGCAGGGCGCAACAATAGACTCTCGGCTCGGACAACGGTCCCGGACCCCGCTGCGGCGTCACGCGATCGGCTGAACCCATTGCTTCCGCCAGGCCGACGCCCCAAAGGGATCCGCGAAATACTGTGTTTCGTAGACGACCTTGCTGTTGCGGAACTGCATAATGCTCACCGTGTATGCCGAGCGCCCCTGGTACGTGATTGTGTACTCCGTGATCCAGAGATTTCCGTTTCCAAGAATCCGTTTGACCCGAAAGCCGGACGGCTTCCCTGGATGATGACTCCGCAACGCCTGCAAATTGCTTCGCTCGAGGATTTGCTCCCCCGACTGGGGATAATCACAAATGGCATCGTCCGCATAATCATCGTGTTCCGCGTTTACATCACCCGCAGCCGACGTCTGCCATTGCGCATTCAGGGCCGCCCGGATTTGTTCCTCTTGCATGGACTGCTCTAACTTCGGTTTCGAAACAGTACCGCCCATGGTCGCTCCTCCTCGTTGGCTCGATGCACCATACTCACGGAAGTACGCGTGACGCCCCCGCGTCTGGTGGTGCGAGTGCGGACTCAGAGAAGCGGACGCCCCATGCTGCCTGTCATGCCTTTCTTTTTTGCAGCTTGCTTTGCGCGCTTGCTCTCTTCAAGTTCCGTTCAAGATGCTCCCTCAGAAGTCTCCGCGCGTGAAATGTGCGCCCCTTAACGGCGCTCACGGTCAAGCCAAGACGCCGAGCGGTCTCCGCGCTGGTCAGGCCTTGCATCTCGCGGTGCAGAACGACGACCCTCAAGTTCTTTCGAAGCCGTCGAATTGCCTGAAGCAAGGCCGCGCTTCGTTCGCTTTCGCAGAGGATTTCTTCTGGTGTAGATCTGCCATCGGCAATCTCCACGCCACCCTCACTTTGCGCAACGTCCACCCTCTTTTCGTGAAGCGGCTCTCGCGTGCGGCGCTGGCGCAACAACATCAACGCTTCGTTGATGACTATCCGGGTGAGCCAGGTCGAAAAAGCGGAGTCTTCGCGGAATCTTTGCAGATCCACGAGTACCCGCTGAAAGGCGCGCTGCACCGCATCTTCCGCGTCCTGCTGATTGCGAAGGATGCGGAAGGCCGTGCAATAGGCTTTGCGCTGATGACGTTTGTAGAGTTCTCCGAAGGCGTCGTCGTGTCCGGACTTAGCCCTCGCGACGAGTGAATGTTCGTCGCGGATTCCCTGATTGCCGGCGGCCAGGGGCACGCCCTTGACCGCGGTTATCCCCGGCTGAAGCTCTGGAGCGAACATAGATTCCTCCCGCCTACTTTCAATTCTGGCGCTACCAGCGCCCAACGTGATTAAGCCAGCAGAACGGGAAGGAAACAATTGAACGAAGGTATCGACAATACCATCGTATCGGGATGTAGAGCGCGCACGAAAATACGCACCCTTTCTTCTTCGCAGTTATCCAATGGACGAGGAAACAAACGGTAAACCCGGCATGAAGCGAGGGCCGAACAATGCTTTCGAAGTGACTTAACCCAGGTCGTGAAAACTCACTCAGGCTTTTGCCAAGGATTGGCCGAGCTTACCGGCTATCTTTACCAGATCGGCCAGCGAATCAGCCCTCATCTTTTGCATGACTTTGCCTCGATGAGCCTTGACCGTGATCTCGCTGATGCCGAGCTCACCCCCAACCTGCTTGTTCAATCGACCGGAGACGACCATGGCCATGACCTCTCGTTCGCGTGGCGAAAGAGACGCGTAACGGTCCCGGAGTTCTTTGATCTCCGCCTGCTGGCCAAGAGAAACGCGGCTGCGTTCGAGGGCTTGCCGAACGGCGCTTAGCAGAACGTCGTCCTTGAAAGGCTTTGTGAGGAATTCGACGGCGCCTGCCTTCATGGCCTGTACTGTTTTTGGAACATCGCCGTGCCCAGTAATGAAAATGATGGGTACATCAGGGTGTTCGGCCGCAACATGTTTCTGCAATTCAAGGCCATTCAGGCCCGGCATGGAAATATCGAGTACCAGGCAGCTTGGAACGGGCTTTCGAGGATGGGAGAGAAAGTGCTTCGCTGACGAGAAAGTCTCCGGGTGCCAGCCTTCGGAACGGATGAGCAACTCCAGGGACTCACGCACGGAGATATCGTCGTCTACAACAAACACAACGGACGTGGCGTTCGACATAAAAAACGACCCCAGTTCATGACCTGTCGCCTCAGTTGAATGCATCATACCCTCCAAGCCGCGGGAATGCGGAGGTTTTTTAATCCAACCCGAGCGCCGCATTAAGTGCTCCAAGGAGGGCTGTGTCGCTGAACGGTTTATAGAGGAATCCCGCAGCCCCTTGCTCAACCGCTCGCCTGCGAGTCGTCTCGTCTTTCCGGGCGGTTATGAAAACGATCGGAATCTTATACCCGCGATTCCGTAGTTCCTGCTGGAGATCAAGCCCAGTCATCCCAGGCATGGCGACGTCCAATACCAGGCAATTCATTTGACTAAGGTTGTTGGACGCGAGGAACTCCTCTGCGGATGAGAAAACTTTACTACGAAAGCCAAGCTCGCCCAGCAAGTCCGGCAGTGACTCGCGGACAGACTCATCATCGTCAACAACAGCGACCAACCGCACGTTGATATAGGCCTCCCCCGTCCAGGGACTTCTTAGAATGAGAATGAGGATCGGGAGGTCCCGCGTCTATTAGACTTAAGTATTGGTACTACACGGAATGGAAAACAGAAAGGTTGCGCCGGGACCATCGTTCTGGATTGCCCAAAGGCGGCCTTGATGGCTTTCGATGATGGAGCGGCTGACAGACAGCCCAATCCCCATGCCGTCACCTTTCGTAGTGCTGAAGGCTTCAAATAGCTTCTGTTCAATTTCGGGGTCTATCCCGACTCCCGAATCTTTGACGCTCAGACGCACACCCTCTTCGTCGCAAGCTGTCTGGATCAGCAGATCCCTCGGACGATCGTTAACGATACTCATGGCATCCGAGCCATTATGTATCAGGTTCAAAATGACCTGCTGAATCTGGACCCGATCCCCCAAAACGGATGGCAGATCGGCGTCAAGGTCCGACTGCAGAATGACCCTATTTCGTTCCAGATCACTCACGGATAGCGCGACCACCTCTTTGGCTGCCTCATTCAAATCGAATACTTCGAAGGGAGCGTTCTTTTTGCTGAATAGCGCGCGCAGCCGAGTGATCACTTCCGATGCGCGATTGCCGTCGCGAATGGTCCGCCTGGCCGTTTCGCGCGCACCATCTACATTTGGAGGATGGGCGTCCAGCATACGAAGGCACGTACTGGCGTTGGTGACAATGCCGGATAGCGGCTGATTGACCTCGTGCGCGATCGATGCCGTTAAGGTGCTTAGTGTCGTTACCCGCGCCATATAGGCAAGCTCAGATCGCGTCTCGTTGAGAGCTTCCTCGGCCACCCGGCGCTCCGTGACATCTTCGGAGAGTGCCATTAGAAACCCCGGCAACTGCTCCGTGCCCGGCACAACAGAAACGCTGTTACGCGCCCATACCGTGGTGCCATTTTTTCGCCGGTACTGTTTTTCAATCTGAAATTGTCGGCGCTTTCCTTGCAAAACCTCCTGGATGAGCGCCAGGTTGCGAGTACGGTCCTCCTCAATAGTAATATCGAGAAAGCTTAGTTGTCCGAGTTCCTCTTCCGTGTATCCCAGCATTTTCTCGAACACGGGGTTCGCCGCGAAAATGCGGCCGCTCAACTCTGCCAAAACAACACCGATCGCCGAGTTCTCAAACACCGACCGCCACCGCTCCTCGCTCCGCGCGAGTTTCGCGTGGGTATCAAGCAAAGCCATTTCGTTTCGCTTGCGCTCGGTAATATCGCGCAGATAGCCGGTGAACGACGGAGGTCCATCCTGCTGGATACGCGTGATTGCCAGTTCGACGGGTATTTCCCTTCCATCGGCACATAGGGCGGTCATCTCGATGCGCCGGCCCAGCACTCGGGACTCGCCCGTGGCCAGGTGACGCGCGAATCCAGCGCCGTGCCTCTCACGGAGTGACGGCGGGACGATGACGTCGGCCAGATGCTTGCCCAGGACGTTCTGCCGGTCGTATCCAAAGGTTCGTTCAGCCGCGGGGTTGAATTCAGTAATGCGGCCTTCGTGGTCCATGGCCACAATGCAGTCAAGGGAAGAGTCCAGAATCGCCGCCTTATGCGCTTCACTGCGCTTAAGTTCCCTTTCTTCCCTCTGAAATTTCTCTTCTACAAATTCGTGTTCGGCAATTTCCTTCCTGAGCAGTTCGTTGGTGGAGGCAAGCTCCGCGGTTCGTTGCGCCACCCGCTGATCGAGTTCGCCGGCGACCTGCTTTTGTGTGCTCAGGAGGCTGGATTCCTGCAGCCCGATGGCGGCCTGGTTCGCCGCAATGTTCAAAACGAGTCTCTCGGTTAGCTGCGGGAAGTCAGCTCTTTCGGAACCTGCCACGATGACGCCAATTTCTCCATGCACCCCCAGATGCAAAGGTACCAACGCAATCGCGGGCTTTCCGAAAAAATCCTGCACAACCGCCGGCATTTTTTGAGGATCATTTTCCAACCACGGTTGGAG
>DATHOY010000296.1:0-53666 GCA_035484435.1 Vulcanimicrobiaceae bacterium | reverse complement strand
CTCCTGGGGCTTGCGGCAAACACTGGGGGGATCAGGGAGAGGGAAAATATGGCCAAAAAGAGCAAAGACGACATTTTGCACGATCACAACAACGATGGAATCGACAGACGAGGTTTTCTGAAATGCATGGCATGGGCTGGGACTGGCGCGCTTTGCGTAATGGAAGGGGGAATCCTGAAGTCATACAGCCTGAGCCGGGTGGGAGAAATCAGCGCCAAGGAAATGGCTGGCGAACTCAGCTTCGTGCAGATCAGCGACAGCCATATGGGATTCAACAAACCCGCTAATCCCGACGTGGCCGGGACGCTGAAGTCGGCCGTCGAGAAGATCAATGGGTTGAGCAGGGCGCCGGAGTTCATGCTGCATACCGGCGACATCAGCCACCTTTCGAAACCGGAAGAATTCGACACGGTCGACCAGATCCTGAAGGGCGCTAATCCGAAAAACGTTTTTTACGTGCCGGGCGAACACGACGTGCTGAACGACGACGGCAAGCAGTTCCTGGAGCGCTACGGGAAGGGAAGCAAGGGCGCCGGCTGGTACAGCTTCGACAAGAAAGGTGTGCACTTCGTCGGCCTGGTGAACGTGATGAATCTGAAGGCGGGCGGCCTGGGCACACTGGGTCACGACCAATTGGAGTGGCTGGAAGACGACGTAAAGCACCTGTCGAAGAGCACGCCGATCGTGGTCTTCGCGCACATTCCGCTCTGGTCCGTGTATCCGGAATGGGGATGGGGCACGGAAGACAGCGCGCAAGCGTTGGGCTATCTGAAAAAGTTCGGTTCGGTGACGGTACTGAACGGCCATATCCACCAGACAATGCAAAAGGTGGAAGGCAACGTGACGTTTCACACCGCGACCTCGACCGCGTTTCCCCAACCAGCCCCGGGGAAGGCGGATTCACCGGGACCAATGAAAGTGCCGGCCGAACAGCTGCGCGGCTTGCTGGGAATTACCGACGTGAATTTTGTGCGCGGTCAACAGACGCTGGCGATTGTGGATTCCAATCTCGGCTGATTCACTGAAGCGCATTGAGCGCAAAAACAAAGGCCGGAGCGAGTGCTCCGGCCTTTTCCATTTTGATTGTCGATCCGGTTGTCTCAGCGGCCGCCGTGGCCTCCGGGATGCCCTCCGTTTTCGTGCTCCTTCGGCTGCTGCTGGTGATTCTGTTGCGGCGGCTTCGACGTATTCGGGTGATTCCCGCTCGTTTTATTGGCCTGTGTGTGCTGCGCGCTTGGCGAATTCTGCTGGCCATGCTGTGCTGTATTTTGTGTGGACGTATTCGGACGGTTGGAGTTGTTCTGGTTGGACGAGCCGTTCGAATGCGCATTGGGCGGCCGGTCGTTCTGCGCCGCGGCGTTGTGGTTATTCCCGGCGACGGTGTTCGGCCGGTTCCCCGTGGAGCCGGCGGAGCGCGCCGCCACCACGCCCTGGCCGTGGAACTGTCCCGGATGCGCCGTGGCGGCAACCGCCGGGCGGCCATGATTTTCAGAGGCCAGCATGCTGCGGTCGCTGCGGGCCGTCTGTTCGTGCTGGGTCTGCAGGGAAGTAGGCGCGACGTGGTGCTCGTGCTCAGCGGCCAATTCCGCCGAAGTTGCCCGAGCGGTGACTCCACCAGTGCCGCCGTTGTAGCTGACATTGTTTACGGTGGTGCGATTGATCACCGTGTTGTTGACGTAGGTGTTGTGAATCACCGTGGTGTTCACATTGGTCACGGCCGTGTTGTAGTGAAAAGCTCCCCCGCGCCATTCGCCGCCCACGAAGCCGACGCCGCCATACCCGAACCCATAATTAATCCCACCATAGAAGCCCACGTGCGGGCCCCAATAGCCGGCGTGCCAGAGATAAGCGCCGCCACCCCAGCCCCAATACCCAGGAGTCCAGAGATAGCCCGGCGTTGGCGCAACCACCCAGGTGCCCGGAACCCAGAAGTAGCCGTCCGGTCCGTAAGCCCAGTAACCCGGCGTCCAGATATAGCCCGGAGCGGGGCAGACAGGCTGAACGTAGACCGGAAGAGCCGGCGGCCCGATGTGCACGGAGATGCCAACCGCAACTTGCGCAGGTGTGGCAGCGGGAATAACCAGAGAAAACAGGGCGAGCAAAAGCAGACCAGCAATCTTTCGAATCGTCATGTTTGAATCCTCGCAAAATTTATTGGCGCCGACTGGGTATGGCGCGGCCCACAATGCAGCCTGGCAATGTTAATTATAAAACACGCAGCGAACGGAGAAGTTGCGGAACCTGAACCAACTATCCTAAATACCAATGCTTTAGCCCGGATGGGGACGGGTCAATCGCCGTAAACGGCGGATTTTTTCATCCACTTGGTCACATCACCCCGAAATTCCAGTCCCAAGGCGAATCGCCCATCCAGTTGCCGCTCGCAATAGACCACCCGAGCGTCCGTTTCCAACTCTCCGTCTGCGGACTTAATCAGCAGGCGCTCGTTCAGCTCCCTGGCATGCTGCACTAACACCCTGAGCCCCAGCGAACAGATATTCTCGGTGGTCGAGCGCTCCCCCGCAGAGGGCTCCCCCAGACTGGAGATCCTTACGGGAATTGCCAGTCGAGTCCTTCTTTCAAGCCTTCCAGACCGCATCGGCATCTGGTGACCCACTTTCCAAACGGCTTTCGGAATCGCGGCACCGGACTGGGCGGAGCGGGAATACCGAATTGCGCTGCACAAATTGTGATGCCAACCATCGTTTGCAAATTACGTCGACTGCCTTACCTCAGTAACGGATGCCAGCTTGGGAGGGCGGGTGAACCGGCGTCGCTTCTGCTCATACATAGCTTGATCGGCGCGCACCATCCACTCTCCAATCGAAGCGTTGCTGCAAGTGTTGATTCGCACCGCGCCGAGGCTGAGATTGATCGCAAAGCGCGTTTCTCCGGAGCTCACAGTCTTCAAATCTTCGGCAAGCCTGGCGCGAATGGTGGCCTCGCTGTTATCGGAGGCCTCGATCGCCAGCACCGCGAATTCGTCTCCGCCGAGCCGCGCGATCACATCGGAATCGCGAAAGGTCATTTTCAGGGCCTTCGCCACGCGCTTCAGCGTCAGGTCTCCTTCGCCATGCCCGAACGAGTCGTTAATCTCCTTCATGCCGTCGATATCCAGAAAAAAAAGCAGGATTCCCCGCCCGGTGCGGCGGCCGACTTTCAACTGGCGTTCGGCGATGGCCAAAAAACCGCGGCGGTTGCACAAGCCGGTCAGTTCGTCGGTCAGGGCTAGATTGCCGAGTTCCGCCTGCAACATGTATTGCTTGGCGGCGCAGTGGACGGCGCGCATCATCAGTTTCTTCATACGCCCGGCCTGCCCCTCGTCCAGCAGCGGGTCTTCTTCGACCTTGCGCACGTCTTGCAGCAGACTGGCCAGTTCGCGGTTGGCATCGGAGAGCAAGGTCTGAAAAATAGTTTCGTTGGCGATCTCTTCGTCCTGCTCGATCAGGCCCGCCACGTTGCGGCGCAACTGCTCGGCGTCCTCCGTCATTCTCAAGAGCGCGGCGTCAAAAGGAAATTTCCTGGAGCGGAAATGCTCGGTTCGCTTACGCGGGTAACTGTGAACTTTGGTTAGGCCCATAGTCATTTCTTGTCGTCCCTGGTTCCCGGTGGCTGCTTCCATTCGTTGCTCCCACCCGATTGCCGGACCGCCGCGCTTCCCACTGCCACGCATCCGTTTTCCGACGCTCTTGCCCGGTCGTCAGTGGCTTTCGTGCACCGGGAAAGCGAGCTGGCAAATCTGCCGCAGCTCCTCGTACGTGAAGTAGATCTCCTCTTCCTCTCCAGCTCGTTCCAGCTGACCCAAACCCGATTCGTCCGAAATCCGGCGCAGTTCGGTCTCGGGTATGCCCAACAAAAAAGAGGCTCTGGCTTGCGTCACAAATTTGGGAACATCATTGCTCAAGTTTTCCATGGCCTCTCCCCTCTGCGCGCTTTCCAAATCCGGCATTGCGCGATCTTTCTCCCACCATCTTGCGAACGTGAGTTTGGTCCGCCTCCGTGTATGAGCAGTACGTTCTCGGGGTGAGAGAGGTGGGAGCCCAATGCACGGAGGCGGCCCGCTCTCGTAAGGCCAAGATAGCGGAATGGCGTGTTGCGACAATTCGGGGAATCCTTCATTTCAAAACCCGGTAATCACCTGAGGCTACTCAGGTAAACACCTGAGCGGCCAGCCGACTTCCTTTTGCGGGCGCTCAAGCCGTGTGATGCCCTTCCTCCAAAGCCGCGATGTAGCGTGATAGACTCCGCCGGTGAATCTTGAGAACAAAATCGAGGTATTTGTCTAGGGCACGCGACTGAAAGGAAGCACCGTGAGCGGCAACTTAGTGGAGTCATTGGCGACCTTGTTTCTCCTTGCGATCCCCAGAGAAGTGACCTGGGCGTATTTTGCTGGTGGAATGGTGCTTGGAATCGGTCTGATCGTGATTTTTGTGCGCGGCGATTGGCAAAGAGCAAAGGGAATCGACAAGTTGCTTCTATTCGGGCCGCTCTTCTACGCGGCTCCGATCGCTGCGTTTGGTACCGAACATTTCACGCTAACGCAGGGTGTCGCGTCGATCATTCCAACGTGGATTCCGTGGCACTATTTTTGGGTTTACTTCGTGGGCGCTTGCTTTATCGCGGGTGCACTGAGCCTGGTGACCGGGATTCAGGCACGCCTCGCCGCCGGTTTGCTCGCCTTGACGTTTTTCCTTTTCGTGGTGCTGATGCATGGCCCGGGTTGGGCGCAGGATCCGGGAAACCGGTATGCGCTTGCGGTCGCGCTGCGGGAAACTTCCTTCAGCGGCGGCGCGTTGGCGCTGGCGGCCAGCCTCACCGGGCAGGGAAGAGAACGGGGAGCGCAAATCCTGGCAAAGATTGCGCGATACTTCGTTGCCATTCCCGTGCTGTTTTTCAGCCTGGAACAATTCCTGCACGGCGATCACGTTCCCGGTATTCCGCTGAGAATGGTGACTCCCGAATACGTCATCGGACATGCCGTTTGGACCTACCTGACGGCCGCGGTTTACTTGGTCGCGGGCATCCTGCTGCTTATGGGCAAGAAAACGCGCGTCGCGGCCACGTGGATGGGATTGACCGTTCTTTTCGTGGAGTTGGTGGTTTATGTGCCGATCGGTGTTGTGGAACGCGCCAGCCTTGCCACTGGCCTCAACTATGTGGCGGATACGCTGATGTTTTGCGGCGCGGTTCTTCTACTCGCTGGCGCCATGCCGCGCGAAAACGGTCACCCTCAACGGCAGTAGGATCGCACCCGGATTCGCATCTTCGATAGTGTCCTTCTGTGGTAGTGTCACCAGCGACAGCGATGCAGGTTGCGCCCGCATCCACTGGCATGCCGCATCGCCTGTTTGCCCGCGGATGGCGCAGCGGTTCGCTATGGTCTTAGTAACGCTGAGCCGGAGGGGTGGAGCTGATGAGTGAAACGGATCCAATAAAACACGTCGTGCTTCTGATGATGGAGAACCACTCGTTCGACCAGATGTTGGGGTGTTTGCAGGAGATTTACCCAGAACTCGATGGTGTTGACATCAATGCAACCGAACCCAGATTCAACTTGGATACCGCGGGGAACAAAGTATTGCAAATCCCAACCGACCAGCAGCAGGTGCCTCTCGACCCCAAGCACGAGACCGAGTTTGTGCTCGACCAGATGGCAAACGGCAATTCAGGTTTCGTCACTAATTTCGAAAAGAACGTTCCGGGCAACACCGCCAAAGACCGCCAGTTTGTCATGGGCTACTATTTGCTGGACCGGCTGCCGGCGCTGCACGCATTGGCCAGGAACTTCACGGTCTGCGATCACTGGTTTTCTTCCTTGCCGGGTCCGACCTGGCCGAACCGCTTCTTTGCTCTCTCCGGAACCTCTTCCGGCCGGGTGGAGATGCCGGAAGGCCCCCTCCATCCCCATCTGAAGGAATTTTTTGTCCAGGATCAATTCACGATCTTTGACCGCTTGCGCGAGGCCGGAAAACCCTGGCGCATCTACTACTACGATTTTCCAAGCTCCCTCCTGCTCAATCGCCAGCGCCTGCCGGAAAATCTGTCCGGCTATTTCTTGATCGATAAGTTTTTTACCGATGCCCGTGACGAAAAGAGCTTCCCCGCGTTTGCCTTCATCGAGCCGAAATATTTTGGAGCCGATCAGAACGACGATCATCCCCCGCACAACATCTTCAAAGCCGAAAAACTGATTGCCGATGTCTACAACGCCATTCGATCGAATCCGGAACTCTGGGAATCCACGCTGCTGGTCGTGGTCTATGACGAACATGGAGGATTCTACGATCACGTCGTGCCTCCGGCGGCCGTGCCCCCGGATGAGCATCGCGAGGAATATACGTTCGACCGTTTGGGCGTGCGTGTCCCGGCGATTCTGGTGTCTCCCTGGGTTCGCGCCGGAGTGGAAAAGACGGTCTTCGACCACACCAGTCTCCTCAAATACCTGACGGATAAGAAGGATTGGAAACTGGGACCCCTCGGGCGCCGCACCGAAGTTGCGAAAAGCATCGCCGTCGCGTTGACCGAATCGAAGCCGCGTGAAGGCACCATCCCATTCATTCGAGTGCCTTACACGCAGTTGATGCCCGACCGGCCGGACCTCGAACAGGAAGACTTAAGCGCTCATCACGAAGCGCTTCATGTTTTTGCCGAATATCTCGCGGAAAAAGTGGATGTGACCGCCGCCAGGCTCCTTCAAGATCTCGCCAAGGGGGCGAGCATCTGGGTAAAAGCCAAGGCGGGAGTCGGAAGGCTGCTTCAGCGCATCGGTACTTCGTTTTCGAAAGAATTCGATCAAGAACAAAAACGAAGAGTCACGCTCGCGATGCAGGTGGCCAGGAAGCAACTTCGGCAGACGAATCGACCAAACGAGTAAGAAACTGCAACTGAGCACGGAATATGCGCGCCGCACGGGCCTCTTGTCAGAGAGTATGCTCTTATTTACTTGACGCGGATGTAAAGGATAGATAGGCTTCCGCTCAACTGAAAGCCATTTTCTCCGGCCACTCGTCCCGGGAGGCTTCCCACATGGAAAAGAACTACGAAGCAATTGTGATCGGCAGCGGTTTTGGCGGCGCCATCACCGGATGCCGTTTGGCCAAGAAATGGGACCGCGGCGGAGTTCTGATTCTGGAGCGCGGCAAGCGATATCCGATGGGGTCCTTCCCCCGGAAACCCCACGATTTTGCGCACAATTTCTGGGCGCTAGGTGAAGAGAAAGTGCGCCGTCCGCGTCACGTCCGCAGGCTCCTCGAACGCGGAGAAGAGTCGCATGGGATTTTCGATGTCCGTAATTACAAGCACATGGACGTGGTGATTGGAGCGGGACTCGGCGGGGGCTCTCTGATTTACGCCAACGTATTTATGATTCCGCCTGACGAGGTTTTTGACGACCGCTGGCCGGGCACCTGCAAGCGAGAAAAACTGCTTCCTTATTATGGCGTCGCAAAAGAAGTTCTTGGTTCAAGACCTATCCCCGTGAACGACGATCCGCGCCGCCAGATCATTCGACAGCGGCTTTTCGCGGATGTGGCCCGGAAAAACCAGCGTAATTCGGAGCTGGTGGATATCAACGTCTTCTTTGGCAACGATTTTCAAAACCCCCTGACAATCGGCGAGCAGGAAAGAAATCGCTACGGCGCGCTGCAAACCTCCTGCATGTATTGCGCGGAGTGCGACATCGGCTGCAACTATCATGCGAAAAATACTTTGGACTTGAACTACCTTTTCGTCGCGGAACACCGGTATCAGGCGGCCGTCCGCACTGAACACCTGGTTTTGAAAATTGTGCCCGTCAATCGTTCGAAGGCCGACGACCCCGGCGCGGACGGAACGAACGGCTACCGGGTTTATTTCCGCGACCTCTCGGGAGGCGAGAGGGCCGTTCAGGCGGCGTTTGCTGAACGCGTTGTTGTCTCCGCAGGAACCCTCGGCTCAACGGAACTGCTTCTGCGTTGCAAAGAACATTTTCGGACCCTTCCGAAAATCAGCGACAAACTCGGCAACGGATTTTCAGGCAACGGCGATTTCATCAGCTTCCTTCTTGGCAGCAAGTTCCCCGCGGACCCGAACTACGGCCCGGTGATTACCCAGCGCACCGACTACAATCTTTTTAAGGATTTCGACCGCGAGAAAGCCTTCATGCTGCAGGACGCTTCCTACGGAAACGTCCTGGCCTGGTTTGTGGAGGGAGCTAAGCCCGGTTTCCTGCGCCTGGATTCCCTGCGGCACCTCGTTCGCGACTTGTACACCCGCGTGACAACAGGAAAGTCTCTCGGCTCCTTGGGGTGGGCCCTCGACGACATCCTGGGCGGGGATGTTTCTTTCCGTACCTGCGTGCTGCTCTGCATGGGGCTCGACAAATCGAATGGCGTCATGACTCTGGATGGGAACCATCAACTCTCAATCAACTGGCCCTATAAAGACAGCATGTCTCTTTACCAAGCCATCCTGGAATCCTGCAAACAATTCTCCCGCACAGTGGAGGCTACAATCTTTTCGCCGCTTCCCACCTGGGATTGGCCGATCCGCAGCAATGTCACTGTGCATGCCCTCGGCGGTTGCACGTTGGCAAACGATTCTTCGAGAGGCGTGACCAGTGCTGACCCGGCAACGTTCGGGCAAGTCTTCGGATACAAAAACCTTTATGTCGCAGACGGCGCGATCGTCCCAACGGCGGTCGGCGCGAATCCCACCGCTACCATTTCCGCACTCTCCGAAATGGTCGCCCTGGGAATCACCGGAATAGTCCCGGATGCCGATCTGTAGACGCAGCTCGAACCTATTAGTGGAGGAGCGAGGGAGTGGCGGAGCAGCTGGATAAAAAATTGCGGTTGCGGACGACTGGATCTTGCATGTCTGCAGCGAAGAAACGCTTAAGCCGGATGGGAGCCCGTCGAGAGTCAAGCGCCATTCTGGAATGTAGCTGGGATCGGGGGTAGCTCCGTTGTAATTGTTCTTGAGCGGGTGACCTATACAAACACCCAGGCTCTTCCCGTGCGCGCCGCGCCCCTATTTTCTTGGCTCGATGATTCGCAGTGTATCGTTGACTCGCAGGCCCTGCGTCAGCTTCTGCTTGCGGCCGGAGGGCCAGTCAACATCCACTTGATCCACCTTCGTGGCGTCTCCCAAGCCAAAGTATAGCGGCAGAACGCTCTGAGCCAGATAGCCGGACTTGCCGTCGTCGTATTTCATATAAACCTGGCCGCCCGCATGGACCCGCACCGTTGCCCCAAGCCCGTTGCGATTCGAAGCGGTCCCCACAAGGGCAATCTTGATCCAGTGAATCTTCTTGCGCTGCGCCAGGTCGCTCATGAGCACCCGGGGCGGTGCATTCCATTCCCCAGTCACGATATCCAAATCGCCATCGTTGTCGATATCGAAGATCACCGACCCGCGGCTGGACATCGCGCTCATCACCGTGATTTTCCCGGTCCTCCCTGCACAGACCATCTTGTTCATCTGATTCAGGCCCCCTTGCGAACAATCCAGGTCGAAAAGCGGTGTGTGCGTTTGCCCGCCGCGATGCGGCTCGATCCCCAGAAGAAACTCGGCATCCAGAAATTTCTCGCCGCGGTTGTTCAACAACATCGAGTTGTTTCCGTAACGAAAGGGATATCCCATCCCTGAGGTGATGAAAACGTCGTCCCAGCCGTCGGCATTGATGTCCGCCACGCTAACGCCCCACGGCCAGTAATTCTCCACCCCCCTGGTGTCGGAGACTTCCTCGAACTTGCCGTCTCCAAGATTGTGATACAAGGCGTTGCCGAAAATGAAGCTGCCGCGCGGTCCACCTAGCCATTCGTCTCGCGTCTTGCCCCGTGACTTCAGTTTTTCTTCCGCTGGGCCGACGTCTTCCCACATGTCTGAATGCATGTCGGTCAGCAAGAGGTCCAATCGCCCGTCGTTATCGAAGTCGAAGAACTTAATGCCCATGCTTCCCCACGGCGTCCGCGGGAAATACTCTGCGGTTTTGTCCACGAATTTCTTGCCACCTTGATTCTCGAAATACGATGCGTGCCCATGCATGTTCAGGAAAAAGACGCCGGGAAAACCATCTCCTTTGAGATCGGCAAAACCTGCATCGCCGCACCAGCCGTGCGGAGTCAGCCCCACCTCGGCGGTCACATCCTTAAATTTGTTGTGACCCATATTCTTGTAGAGGACGGGATACTCATATCGTTCGGGGTCCAGATATCCGAAGAAGGCGGCATCCACCGTGCGATATTCCCCGTCGGGACCTTTTTCGTCGCTCGTATACTTGCCGACATTGCAGACCAGCAGGTCTGCCAGCCCGTCGTTGTCGTAATCGAAGAAAAACGCTCCCGAGGAGTGCGCGGAGAGGTTCAGCCCAGCTTCCTTGGTGATGTCCTTGAAGTTGCCGTGCCCGTCGTTCTTGAAAAGCGCGTTGCCTCCGCGAACGGTTGTCACGAACAGGTCCTGGCTGCCATCATTATCAATGTCGCCGAATGCCGCGCTGATGCTGATCCGCCCCGGCAGGCCTACACCCGCTTCCTGGGTGATGTTCTTGAACTTGCCGCCGCCAAGGTTCTTCCACAACTCGTTGCCTCCCACCTCGTTCACGAAATAAATGTCGTAGAGCCCGTCGCCGTCCACGTCCGCCACTGCCAGGCCGTTGCCGTGATCGTACTGGCTGGGCTTCATGTCAATTCGCGTGTCCGCCACGCTGTGCTGAATGAACGTAATGCCACTCTCCTTCACGCTATCAGTGAATTGAAAGTCGTGAAATACGGTGAACTGGCCGGCGGTATCGAGTTGGGCCTTCTTGCGGGCCGCCAGCGTGTCCACACCGATATCCGGATCCGGGTAACGCACCTCGACTGGCTTCGCCGGCTCACCCGACGGTGTTGCCACTGTCGAAGATCGCGCCGCATCCTGTGGCGGCGCCAGGCGGCTCACTTGTTGATTCGCCACGGAATTCGCCCCGGGTGTCGCCCCGCGCGGCATGCCATGCTCCATCTCTTCCGCAGCGGGAACTTTTTCCTGCGCCGACAGCTCCAGCGCAGACCCAGCCAGGAACGCAGCCAGTACAAACACCACTCCCGCAATCCACACAATTCTGTAGCTCGCCATGTCGCCTAGTTCCTCCTTGCAGAAAAACAACGCGCCACCTGTTTACCGGGCGAAGTACATCTCAGGCCGTACAGTTGGGCTACTGAGTCCGTTTGGCAACCTCAAAATCAATTCCTTAACGGGTGAAGCCGTACGCAAAGACAAAACTTATGCCGGACCTTCAGGTCCGACCCACAAAAAACTCTGAGTTACCACATAAACTACGCTGGGCCAGTAAGGAAAACGCCATGAGATTATATCGGAACGCCCGCAATTTGTTAGACGAGTTTCGTTTCAACCCACGCGCCCCGTGCGGGGCGCGACATTTTCGTCATTACACTCCAAAAACGGATTTCCCCTTTCACGCGGTAACCTGACATGTGCCCCTTGGCTCCCCAGAAGTCCGGTTCGGGGAAGTTCGGAGTCGCAGCGACTCCAATGACGGAGCAGGACCCTCTCGAGCCTACGGTTTTCGATATCCATTGGGATAAAACGGGATAAAAGAGTCGCGGGATTCAGCAAGTTGCGATGAAACGTAAGCGTCAACTTCTCCTCTTTATTCACCTTTTGTTCGCAAGTTCTCATCAATTTTCCACGACTGCCGTTACATTTTCATGACAGCCCGCAGTGAACGGAGCACCTTGGCTCGATCGCGGGATCGTCGAGTTGCGCGGGACTGGACGCGAGCGCTCGCCAACGCTCCGGCGAGACCGGGTTCGCAGAGCAGATGCGAAAAGAGCACATTTCAACCTCCTACCAAAACACCGCGTACAATGCCGCAAGGGCACCGCAAACGATCAGCGTGCCTGCTAAGAATCCATTCGATACTTTGAACATGGAGGCATCCACGGCCAACGACGTTCCAGAGGGACTTTCGCCGCCCGGAGCGGCGGGCCTTTTCCCGAGCAGGCTGATGACTACCATCCCGATCACGCAGAAAATAAAGACGATTTCCATCCGATCCAAAAAAGGGATCTCGTAAACACCCGTAGCATTCGCCTTGGCAAAGCCTCTGGAGGCGAGTCCGGAAAGGTCCATGAAATTCGGAACGAATTTCAGCAAACAGGAGCATGCGAATCCACCGATGGTGGCAAAGAGCGCCGCATTTGAAGTCGTGCGTTTCCAGAAAAAGCCCAGGATGAACATCGCGAAGATTCCGGGACTCACAAAACCCGTGTATTCCTGGATGTACTGAAATCCGCCTTTCGCACCGATGCCCATCCTCGGAGCGAGGAATACCGCGACAGCCATTGCGACGACGATCGCGAATTTGCCTATCCAAACAATTTTCTTCTCGTCGACACCCGGGTGCAAATACGGCTTGTAGATATCGAGCGTGAAGATGGTGGAAATGCTGTTGGCTTTTCCGGCCAGGGAGGCGACGACTGCTGCGGTGAGTGCGGCGAACGCCAGGCCCTTTAGACCGGTTGGCAGCAGGTTTAGCAATACGGGATAGGCCTGGTCGGGTTGTACCTGACCACCCATAAGCAACTCGGTTTGAAAGCTGCCCTGCTGATACAGCACATAACCTGCGATGCCCGGCAGCACTACGATTATGGGCATTGACAATTTCAGGAAGGCGGCGAACAGGAGACCGGCCCGCGCTGTGGGAAGGCTGGCCCCGAGCGCGCGCTGGGTGATGTATTGATTGCAACCCCAGTAGCTCAGATGCGAGATCCACATTCCCCCGATCAAGACCGTCAATCCCGGCAGATCCAAGTAGTTGGGATTATCCCTTTTCAGGATCATGTGAAAATGATCGCCCGCGTGTTGCCTCAACAGATTGAATCCGTTCAAGACTCCGGTTGTTCCGAATTTTTCCGAAACCAAATTCAGGGCGAGGTAGGTCGTCACCAAGCCGCCGAGCACGAGAAAGAATACCTGAATCACATCCGTGTAACCGATGACCTTCATTCCGCCGAGGGTGATGATCACGGCAAAAATCGCCAGCGCATACATGCAAGTTCCGGGATCGATTCCGGAGATCCCGTGGACCGCGAGCCCGCCGAGGTAAAGTATGGAGGTAAGGTTCACCACCACGTAGAGCAATAACCAAAAGACGGCCATGATCATCGCCACTGTTCCGTTGTAGCGCTGCCGCAAAAACTGCGGCATGGTGTAGATCTTATTTTTCAGATACACCGGCATGAAGAATACGGCCACGATGAGAAGCGTAGCCGCCGCGAGCCATTCGTAGGTCGCGATGCCCAGACCCATCTTGAAACCGGAACCGCTCATGCCAATCATCTGTTCGGCGGAGATATTCGAAGCGATGAGGGAGGCGCCTATGGCCCACCAAGTCAGGGCGCCCTCGGCTAGAAAATAGTCCGTCGAGGAAACCGCGGCGGCCTTTTTTTTTGTGTAGATCCAATACCCGTAGCCGGCGACGGTCAGGAAATAGATGAGGAAGACGATGTAATCAGGGGAGTGGAGTGTATTCATAGGGTGAAGTGGGTCGCTCCTCAAGTCCAGCGGTTGAACATGGAATAAGACGACTGGTGGATCAACTGCGGCACGCGGATCATGGCTCAATCCAATGCTGCGAGAATAGCGTTCACGCCAATTTCGGCGATTTCGAGATCTTCCACGCCGGTAAGTCCACTGACCGCGACCGAGCCAACACATTGTTCTCGATAAAAAACGGGGGCTCCACCATCCCACCCGAGATATCGGATGTCGCCGTGATAATGAACGTCCCAACCCTCAGCGAGCGCGGAGCGCCCCAAAGCGCCACTGGGCTGACGGAGCCGCGATGATGTGAACACCTTGTTGGCCGCTATTCCAGCGGACGGCAGCGAGGCGCCGTCCATACGCAGAAGCGCGATCAACTCGCCATGCTTGTCACCGACGGCGATGGAGCCCACTTTTTTTCGCAGCCTGAGCTCGGCAACACAGGCCTCAATCGCGAGACGCGCTTCTGTCTCACCTAGTTCGAGATGTGATTGCATTTTACGTTGCCCCCACGCGGATGATCGTTGCAAGATATTGCCGGTTGCCATATGACCCGGCGAAGTTGCGTTGATGTTAATCCCTTTTGGTATTCACTCATTGTCTCGCTCCTTCGTAAGAACAATTATCAGAGGTGCATTCGGCTAATCGGACCAGGGCGCCGGCTTGCGGTCCCACCGATGACGTTTCAGCTCCCGAAGGAGATCCGGAGGGAGCGGCCCTTGGTCGCTCAAAGCGACGTTTTCGCGGACATGCTCCAATTTCCTCATGCCCACAATCGTCGTGCTCACTGCAGGATGAGAAAGCACGAAGCGGAGCGCCATCTGCGGCAGTGACATTCCTCGCGGCAGAATTTGTTTGAGTTTGTCCACGCGTTCCAAGGTGTTGGCGAGATTCTCGGGATTGAAGTACCGCGAGCGCCAGTCGCTGGCGGGAAACTTCGTGTCCCTGGTTATCTTCCCGCCGAGACTGCCTTCGTCGAGCGCCACCCTGACGATAACTCCAACGTTCAATTCCTGGCATGCGGGAAATAATTCGTCCTCGGGTGACTGATCGAAGATGCTGTAGATGACTTGCACGCAATCCACCAGGCCAGTCCGTATCGCCTTGATTCCGGTTTCCGGTTCCCAGCGGTTCAGGCTCAAGCCAAAAGAGCGAATGACTCCATCTTGCTTCAACTTCTGCACTGTGTTGCGGAAATCAGCCTCATCGGCCCAATGATCGGACCACACATGGAACTGAAGCAGGTCAATCGAATCAGTGCCGATATTTTTGCGAATAAGATCGGCGTACTTGAAAACGTGCTGCGGAGGAAAAACTTCACTGTACTTATATTTCGAAAGCGCGGGCCAACGCTCGTTCATCGGCGGAATTTTGGATGCGGCGTAAAGGGGTTTTTCCTGATTCAAGCCGATGATCTGCCCAAGCAGGCTATCGCTTTTGCCTTCCCCGTACGCCCAGGCGGAGTCGAAGAAATTGCAGCCGAGCTCCACCGCAAGTTGGAGCGCCGCCAGAGACTCGCTATCCTCCGACCCACTCCACCCGCCCATGCCCCATAATCCGTGCGCGATTTCACCAACTTCAAATCCCGCGCGCCCGAGCTTGCGATATCTCATTTGCCGTTCCTATAAAAGGATTCGTGTAAGTTGATTTGTAGACGCGATGCGCCAACATGTGCAGCGGCGCCTGCATCTCCGGTACTTGCCTGCAAACCCGGGGCGTTCGCAAATGCGCCTTCGCTGAGAATGCGCCGAACCTTCTTCGTTGGCATGGCGAGGACCGGCGTGCAAATGAATTGTCAAAGCTCGGCTACTTAGTAATGACGAAATCTGCACTCTCGCCCTCCGCTGAACTGGGGCCGATCCACACGGTGCCATGTGCCGGCTCCACTAGGTTTTGCATATCGATGTTCCAGAATGCAAGTTCATCGCGTCCCAAGGTGAATTCGACTCGTTGTGATTGTCCTGGTGAGAGAGTGAGCCTTCGAAATCCCTCCAGTTGTCTTACGGGAAGAGCGACGCTGGTTCCCCGAAGGCGGATGTAGAGTTCTACAATTTCATCTCCAGCGCGCGATCCGGTATTCCTTACCGTGGTGGACACATGCAGCGGTTGCTCGGTCTTCTGGTTGAGCGCGCCGGCACTCAACCGGGATGTGCTCAGTTCCAAAGGAGAGTAACTAAATTGGGTATAACTGAGTCCGAAACCAAACGGGAAGAGCGCCGAATTTTCCTCGTCTACGTAGCGCGAATGGTATTTTTCGTGGTTGTTGGCCGGTGGACGACTGAGATCAACGCCATCAGCAGGACGGCCGGTATTCAATGCGTCATAGTAGAGCGGTTCTTGGCCCACGCTGCGAGGCATCGAAACGGTAAGCTTCCCGCTGGGACTCACATCGCCAAAAAGTGTTCGTACGAGCGCCGGTCCCGCTTGTATTCCTGGAAACCAAGCTTGCAAAATCGCCGGTGCGTGAGTCGCGGCCCAGTTGAGGGTCAGTGGCCGGCCACTGAAAACAATCAAGACCACGGGTTTCCCCACCGCGGCCACTGCTTCCAAAAGCTGTTGCTGGTTTCCCGGCAGACCGAGATGGGCTCGGGAAGCTGCCTCGGCGGTCATCCACAAGGAGTCTTCTCCAAGAGCCATCAAGACAACGTCAGCCTGTTTGGCCGCCGCAATGGCTTCTGCAAAACCGTTATCTTCGGCAGTTAGAATCTCCGTGCCTTTGGCGTAGAGTACTCGCCCGCTCGATTGCTTCACGCGCGAGGTCAGGGCTGTCCGCAACGTCACTACGTCTGCCGCATTGCCCCTTGCGCGCCACGGACCAAGCATATCGGATGCATTATCGGCTAGCGGGCCGATGAGGGCGATGGTGTGGACGTCCGGACCAAGCGGGAGAGTCGCCTTCCCTCCCGCGTTTCCGTTCTTCAGAAGCACAAAGGAACGTTCCGCAACGGTGCGGGCGAACTCCACGTCGGCAGGATCGAGTTGAGGCTTGCTGCCGCTAGGCGGTTCGGGAGTATAGGGATGATCGAATAATCCGAGCGCGAATTTTATGCGGAGCATGCGACGCACAGCTTGATCCACGGCGGCTTCCGGCACGTCTCCTGACCGCACCAGTTCCGCCAAATACCGGGAATACTCGTTGCTTTCAAGATCCACGTCGACGCCTGCGAGAATCGCTTTGCGCGCCGCTGTTCCGTCGTCCACGGCAATACCATGGGCGATCGTTTCCCGGACTGATCCATAGTCGCTGATCACCACTCCCTCAAACCCCCACTCCTCGCGAAGGATATGCGTCAGCGTAAACCGGTTGGAGGTAGCGGGCACGCCGTTCAGGGTATTGAAAGCGCTCATGACCGACCCGCCGCCAGCTTCTACGGCAGCGTGGAAGGGTGGCAGATAGACTTGGCGCAACGTGCGTTCGGAGATTTCCACCGAGTTGTAATCTCGCCCAGCTTCGGCGGCTCCATAGCCAACGAAATGCTTCATACAGGCCAGCATGGATTCCGGATCGTCCAAGCGAGCGCCTTGATATCCGTGCACGTAAGCAATGGCCATGGCGGAGCCCAGGTATCGATCCTCTCCGGCTCCTTCCACAATGCGTCCCCAACGGGCATCACGCGCGATGTCAACCATGGGCGAATATGTCCAGCGGATGCCTTCTTTGGTGGCTTCCTTGGCAGCGATTCGTGAAGCCCTTTCCACCAGCGCGGGATCCCAAGTCGAGGCCATAGCCAGCGGTACAGGGAAAATGGTGCGGTATCCGTGAATTACGTCCAACGCGAAGACGAGTGGAATGTGCAGCCGGGAGTTTTCGACGGTCAGCTTTTGCAAGGAATTGGTCTCGGCCGCTCCCGTAATGTTCTCGAAGGAGCCCACTCGGCCCTGGGCGGCCTGTTCGCGATAGTCGGCATGGGGCGAACCAGGGCCCGTGGAACTATCGGCGAAGTGAACGATTTGGCCGATCTTTTCTTCCAGGGTCATTTGGCCGAGCAATCGGCTGACGCGCTGCTTGATTGCAGGATCGTCCAACCGTGGCGGAGACTGCGCCCTGAGCAATCCGTAGGGCCACGCGGACGCAACAGTCAGAAGCAAAATACGAACCGAACGCATTTTGGAAGCCATTCGTCTGAGCCCTCTCCTCATCGGTCTGCCTCGATCAGGCAGACGCTGCGACACTGCAAGCATGTAAATCTCATCGCCCCTGCTGTACCACAGTTGCCCCAATAAGGGTCTGCCCATCGATTCCCTGGACTAGTCCCAATCAGGGCAGATGCTACTAACAAACCGGTATTCTAGCAATGCACTAAGTAATGCGACGCGGCGGAAGTCACAGAACTAGCGGTTAGTTGTTAGGACAACTGGTCACTGGGTGCTCGATGCGGAACGTGCGTGTGACGAACGAACTGTCCGTGAGCAAAGCCGTCGCCGGAAAATGGGAATCTTGCACGATGGGCACCAGTCCCACGGGTCGCACCTTTCCGTCCTTGCTCACTCTGCATTCAAATACGACGCTGCCACCACTGTCGATAATGAGCATCTTGAAAGGCGGGCTGAACTTGCGGTGTTCGCATGGCCTGATAAGGTCCATCATTTCATGAGCCAGTCCGCAGGCAATGTCCTGGTAGCTCACCGCCGCGATGGCTCGCAGGGATTTGTTTTTAATTGCTTCGGTGAGTCCGCTGCCAGCGTCCTTCATCTCTTAACACCACCCCACGTGACGCCATTTAGCGCTAACTGTCCCTGCGTTGTCAAGCGAACAATACCGGTATTCTAGGGTCTAGCGGGTTGGATAACCGGTATTCTTCGGCACTCTGGCGAGCAGGCCTGTTCGCTGCGCGGCAAGGTTCAAATGGGGTAGAATGTCCGCAATGAGACCGACCGGCCTGGTGCCGTTCTAAACGCGATTATTTAGAGTGCGTCAGGAGCGAAAGCCGATGAAAATCCAAAAGAAGAAGGGGGAGAGCAAAGGGCACTCTCCCGTAACCTTGAAAATGATAGCCGAGCGCGTGGGCCTCACTAAGGGGACCTGTTCCGCTGTCCTGAACAAATCCGATGCATCCCGATCCGTTCCCCAGCACACTCAAGACCGAATCCTCTCGGTCGCTCGCGAGCTGAATTACCGGCCCAGCTTCTATGCCCGCAACTTGGGCGTAAAGCGTACATACATGATCGGCGTAGTTATCCAGGAGATCGGTGATTTTTACAGTTCGCCGATCATCAGCGGTATCGAACGATACCTCCGAGAGAAGAACTTCTTCTTTCTGACGGTTGCTCACCGCGACGACCCAAGGCTCCTCGAAACGTATTCAAACATTCTGCTGGATCGCGGCGTCGAAGGATTCATTACGGTGGACACCCTTATTGATCGTCCGTTGCCGCTGCCGGCAATTACTATCCCAGGGCACCGCCGCGTCGAAGGTGTCACGAATATTGTGTTAGATCACCGCAAAGGAGCACGGTTGGCGCTGAATCATCTCATCGAGCTGGGTCACAAAGAAATTGCCTTCATGAGGGGAGCTGACGCCAGTCCAGATTCGGAGGACCGCTGGAAGGCCATCTGCGAGGTTGCGGAGGAACTCGGCATCCGCATGAGGGCGGAACTTATTGTTCAACTCGCAGGCCGCGATGCCACGCCACAGCTGGGTTATCCCTTCGCTGTCGAGCTGCTGGCCCGTAGACGGCCGTTCACAGCACTGTTTGCGTACAACGATATTTCCGCGATCGGTTCCATCCTCGCGTTCCAAGAAGCCGGTTTGCGAGTTCCTGAAGACATTTCTGTGGTGGGCTTCGACGATATAAGAACCGCCGTCTATAACAACCCGAGTCTCACGACCGTGCGCCAACCGCTCCAAAAGATGGGGGAGATCGCGGCGCGCACTTTGTTGAACCGTATCGAAGAGCACACAGACTGGATACCCGAAATCGCCATTGATCCCGAATTCGTCGTGCGCAATTCAACCGCTAGGGCGCTCGCTGTACCTTTGGCCACTCGCAGCGCTGCAGAGGATGCCCCGATAAGCTTTCCGATCGAAGCCGGACGGTAACGAACGCCAAGCCGCCGGAAAACAAATGGCCCCTCGTTAGATAATGGTCCAGCCGGACGCCGAATTGATCGGAGTTGCTGACGAAGGTCTGTGTGCCCAGAAATCCGAACGTGCCATGATTCGCGGGGGGATAGAACTGCAGCAGATTAGGGCAATTCAGGCCTGTCAGCGGTTATCCCCGCTTGCTGGCAGGATTCGAGATTCTGGGGAGAATAAGAGCTGAGTGAAACAGTGGCAATAGTGCGAAAGAATTAGATTATAGATTTCAAGCTTCTGGCATCGAGCCTTGACTTATTGCAGGGCACCTTTGAAAGAATCCACTTCCTTGTTTTCCCGGCGAGCACGCGCTTCACCTGCGGGTAATGGGTCTGAACGTCTTCCACGGAGATGAGAACGAAATACTTGCTTCGTGCCCTCTTGAAAATCCTTCACTCCGTGGGGCAAGCCGCGCCCGTCCTGGTTTCCGTCAGGCGGATTTCGGAAACCGACAGATCCAGACTGTCGGAGGTTTCCAAACTGGCGATGGTCGGGGTCTTCTTTAGGTCCTGCGCGGAAAAGCATGACAGCGGCACAGCCAGATGAGCGTAACTGCCGACGGGAAGGGCCTTCAGTTCAGCGGTCACGGGCACTGAAGCAGCACCGACGCCCAGTCGCACCTCGGTGGCCGGAGCCGCATTGACTCGCACGGTGAGGCTGAGCATCATCGCGCCATTGGCCTCACGGCTGATGTCGCTTGGTTTGTCCCCGCTTAGCTGCAGCCATGCTTTCGCTTTGCCGTTCCACACGGCGTGCAACGCGCCGTCGGCCTGCGATTCCAGCATCAGGCCCGCCGATCCGGAGAGTGTGATGCGCGTGCCGGCATAGTCCATCTGCGACGCGTTGCTGTCACCGATGGAGAGCTTGTAGCCGTTCCACGTCGTACCCTTAGCGTAGTAGACGTTCTTCTCGCCGTATTTGGTCGTGCTAGCCACTTCGGGCAAGGCGGGCGTCTGCGCAGGCGCGGCGTAACTCAACCCGAAACCATAAGCGAACTGCGGATCATACGTCGCATCCCCGACATTCAACGGTGTCTGATCGGGGCGTTTGGGCCAAGAGAAACTGAGCTTGCCGGTAAAGTCGTTTTTGCCGGTCAGCACGTCAGCGACGCCTTCGCCTTCCGAACCCGGCAGCCACGCCTCGACAAAGGCATCGGCGGCATTAATCTGCGGATTGGTATAGAGCGGGCGGCCCGACATCATGACGGCGACCACCGGAATGCCCTGCGCTTTTAGCTTCTTTATCAGCTCCAGAGACTCTACATTGTCGTGATGCAGCGCCACGTCGCTCTGGTCTCCCTCAAATTCGGCATACGGGGTTTCGCCGAAAACGACGATGGCAACATCCGCCTTTTGCGCCGAAGTGCCGTCGGGGCTGAACAGCGCCTGTCCACCAGCTGCGTCGATTTCAGCCTTCAGGCCTTCATAGATCGAGGTGGCGCCAGGAAAGTCGTTCGGGCCGTTATCGGCGCCCTGCCAGGAAAGCGTCCACCCGCCCGCCTGCATGGCGATGTTGTCGGCGCCGTCGCCCGCGATCAGCACGGTGGCGTTAGGCTTGATTGGCAGGACGCCGTCATTCTTGAGCAGTACCAACGATTCGCGCACTGCTTGGCGCGCCACGGCACGATGGCCGGGCGTGCCTATCGGCAGGTAGGTGTTGGGACGTTTGTTCGGCGCGGGTTCGTCAAACACGCCCATACGCATTTTGACGCGCAGGATACGCCGCACGGCCTCATCGAGGCGCGCCATCGGAATCGTGCCGTCATTCACTTCGCGCACCAGACTGGTGTGGAGCGCCTTCCAGTCCTGCGGTACATTGAAGATATCGATCCCGGCGTTGAACGCCATGGCGCAATCAGACTTGGTGCAGCCGGGAATTTGGCCGTGCGCGTTCCAATCACCTACAACGAAGCCGTCGAAGCCCATCTGGCCCTTCAGCACGTCGGTCATCAGCACCTTATTGGCATGCATCTTGACTCCATGCCACGAATTGTAAGATGCCATAATTGACTGGGTCCCGGCACCGATGGCCTGGGCATAGCCAGCCGCATGCAGCCGGATCAGATCCGCTTCGGAGACGAGGGAATCGCCCTGGTCGCGGCCGCCGTCGGTCGAGCCGTCGCCAAGGAAGTGCTTGGCGGTCGAGATGACATGATCCTTATTAAGGAAGGTCGAGCCCGAACCTTCCAGCCCCGCCACGAAAGCGGCGGCATATTGGGCAACGATTTTTGGATCTTCCGAGTAGCTTTCATAGGTGCGGCCCCAGCGGTCGTCGCGCGCGACTGCAATCGTCGGCGAGAATGACCAGTCCATGCCGGTCGAGCGCACCTCGACGGCAGTCACCTCGCCGATGCGGTGGACCAGGTCCGGGTCGCGCGCTGCGCCCAAGCCGATATTGTGCGGGAAAAGCGTAGCGCCATAGACATTGTTGTGGCCATGGACGGCATCGGAGGCCCAGATCACCGGAATGATGACGCGGTTTCTCGCTGGATCAACCGAGGCGTCGTAATAGGGCTCGATTAAGTTGACCCAGTCCTGAATGCTCGAATGCTTATTGCCGCCGGGCACCGCACCGCCGCCGTTTTCAATCGAGCCGATATGATATTGTGCCACCTCCGCCGGGCGGATCGACTTCCATTCGGGCTGGACGACCTGACCGACCTTTTCCTCGACCGTCATCTGTTTGAGTAGGGCGTCGATGCGCTTTTCGATTTTCGCGTCGAGGCCAATCGGTGACTTGCTTTCTGGCCATAGGTTGACATGAACGGGTGGGGCCTGATTATCGGATTTTGTTGCACCAAAGAGTCGCCCGTTGCGGGCCTCGGCCTGGAAGCAAAAAGGGTTCATTGCCAGGCTAATCCCAACCAGCAGCGCCGTCGTCGATGCGAATACATTCCTAGCTGTTGCAATCAAAGTGCCCAAGGCAATTGACACCGCCCGCAAAGATTTTTCTGCCGGCCAGGAACTCTTCCCGAACTCCACCACTTCTTTATGTTTATTCATTTCGCGCCTTTCGGCCGCCAGGTGTTTCGTAATCAGTCTTGGAGGTTTTGAACGGCAGGTTGGCCGGCTTTTTCTTTTGCTTGCTGGCTCATTTCCTGCGATTCTTCTCTCACCTTTCGCGAAGGAACCGCACCTGTAGAAGCGCGCACCACGAACTCCGGCTCAATCGCTATCTCCCGAACGTATTCGGCTCGCCCTTCAATCTGGTCGACAATTGTTTGCGCGGCAATCTGGCCCATTCTTATCAGTGGTTGCCGCACCGTTGTCAGCCCCGGATTGGCATACGCCGCGCCGGGAATATCGTCAAACCCCACCACCGAGATGTCTTCCGGCACGCGCAATCCCGCCTCCTTAATCGCCCAGATCGAACCGATCGCGGAAATATCGTTGTAAGCAAACAGCGCCGTGAAAGAATGCTTTCGCGCCAGCAGTTGTTTCGCGAAGGGATACCCGATAGCCGGTGTCGAATCCGTTCCTTCCAATTGAATCGTCAATTCTGGCCGCACCTGAATGCGCAGCTCTCGCGCTACCTCGCAAATGGCCTTCCATCGCACCGCGGAGTCCGAACTGACTGTCTGGCCTTTGATGAATGCGATGTCCTCGTGCCCCAGCTCCTTCAGATGATTCAGGGCCAGCCTTGCCGCTCGCTTGTGATCCAGCACAACGTTGGTCACTCCTTCAACTCGCTCATGACCCGCCACCGCCACTGTTGGAAGCGTCAGCGTTTCTTTGACCGACGCGTCCGTCGTGATTAACCCTTCCACTCCGCGCGTCAGCAGCATTTGCGCATAAGTCTGCAACAACTTCGGATCGTGCCGGTGAAGCACGATCAGGAAGAAGTAATTATTTTTTCGCAGGTATTCTTCGATGCCGCTGATCACCAGCGCACCGTACGCGTCGCCGATCTCTTCGGCAATCACCCCTATCGTATACGTCCGTTTCAGCCTCAACGTGCGCGCGAAAAAATTCGGCCGGTAATTCAGTTCGCGCGCCGCGGCGATAATGCGGCTTTTGGTGTGTTCGGGGATGGACCGCGCTGCGGGCGAATTGTTCAGTGCCGCGGAGATTGTCCCTGCAGTCAGTCCTAAGTGCTCCGCAATGGTCTTGAGCGTGACCTTACCGGAAGTGCGCGAGCCCGTTTTTCGTTTCGGCGGCAGCGGAGTCATCCAGAGGGCCTCAGCGAAACTTCAAATAACTAGGATAGGGGGCAATGACCAGCTCTTGAGGTGGGCCCCCTTGGCACCGCTTGGCACGAGTTCGACGCACACCGCAATCCTATGGTTTCGCCCGTGATCAAGCGTAATTCTACGGTTTCCTAAGGAAACAGGCCCCAAACACAACCCAGCCCGCGTGTGGGTTCCCACCTAACCCTGCGGCGCGGGGTAGAATATCATTATTCTTTCTGTAGAATATCATTATTTCTGCTTGACAAGCTCCCCGCGATAGTTATAAATACCCCGCTAGTAGGAAAGCACTACTTCCCGTAGTGCTCTGGGGCCAGGGTCGGTCTAAATTTTAGTGACGTAACGATGAAAACGAGTCCTCGCTAGCTCAAGCTACGCAAGAGGTTCATGCGGCTTTTCTTCGTGACGACACTTCCTCGAGGGGTAGACGAATGAAGATTCAATTTTCCAAAGTAAATAGGTCGATCGGCAGCTTACAGCTGATCGGTTCGATTCTCGTCTTGCTATCCCTCATACTCGGCACCGCTTTTGCGGCGCGCGCTCAGAACACTGCTGCTTCCTTGCGCGGCACTGTGACCGACGTGCAGGGCGCGGCCGTCGCGGGTGCCGACGTCACGATAACCGATGCGGACACCGGCTTTCAGCGGAGCCAGAAGTCGGGCCCGGACGGCTCTTACGTGTTCCCCAGCCTTCCACTCGGTCGGTACACTCTGAGCGTGACCAAGGATGGCTTCAAGGCCTTCGAGGCAAGGGACATTGTCCTTCACGTCGTCGATAGCCTGACGATGGACGCCCGGTTGGACGTCGGGAAAAAGAGCGAAACGATCGAAGTGGTCGCCAGCACGACGCAGGTGGAACTGACCAATGCTGATTTGAGCGGCACGATTTATGGTAAGCAGATTACCGAATTGCCGCTCAATGGCCGCAGTTACGCGCAATTGCTGCTGATGGTGCCCGGCGTGTCAGTGGACAGTGGTTTTCAATACAATCAGAAAGGCCTTAACGGCGGCGCGGACCTCTCCATCAGCGGTGGCGCCTCGAATGCCAACACCTTCCTTGTGGATGGCGCCAATAACGTTGACGTCGGTTCGGGCCGTACGCTTCTTGTTTACCCTTCCATCGATTCCATTGAGGAGTTCAAGGTCGAGCGGAACAGCTATGGAGCCCAATACGGCGGAAATTCCGGAGGCCAGGTCACCCTCGTCACGAAGAGCGGTACCAACCAATTTCACGGCAGCGCCTATTATTTCGGGCGCAATGACGTCCTGAACGCCAACAACACCAATCTTAAGGCCAACAATCCGGGCGCCCCGACACCCAAGCTTCGCCGCAACGACTTTGGATACACCGTTGGTGGGCCGATCAAGAAGGATAAAATCTTTTTCTTCTGGTCCCAGGAATGGAATCGCCAGATTACGGGAAGAGTAAACACCGGGCGTGTGCCCACGCCCCTGGAGAGGACCGGCGACTTTTCTGATCAAGCCAACGACACCGCCTTTAATTCGGCGAACACGGTCGGCTGCCTGCCCAAGGCGGGACTCACGGACCCGGGAAATGGTGTGGGCGGTGCCTTTACCGCCAGCCCCAATAATACTGCCGCCACAGGGGCGGGTTTCATAGACGTCATCCCCTCTTCCCGCATGAGTCCTGCTGGAGTGGGCGTTCTGAATACGTATCTTCTACCCACGCTTCCCCGGGGGGCGCCCGACTATGGCTGCGGCAACAACTTCTCGAAGTCCTTCAATCAGGCCAACAACTTCCGCGAAGAGAGTATCAAAGGAGACGTCAATCTCACGCCGAGTTTGAAGTTGATGTTGCGATACGTCCAGGACAACAACACCTTTGGCCCGCCCGCCACGGGAAGTTCCGGGTGGGGCGCTGATTCCGGCACGTCTCTCCTGTCGGAAGTCTGGAGCCAGCCCAGCCGCATCGCCGTGGCCCGCTTGAGCAAGACTATCGGCTCCACCGCGGTCAACGATTTCCAATTCTCCTTCTCGGACAACCGCATTAATATTACGCCGACGAATCAAGGCGCGGCAACGGCGCTCTCCAGCCTCTTTCCACAATTCATGCCCGCGGCGAACAAGGGATTCACTCCCGCCAATGGGCCTGCTACGTGGATCAACGCCGGAAACCTTCCCACCGTCTGGAACTTTGGGCCGTGGGCCAACGCTCAAAATCTCTACACCTTCCAAGATGACTTTTCGAAGGCCATCGGGCGTCACACGCTGAGGGCGGGCGTCCTCTATAGCCGGAACGAGAAAAACCAGGACCTGTTTGACACGGAAAACGGGGTACTCAATGGGGCTGTCGGTTTCGACGGCTGCAAAGGCACTGACAGCAAGCAACCCGTATTTTGTCAGGGCCTTCCCGCTAATCAGACTGGGTATGGCACGTCGGATTTGTTTCTGGCAGGCATGGCGTTCGGGTGGGGTGAGCAGGGCAATTTCTTCTCTAACCAGGGGCGCTGGGAAAACCTGGAGTGGTATGTCCACGATGACTTTAAATTCACCAACCGCATAACGTTCAACATGGGCATGCGCTATTCCTATCTGCCCAATCCTTATGCCGCGAATGATAAGTACACGGTATTCAATCAGGCGGCATTCGTTCCGTCCCTCGGCAACGCGACTTGCAACGGCCTGTTCTACTCCGCCGGCCTGCTGGCGAATCCGTGCCCTCCGGGAACGGGTGGGTTGCCGGGCCCCAACAGGGCTCTTCGGAACAACTATAACCGTGGATTTGCGCCCCGGTTGGGTGTCGCTTGGGATCCTACTGGATCGGGGAAGTGGTCGCTCCGGGCAGGGTTCGGGCAATTCTACAACCGCGACGATATCAGCTTAACGGACGGCCTTGGCGGCGCGAATCCTCCGTTTGTTGGCAACTTTAAATCAAATAACGGTAATGGCCGGTTCCTCGACAATACCAACCAGCTTCCCGCCTGCGCCAATTTCGCGGATCCAACAAGTGGGAATGTAATTGGCTGCTATGGCGTAGGACTGGGAAATGCATCGGTGGGTACGGAACTGACTGCCCGGCAGCCTTATACCTTGCAGTGGAATGTCAGCGCGCAACATGAGTTCTTGAAGGATACCCGGTTGGAAGTGGGCTACGTCGCCAGCCGCACGAAAAACGCTCAAAGCAAGTACGACGCGAACGCCGTTAACCCAGCGGATCGGCTCGCCTTTGCTGAGTCAAATGGCAACTTGAATTCGCTTAAGCCGTATAATGCGATTAATTCAGGGAATATCGCGGTTTATGGCTATCATGGTAGCGCCTCTTACGATTCGCTGCAGGCAGCGTTCAACTCACGCCTCCGGCACGATCTGACTATCGCCGCGGTTTACACTTACTCCAAAACCATCTCCGATGTGGCGCTCAGGTCCAACAATGGAAATGGCAACCTCCTTTTGGATCCCTTCAATCTGGGCGCTATGCGTGGACTGGCGACCATTGACCGGCCGCATATTTTCGGAGCCAACGTGATCTACAATACCCCTGCCTTGAACGACATGAATAAGATGGTCCGATACAGTTTGGGAGATTGGCAACTCAGCACGATTGTCAACGTCTCCAGCGGTACTCCCTATACGCCGGTCATTAATAGCTTCAGTGCCGCTGGGTCGGGGGTAAATGACCTTTCCGGCATCGGCTTGGGAAATGGGGCATACCGGCCGAACATTGTAGCCGGCCAGTCCTGCCGCAACTCCAACTTCAAGAACTTCCAGTGGATCAACCCCAACCGCTATACCTTGAACGGCTTCCAGTTGGGAACCATTGGGACCACCCCCGCCGGCGATTGCTTCGGGCCGGGAGTATCCAGGGCGGACTTCTCCGTGGCGAAGAATTTCTCGATCACCGAGCGGGTAAAAATGCAATTTCGCATGGACTTCTTTAACTTGTTCAACCACCCGCAATATAACAACCCCAACAACGGGAACACCAACGGCTACGTGAATATTGGCTTCAGTGCGGTGAACACTGCCGGAAGCCCGGCGTTTCTGGACAAGACAGGAGCTCCGACAACGTCCCTTGCAAACGCCGTTTCCATTGCCAACTCCACCCCCAATGCGGTTGTAGGCCAGGTAAACGCCGACAATCAGCGAGACCGGCAAATTCAGTACTCATTAAGGTTCACCTTCTGATCGCACAGGGACAACCTGTTCCTCCAGCGTCCCGCCAGGCCCGTCGAGGGGCTTGGCGGGACTTGCTTTTCTAAATTCGTCGGCTCCTGCTTCTTTGTCTCACGAATGCTCAAATCCTTTTCAGTATAATGGGGCCTATGACAGTGAATCGGCATCGCTCGGTTGTTCTTTTCATTTCCTTGCTGGTTCTCTCCCCGCTCTTCGGTCCCCCACTATTCGCGCAAACGCAAGGACCTCAAAGTGTTCCGGTGCCTGTCCCGCCTCCGGCGAAGCACACTCCGCAAGAGAAGAAAGACCGCAGCGGCCTGCCGCCCATTCCTACATTCAAAGACGTCGCCAAGGACGTCGGCCTCACCGCTTCCCACATCGCTGCCCCCGAAGCCCGCTACGTTATTGACTCCACCAGCGGAGGCGTTGGACTTTTCGATTGCGACGATGATGGCCGCCTTGACGTCGTCCTCGTTAACGGGTCCACCGTCGAGCGCTACCGTGCAGGTGGCGACCCTCTCGTCACTCTTTACCACCAGGAACCCGACGGCACCTTCAGGGACATCACCAGGGAGGCTGGCCTCACCCGCCGCGGCTGGGGCATGGGTGTTGCCGTCGCCGACTACGACAACGACGGCAAACTTGACCTCTTCGTCACAGGCTTCGGCGGTAGTGCGCTCTATCACAGCCTCGGCAACTGCAAGTTCGAGGATGTCACCGAAAAAGCCGGCGTTGCCGGCAGTGGCTTCATGACCGGCGCCGCCTGGGGCGACTACGACCGCGACGGCTTCGTCGATCTATACGTCTCCCGCTACTCCCACCTGGATATGAACAATCTCCCCCAATTCGGCAGCAATAAGTTCTGCCGTTTCAAAGGCATTCTCGTGCAGTGCGGCCCCTGGGGTCTCGAGGGCGAAAGCGACTTTCTGTATCACAATCGTGGTGACGGCACTTTCGAAGAAGTCTCAGTCAAAGCCGGCGTCCACGATGACATCGGTTACTATGGCCTCGGCGTCATGTGGGTGGACTATGACGACGACGGCTGGCCCGATCTACTCGTCGCCAACGATTCCGTCCCCAACTATCTCTACCACAACAATCACAACGGCACGTTCACGGACATGGGCATGCTCACCGGTGTGGCCCTCAGCGGCGAAGGCACGGAGCTCGGCAACATGGGCGTCGATTGGGGCGACTACGACCACAGCGGCCGCCTCAGCTTTTTCGTCACGCACTTTGAGGAACAGCCCAACTCGCTCTATCGCAATATGGGGCAGCAAGGTTTCGACGACGTGAGTTGGACCTCTGGTGTCGGCCCGCCCAGCTATCCTTATGTCGGTTGGGGCACGGCTTTTTTCGACATGGACAACGACACTTGGCTCGATATTCTCGTCGCCAACGGCCACGTCTACCCGCAGATTGACACTCTGGATACCGGCCCCCGCTATCGCGAGCCGCTCTTGCTCCATCGCAACAATCGCGACGGCACCTTCGACGAAGTCTCCAAGGAGTCCGGCCTCGCCGCGCTTCCTCTTCACTCCCGCCGCGGCGCTGCGTTTGGCGACGTCTTTAACACCGGCAACATCGATGTCCTTCTGCTAAACGTCAACGAGCCGCCCTCTCTCTTGAAAAACATGAACGCCGACGGTTATCACCGCGTCCTCTTCAAGCTCATCGGCACAAAAAGCAATCGCGCCGCCATCGGCGCACGCGTAACCATTCGCTCCGCTGGCGTAAAGCAATTCAGCGAAGTTCGCGGCGGGGCGAGCTATCTCTCGCAGAACGACATTCGCCTTCACTTTGGCCTCGGCGCCGCCAAGAAAATGGAATCCGTCGAGATTCGCTGGCCCAGCGGCAAGGTTGAAACGTTGGAAAACGTCGCTGCCGACGCCATCTATACGATTGTGGAAGGCTCGGGCATCCGCAACACCATACCTCTCCCGCCGCCCGCGGGTGGAGCAACCAACGGTGTCCGCTAATCTCCATTCCGCTTCCCCCCTCGCTCAAAGCAACTCTTCTCGCCCGCGATTTGCTTGCCGCGCCTTTCCGCGGCCCAATTTATTTTTGCCCCGCTTTCCGTCGCTGTGGTTTTGTTCGAAGCCCATGCTCCTCATCTTTTTTTCCGTGCTTGGCGCGGTAACAACTCGTCCCGCTGACGATCCCGCCGTTCTCCTTAGGCGTAATTTCGAATCCGCCAAATCCGCTCTTGCCTCCGGTGACCTCCCCGAAGCCGAACGCCAGTACCACCAGGCCATCGCTCTCGGCCTCCGCCAGGTAGCCAATATTTCTGTCTCCGAATCCCGTTTTGACGAAGCCACTCGCGAATTGGATCAGGCTCTTAAATTCGCTCCCAGCGATCCGGATATCGCCGTCGAAGCTGCCATCGCCTGGTTTCGCGCCGGCGACCTCGAGAAAGCTCGCCAGCTTGCCCAGACCGTCGTCGCCGCGAATCCGCGCCACGCTCGCGCCCAGGACGTCCTCGGCCGCATCGAGCTCTACCGCGGCGATTTTCCCGCGGCCATTCACGCTCTCCAGGCGTCCATCGCTCTGAACAGTGACTTCGAAACCTCCTACTTTCTCGGTCTTGCCTACCTGAAAGCCAAGCGCCTCACGGACGCCCAACAGTGGTTTCAACACATTCAGGGCACCCTGGAAGATTCGGCCGCGTTGCATGTTCTCATCGGTCGGGCGTATTCCATATGTCATTTCCCTGAATCCGCCGCTACCGAATTCCGCAAAGCCGTTCAGCTCGACCCAAAATATCCTCGCGCCCACGAACTGCTCGGCTACTCCATGCTCGAATTCCGGGGGGAAGAGGCCTATCCGCAGGCACGCCTCGAATTCGAACGCGAGCTGAAGCTTCATCCCGACGATTACAACGCGCTCTTGCTCCTTGGTATCTCCGCTGTCGCGCTGCGCGATTTTCCTGCTGCCGAAGCCGCTCTCCTCCACGCCAGCAAGCTGCGTCCCTTCGAATCCTTCGCTTATCTCTATCTTGGCGAAATCTATAGTGCAACAAAGCGTCTCCCACAGGCCGTCGAAGCCCTGGAACAATACATCCATCTAGTCCCCGACCCCGGGGAAGTTCCACGCGACGTGAGTCGCGCCTATTACCTGCTTGGCCAGGATTTGCGCCGTCTCGGCCGCCTCGACGACGCCCAAAAAGCGCTCGCCAATTCCCAGCGCTATCGCGAAGCGAAATTTCGCTATGACGCCCAGCACATTTTCGACGAGCCCCCCGCCCCCTCCGACGGCGACAGCCACACTTCCGACCGCATCGCCGGGCTTATCGAATCCGGCGCCAGCGACCAGCAGAAATCAGCCGAAGCGATGGTGCGGGGCGGTGTCCAGGAAAATCCCTCTCCACAGCGCCCGCCCGCTGCACAACCAGCCACGGAATCCAAGGCCGCGAAAGAATACCGCGCGTTCGCTTCAGAAATCCTCGGCAGCTCCTATAACGATCTCGGCGTCATGCGCGCCAAGGATTCGAATTTCGCGGATGCCGCCGAACTCTTTAAGCAGGCTGCCGCTTGGAATCCCACCCTTCCCGGTCTGGACCGCAATTGGGGTCTTGCCGCCTATCGCGCCGAGCTTTATTCTGAAGCTGTTCCTCCACTGGAGCGGCAGCTGGCGGCTCATCCCGATGATCATCTTGTCCGTCAGCTTCTCGGAATCAGCTATTTCGTCGGGGAAAATTTCTCCAAGACCGCGGAAGTCCTCCGCCCTTTTCTCAAAGCTCCGCCCGACGATCCGGGCCTGCTCTTCGCTTGGGGCACCGCTCTTGTGCGCACTCGTCAGCCCGAGCTGGCCATGGAAATGTTCCGCCGTCTTCTTCAACAAAACGCCGGCAATCCCAGCGTTCACTTGCTGCTCGGACAGGCCCATGCCCAGCAGAAGGACTACACCCCGGCGCTCACTGAACTGAAAACTGCGTTACAACTCGATCCTCAACTTCCGGAGGCGCACTATTACCAGGGTCTCGTTTACCTTCTCCAAAGCGCGTTCGAGCCCGCAGAACAGGAATTTCGCGCCGAACTTCAACTTCGGCCGGCCGACCCCCTCGCGACCTATCATCTTGGGTACGCCCTGTTGGCCCAAGGTCATCCCGAGGACGCTGTACCTCTCTTCCGCGACGTGATCAAAGCCTTACCCGGCTACGAATCAGCCTATTTCGAACTCGGCCGGGCACTCTTGCAGCAGAGCGACACCGCCGGGGCCATTGAGAGTCTGGAGACCGCCAGAAAGCTTGCTCCGGACCACGACGCCACCTATTTTCAATTGAGCCAAGCTTACCGGCGCGCGGGACGTACGCAAGAAGCGCAGCAGGCACTCGCGGCCTTTCAAAAGCTTATTGAGGCAAATCGGTTAAAGAAGCGCGAAAGCCTCGAAATGGAAAAACCCTGATTGGCTTGCGCGAAGCGGTCTTGACGATCCACGCAGAGTCCCCTATCTGCTGGTTCGGAAGGACGAGTGGCGCGGCGGTCAGATCAAATTCAACTCCAACGCAGCGTGGTGATCGAATCTGCGGTCAGCGCTACTTTACAAGTCTGCCCGCTACATGCGACCGTAACCTCCCTCGCATCTCCAGGATTCGTCAGAATCAGCACCAACGAACCGTCCGGATTTTTCGCCGCGGTGTGAAACACACGCGAAGTCGCCGCGCTATATGGGATCCCCGTCCCATCGACTAATGGTCCAGGCGGAACGACCAGTACTCCGCTCACTGCCGGTGCGTCGCCGTTCGCGTCGTGCGAAGGGAGAATCACAGCTCCGCGGCGAATTGCCCGGGCATGTTGCACCAACGCCCAATACAAGCCCGACTGTTTGATTTCTTTTGTCACGGAATGAATCTGCACCAGTCCCCCGCAATCGAAAGGACCGATGTTGGGCCGCCCGCGCTCATCCAGAGCCAGATTCCATGTTGTGATGCTCTGTGGCCCGTTTGCCAGAATCCCGCTAAAAGTCGCGCCCCACTTGCACCAACTGGTCCAATAGTCAGGGAACTTGTAGTCGTCTCCGCCTTCGGTCCAGTGCATTTCCACGTCCGGAAATCTCTCCTTCACGTTGCGCATCATTTCCGGGCTTCCCAGATACCCGTGCCAGGCCACGGTGTTCACCCATTTCTTGAAGCGGGGATTAGAGAGTTGATCCAGCACGCGGCCCCACAAGGTGTAATTGTGGTCGAGCATCCAGATTTTCGTGCCGCTTGCTTCGAGCAAGGGGCCAAGTGCCACCACAAGGCGCTCCTCGTCCTCTTGCGGCCAGGCACACGCGGGCATTCGGCCGCCCTGGTCCGCATCGATCTCGTTTTGCGGGGTTAGGGCGCTCAGTTTCACGCCCGCCGCAGCATAGGCTTCCACGAATTTCTGAAGGTAGCGCGCATATGTCGGAATGTGTTCCGGCCTGATGTTTCCGCCCAACATCGAGTTGCTGTACTTCATCCATCCCGGAGGACTCCACGGCGAACCGAACAAAAACAGATCCGGATTCGCGCCGAGAGCGGCGCGCATGGTAGGCAAAATGTAATCGCGGTCGTGGTCGATGCTGAAGCGCTTCAATTCAGGATCGGCAGCGCCATCGTCGTAGCTATATGCCGCGGTGCTGTAATCGCTCGCCCCAATCGAAATGCGTCCCATGCTCAGGGCATGCTGATCCTGCCCGAACATGGTGTGCAGCAGGTTCGCGCGATCGTTATCGCTGAGGCGTGAGAGCGTGAAGCACGCAGCATCGGTAAACGCCGCGCCAAATCCCAAGATCGTCTGCGCCGGCTTTGTCGGGTCCACCGTCACGTCCGCCGGCGCGGCCTTTTTTGCTGCCTTCATCCACGCAATCTCCGCACCCGCTGCCAGGCGCTTGCCGCTCCCGTCGGTTATTTCCGTCTGCGCGGGCCTCGTTGGCGCCTGAGCCTCATACACCTCGGCTTCGGCGTTTAGCGTCAGTCCTAACGCGGATGCGGCTGCCGCACCCGCTCCTAGCCCCGCATACCTCAAAACCTCTCGCCGTGTTGTCACGCTCGGCCCCCGGTTGTCCTCGAATTATTCACGCCGCCTCCGACCAATGTTGTTTGCTTCGACGGACAGAATACTGCAAAACTTATTATCTGGCACCCGCCAAGTCGGTTATCCGGACGAGTGCCGATTCCGAACACCAAGCTGTGGAACCGGATAATTTGCTAAAACAAACGCAAAGCGGATGATGGCTGCGTATTGTTTGTTGAGCCCCACTCGTCAATTAGCTCCTGGGCTCACTTCGACGTCCACTCGTTGCAAACCCGGTGCGATAAGGCGTAGGAAAAGAAGCCCAAGAAGATAAGAAGCCGCCGCAATCGAGAACAAGGGAGTGTAGCTGTGATAGGACTGCAGCACCCACCCTGTAATCAATGAGAATAAGACAGCCCCTGCCGAACCGGCCATGCCACCAACCCCGACGACAGCGCCGACAGAACTGCGCGGGAACATATCCGAGGCTGTCGTGAATAGATTCGCGGACCATCCCTGATGGGCCGCGGTGGCGAGGCTCAGAATCGCCACCGCAGACCAAATCGAAGAGACCCTGCCTGAGAGTAGAATCGGCAAGATCAAGCAAGCGCAGACGAGCATCGTGGAGAGACGGGCTTTGGCCATCGGCATTCCGGCTCTGTGGAAAGCCGTGGACATCCACCCGCCGCCGATACTCCCAATCGCCGAGAAGTTGTAAACGATGATGAGCGGAAGACCGATATGGCCGAGTCCTAGATGGTACCGCTCGTCGAAAAACTTCGGCAGCCAGTAGAGATAAAAATACCAGATGGGATCGGTAAGAAATTTTGCGATGGAGTACGCCCATGTCTGCTTGTAAGCCAAGAGCTTCTGCCATGGAATTTGCTCTACCGGTTCTGCGGAATTTTCCTGAATGTACAGGAGTTCTGCCGGGCTTACTTGAGGGTGATCCTTGGGATCGTGATATTTGGTTAGCCACCAGGCGATCCAGATCGCGCCAAGGATGCCGGTGGCCACAAAAGCGGCACGCCAGCCGAATCGCAGGGTAATCCAGGGAATAAGAGCCGGGGCCAAAATCGCGCCGATGTTCGCTCCCGAATTGAAGATTCCCGTGGCCATGGAGCGCTCTCGTTGTGGAAACCATTCCGCCGTCGTCTTGATGGCCGCAGGAAAGCTACCGGCCTCACCAAGCCCAAGAAAAAAACGGGCGATACCAAAACCCAGTGCGGAGGCCGCCAACGCGTGCCCCATGGAGGCCAAACTCCAGAAGCCCATGATGAGGACAAAGCCGATGCGGCTACCGATCCGATCGACCATGCGACCAGCCGCCACCAGACCAATCGCGTAAGCAAGTTGAAACGCCCCGACGATGTATCCGTATTGTGCTTCCGTCCAACCAATGGAATGCTGAAGAGTGGGTGCCAGAAGACCGAGCACCTGACGATCCACATAGTTGATCGAGGTTGCGAAGAAAAGCATGGCGCAAATGGTCCAGCGCACCCTGGTTAGGGGCGGGCCTGCAGAGTTTGGAGAAAGAGGGGAACTTCCCGAAGTATCAGGCGGCCCGTCCGATCTTGTTGAGTGCGCGGAGGAGTAACTGCCGAAGCTTTTCATCGAGAGAAGCCCGTCTTCCAGTGTGGACTATCCGCGAGCGTTTTATATCCTACAAATATCCCTAATGGCAAAGCTCCTACCGCTGCTAAAGCCTGTAAGCCTTTCGGGCCAACCCGTAGGCAAGCTAGAGCATGCGAAAGATGTAGTGGTCAGGAACCACGAACAATTGCGCCGGATCCGAAAAGTGCCTGTCCTCGGCGAACCAGCAGGGGTCAGCGTGGCCGTGCGGGCTGATGATCGGCAAGTCCCGGACATTGGCGTACAGCCGCCTGGCGACGGCGCGTGTGTGGGGTTCGGAAGGGAAAAGCCTGTTTTCTTTGAGGATCGTCACAGAGCCGCCTCAGCAGATGCGCAGCATGATGGGCACCGCTGGCACGTGTCTTATACTTCAGCAACAATACCAGCATCATGCCGATGAACGGAATCAGTTCGGCCGCAATCTCAGGCGAATCAGAACAAAGAATTGGCCCCACCCGGCGCGTTGGTAAAGTGGCCGATTAGTTTGAGGGCGATAATAGTTTCGAAGCACTCGTCAGGAAAGACGGACATGGGCGGACGTTGACAAAGGCTGGAATCGCCCGCTGATCGCGAGCTATCCTGTCAGCTGGCAACGGAACCGAAATGGGTGCCCGTTATGAGGAATAAAGATGGTCACACGACGTAAGTTTCTCGAGACGTTGACAGTGGGCGCGGCTGGGCTGGCGGTGGGGCCTACGGCAAGGAGTTATGGCCGGATTCCCGGCGCCAATGGTCGGCTTAATTTTGCGGTTATCGGGCTGAATGGGCGCGGCTATGCTCATCTGTCCTCGCTCAAGGCCAACAGGAACGCTGCGCGAATTTCGCACGTCTGCGATGTGGACGACAATATTCTGCGGAAATTCGCCGACAGCGTGCAAAAGGAGATGGGCGAAGCCGCGGCGGAGGAGAAAGACTTTCGCAGGATCCTCGAGCAGAAGGACGTGGACGCAATCACTATAGCCACGCCGGACCATTGGCATACACCGATGGCCATTGCCGGATTGCAAGCCGGCAAGCACGTCTATGTGGAAAAACCGTGCAGCCACAATCCCGCTGAAGGGGAGATGCTGGTCCAGGCGCAAGAGAAGTATGGAAAGCTTGTGCAGATGGGTAATCAGCAGCGCTCTTCGCCGCACACCATAGAGATCGTCGAAAAGATTCACGGCGGCATGATTGGCAGGTCTTACCTCGCGAAAGCCTGGTACAGCAATGTCAGGAAGTCGATTGGCACGGGCAAGGAAGTTCCCGTGCCGTCGCAGCTTGACTGGGGGCTATGGCAAGGACCGGCGCCGCGCCGCGCTTACACGGACAATGTGCATCCGTATAACTGGCACTGGTTCAGAAACTATGGCACCGGCGAAGCGCTGAATAATGGCACGCACGAGGTGGATGTATGCCGCTGGGCGCTGGGCGTCGACTATCCGAAGCGGGTCACTTCATCGGGCGGCAGGTACCAATTCAAGGACGATTGGCAGTTTTATGACACCCTGGTGACGAGCTTTGAGTACGAAGACAAGATGCTGACTTGGGAAGGCAAGAGCTGTCAGGGAATGAAGTATTATGGACGCGATCGCGGCTCTGCAATTATGGGAACGAACGGTACGGTCGTTGTGGATCGCGATGGTTACGAGATTTACGACCTCAAGGGGAAAAAGACGGGAGAATTCAAGGTCGGCGGTGCGACATCATCTTCTGACCTCGTGGGCCGCGATTCCATGACGGATGCGCACTTTGCGAACTTCATCGCGGGAATCCTCAGAGGGGAGAAGTTGAACGCGCCTGTCTCCGCCGGGAACATCGCCGTTACGATGCTGCAGCTGTCCAATATCGCGTGGGAGGTCAACCGGGAGCTGCATCTCGATCCGAAAGACGGGCGCATTCAGAACGATCCGGAAGCCCTGAAGATGTGGGGGCGCGAATACGAGAAGGGCTGGGCGCCGCATGTCTAAGCCATCCCAGTTACAATCTGCCCGCCAAAATCTGAATGATTGGGCCCCTATAAGAAACACCTTTTCCCGCCGCGAGTTCGTTTGCTCCGGTGCATGTGCTGCGGCCGCGTTTGTTTCTATGAAAGACGGCTTCGCGCTAGGGCTGCAACAGCCGCCCGCCGAGGTATCATTCCCGGTTCGTTTGGGCCTGGCCAGCTACACGTTTCGAAACTTCAGTCGCGCGCAACTGATCGGCTTCATGAAGCAGCTCAATGTGTTCGCGCTGAACGCCAAGGACGTCAAGGATCATCTACCCGCGGATCCTCTGGGAGAGGCCCTTGCTCTCGCCGACTACGCTGCAGCGGGCATCAAACTTCACGCCGCCGGAGTCATCTATTTCGCAAAGGACGAAGATGCGGACATACGCGGCAAGTTCGAATACAGCAAGCGTGCGGGGATTCCCGTTATCGTCGCTGGCGACCCCACCGTGCAAACTCTTCCGCGCATCGCGAAATTCGCGAAGGAATACGACATGCGTATCGCCATCCACAATCACGGCCCGGAAGACCAACTGTGGCCTTCCCCAGTCACTATTTTGAAAGCGGCGAAGGATATGGACCCGCGCATTGGCTGCTGCATCGATGTCGGGCACACGGTTCGCGCCGGCACAGACGTCGTTCAGGCCATCCAGGAAGCCGGCCCGCGGCTATTTAACGTACACATCAAGGACCTCACGAACTTCCAGGACAAAGAGAGTCAGGTCGCTGTGGGGGACGGCAGCATCCCGGTGCGAAGGATATTTGAAGCTCTTATTGCTATGAAATACGAGGGCTTCGTCGACCTGGAGTATGAGATTCATCCCAACGATCCAATGCCTGGCGTTATCACCAGCTTTGCTTATATGCGAGGCATCTTCTCTACGTAAACTGGCAACTCAGGCTGGAGTAGGAGTTTATTCCCATGGCCACGCGATTCTCTCGCAGTGAATTTCTGAAAGCTTCCGGCGGTGCGTGCCTGGCGTTACCGCTACTGGCTTCGAGGGCTGCGTTTGGCGCGGGTTTCCCGATCGCATCGCCATTCCGTCTCTCGGTAATCAATGACGAAATCAGCCAGGATTTTGGCCGCGTATGCGAAGTCGTCGCGCGGGAATTTGGAATGGCGTGGATCGAGTTGCGCGGAATGTGGAATAAAAACATTCTCGATCTGGACGCGAAGGAAATCGCCGAAGCGCAACGCATCTTGGCAAAATACCAACTGCGCGTTGCCGATATTGCCAGCCCGCTCTTCAAAGTGGATTGGCCAGGGGCGCCACCCTCTAAATTCAGCCCTAAGAGCGACAAGTTTCACGCGGGCTTCGGCTTTGCCCAGCAGGAGGATGTGCTGCGCCGCGGGATCGAGCTGGCTCGCCAGTTTCAGACCGACCGCGTACGCTGCTTCGATTTCTGGCGCGTGGAAGATCAAGCGCCGTATCGCAAAGCGATCAACGAAAAATTGCGCGATGCCGCGACGCTAGCGGCGAAATCCGGAATCAAGTTGGTACTGGAAAACGAAATGACCTGCAACACGGCAACCGCGGCGGAGGCGGCCCAGGTGCTTGCGGCGATTCCGGATCCGAATCTAATGCTTAACTGGGATCCGGGAAACGCGGCCGCCGCCGGTGAAACTCCGTTTCCCGACGGCTACCACCTGTTGCCGAAGGGCCGCATCGGGCACTGCCACTGCAAGGATGTGACTCGCAAGCCCGACGGCGGCTACGAATGGGCGGCCATGGGCAGCGGCGTCATCGATTGGGTGGGGCAATTCCGCTCCCTGCGCGAAGATGGCTATCGCCTCGCTGCAAGCCTCGAAACGCACTGGCACGGTGGCGGGACATCGGAAGAATCAACGCGGCAAAGCTGGGCGGGCATGCAAAAGCAATTGCATGCGGCGGAAGTTTTGTAAATGCGCGATTGCGACAATTTGAAATCAAGCCGGGTGGCGCACCCTTGATGCGCTCCGACCCGACGAACTGGCATAGCGATCCAGCAATTGTCGGCGACAACGGCTCACTGGATGGTAATGGTGATGTTGCCTGTGGTCGCGGTGATGCTCGGAGACGATGCTTGCACAGCGACGCTCACAACGGCTGGCGCAGCATTGACGGTGACGCCTGTGCTGGCTGTTGCGGTACCTCCGCCACCAGTCGCGGTTATGGTGTACGTGGTGGTGCTGTTTGGACTGACCACGGTGGAGCCCTGGGTTGGAACTGAACCGACGCCCGGTGCGATCGCGAGCTGGGTTGCGTTGAGGGAGCTCCAGGTTAGCGTAGCTGAGTTTCCCGCCGTGATAGTAGCGGGGCTCGCGGAGAGCGTAACCGTCGGAGCAGGAGGTGGCGGTGGCCCTGTCGAACTCCCTCCCCCGCCGCAGGACACGGCTCCAAGAACCCCGAGAACGAGCAGGAGTCCGAAGGCGATTCTATATACCGGCAAAACGGCTGCCCTAGCGGCTCGCTGGCGGAACTCGAGCAGAAGCCAGAGGATGGCGTACAACGCAAATACTTCCACTAAATATCCCAATGGAAACGACCTCGGGAAAGTCTGTTTGGGCACCGCAAGCGCGGGCTTGGCATTCACTGCAATGGTAAGAGTGCTGCTGAGTGTGCCGTTCGCCGGCAAGGTCCCGCCAGGCGGGCTGAACGCACACGAAAGACCCGCAGGCAGGCCGGGGCAACTGAAGGTGAATTGATCCGTCAGTCCATTCTGTGAGGTGACGGACACACTGAAGGTGGCTGAGGAACCTACCGGAATGGTCGCCGTCATAGGAGATATATTTGCCGCAGCGTTCTGCACGTGCAGAATGACAGAAGAGGATTGACGAGTGATGCCATCCGCCGAGCCGCTAAATTGAATGGTGAAATCGCCGACTGGCATATTAAAGGTTGGAATGGCTATTGGAACCGTGCCGGTAGGAGTCAACCCGTTGCCCGGGCAGCTTGAGTTATTGGCCCCTGGCGGCGTAATCGTGCAAGTAAGGTTCACCAAATCCGTCCAGCCGGTTGTTCCTTGAATGGTCACAGTAAACACTGCGGACTTGCCCTGTACAATATTGAGCGAAGCGGGCGATGCGCTGAGCGAAAAATCCGCCACAGCCAGCTTCAGCGGTAACTGGGCCGATGAGGCGCCGTCGCTGGCGACTACCTGGAAAGGATAGACCCCGAGCGGAGTGCTGGCGGAGATTTGAACGGTGAGCGAATTGAGTAGCGACTGACCAGCCGGAAGAACCAGCGAAGTGGAACCGAATTGACAAGTCGCACCGGCAGGCAGCCCCTGACAAGTGAATTGAACGCCATCGGATGTGTATCCGGCCATGGAGTAAACGACGACGTTGTAGTCCCGGGTGATACCCGGACTCCTGTTCTGGCCGGCAGCGCCTCTGTTCCTGCTTATGCACGGGAAAGACATCACCGTGCCCCAGGGTGCTGAGGTGACTGCATACGTCAACGGAGATCAGAAGCTGGAAGCTGCTAGGTTTGCGCCAATGAATGTTGTTGTTGAGGCCGCCGCAGCAACTCCAGTTCCCGTTCCGAATCAATCGCCGATGGCAGATGTGACCCCGGCTGTACAGCTTTCCGCCTCCATCGCCATTCAGTCCACACCTGCATCGGCGGCTGTCTACGCGGACGGCACCCTCGCCGGCAACACACCCGCGAACTTGAAATTAAGCTCTGGTGACCACCAAATTCGAATCCTGTTGGATGGCTACAAGGAGTGGTCGCAGACCCTCCACGTTCAAGGCGGAGTCGATTCCCAAATTGTGGCTAGTCTTGAGAAGGAGCCGAAGTGATCTTGCTCACGATCACAGGCGCCTCAGCAGTGATTTCATTTTCGAGCGGCGATCTGCGGCCCACAGGGTAATTTGGAGGAAGGTGCCATGGGGAGAATATGCCTGCGTTCTTTGTTTAAAGTGTTCAGCTGGTTGGTCTACTTCGCCCTGGTGGGGATTGCGCTTTCCGGTTGCGGAGGGGGAAGTTCAGCGCCACCTCCACCGCCACCACCCACAATTACTTCGGTTACAGTCTCGCCGGGCAGCACGACCCTCTTTGCAAAAGCTACGCAGCAGTTCGCAGCAAATGTGCAGGGCACAGGCAGCTTTAGCTCTGCTGTCAGCTGGTTTGTAAACGATGCGCAGGGCGGAAACGCGACCGTCGGAACGATCTCTGCCACTGGGCTATATACAGCGCCATCTGCGGTTCCGAATCCTGCCGGTATCACGATTAAGGCTCAAAGTGTTCAGGACACTTCCAAGTCGGGAGCCGCCGCCGTCACTATCAATCCGGAGAAAGTCCAAATCAGCATATCGCCGTCCTCTGGATCCGTTCAGTTGGGAGCGACCTTACAGTTCACGGCAACTGTCACCGGCACCGCCAATTCCGCGGTGTTCTGGAGCGTGAACAACTTCATAGGCGGACAAGCTGGTATTGGTTTCGTTGACCAAAACGGACTCTACACCGCTCCCGTCAACCTGCCTCCGAATACCTTGACCGTCAGTGCTGTGAGTCAGGAGGACACTACTAAGTCGGCAGCCGCAGTCTTGACCGTCCTCGCGACAGCCGGTGGGATCACCGTAACCGTGTCGCCACAGGGTCCTAACGTGGTATTTGATGGGTCACAAAGTATCCATTTTACTGCCACCGTCAGCGGCACAACTAACACTGCAGTGACATGGAGTGTGGACTCTTCTTACGCGGCAGTCGGCCAGATCTCCTCAAACGGCCTCTTCACTCCTTTCGCTTTTGGCTGTGAGAATGTTCTGCCCACTGGCGTCATCAGGGCCGTATCTAGTGCTAACTCAGGTGCGCAAGGTGTAGCCCAGATAAACCTCGTTCCTCCGGCGCCTGGCATAACCGGACTTTTGCCAGAGCCCGCCGATGCCGAGGCAGTCGTGCAGATATCAGGAAACTTCGCAGAGGGCGCAACGTTTACGGCGCTCTATCCAGGTCCGAATGGAACCACAATACCGGGTACGATTGTCAGTACATCTCGGACCGCGATCAGTGGACCTGTGCCGTTGGGAGCTTCCAGCGGATCCCTCTCGATCCAACAGAGTTGTGTATCAGCGGAAACTGGAATGGAATACCCGGCGCAACAATCCAATTCGCTGCCGTTTCACCGACTTTCCCGTCTGAGGGTCCGCGCTAATCGACAGGTTCTAACTCCCGGTGAATCCACCCAGATGCTGGCCGCGTTCATGGGCGATCCAACGCCTCAGGCTATTACCTGGAGCGCTGCGTTCGGAACTGTTAGTCAGAGCGGAGTGTTCACCGCAACGGAAAGCACTTGGGACAAGGTCACTGGGTGCATCAGCGGAACTCAACAGTGCGACTTTTACGTCTTTTCGGTGGTTCCGGCTCGGATCGAGCCCACCGCTCCAGTGGTCCCGACGGGTGGCATGCTCCAGCTTTCTGAAATACCGAACACGCAGTCGCCGACCTGGACGATCGAGGCGGGCGGCGGAAATCTTACTTCCACCGGACTTTACTCCGCTCCGACCACGATTCCTGATAGCGGGGCAATTCCAATCAGCTCTGGCAGCGCAGCAAACGCTGTCGCCGTAGTTGGCGGGTTCCCGGGCATGGTCAATCGAATCGTCGATTATCCAGATATTTCAGCCAATTCCGGCGGCCAGACCACTATTCCAGAGAACCTCGCCGTTGACGCCAACCGAGTCTACGTGGTTTCTCACAACCTGCCGACCATCTTGACCGACGGAAATTACAAGTGGATTGACGCCTATGACGCTTCCGACCCCGCGCATCCAGTTTGGACTGGCGCAGTCGAGGGTCTGGATCCAGATCTAGACTTTCATTCGATGCCGACCTTCGCCGGCGGAGGCTCTCTCTGGCGCGTGACCGCCCCGCAGATTACTTCACAGGCGGGTAGTGCGACGACGAATATAGCCTTCTATGCTGCCTCCAAGGGCCAACCGATTCTCACGAAGTTCTTTACTGTCCCTCGATGGTGGGTGTGTTCCTTCCAACCAGGGCTTCTGATCGGGATTCCCAGCTCGTTCACGTCGACCGGTCAAGCTCTCTGGCAGTCTCCGGTTTCGGCTCTCGTTTTCGATGAGCGATCGGGAACGGTAATCCCATCCCAGATCGCCCTCCCGCTGCCGAATCCCGCGGTACCTGTCTCCATTCTGGGGATCGAAATCACGTCCACCCGCATCTTCTTGCTCTTTAGCCAGCAACAGAGCGATGGATCTCAGCCGGTCTTTCTTTCTACCTATGACTTCACTCCGGCTCTGCTCCAAACAATTTCAGCGCAGCCTCTCCCGCTACAACTGCCCACTGAATCCGCCATTCGCGTGTACGGAAATACCCTCTTTGCTGGAGCAGGTGTCTACGATATTTCCAGTGGCCTTCCGCTCTTCCTCGGGGCCGTTGAGGGGAGCCAACCTGTGGATATGGATGGACCACTTGCCCTGACGGGTCCTTTTCCAGAAGGCAAATATCGCTTCGTCGATTATTCTGTCCCCGCCAATCCCTCAGTTCGAAGTTTGCTCTACAACGGCGACAGTACTCAGGGCCCCGCGCGTTTCGTCGGAAACCACGCTTACCTGATCGGGTCTGGTATTCAGATCCAGGACCTCAGCGCTCCCGGAGGGCCGATACCGAAGCCCCCCCTTCCCGGGAGTGGTGCTCTCGCGGTGATCTACGATCTGCTCGGAGTCTCTTCTACTCTTTTTGCAGCCGAAATCACAGATGTTGGCGGGTTCGTTACAAGCTTTGACCTAAGCCAGACACCGCCACAAAGAACTGGTTCGTTTCCCCTGACGACCAACACCAACGAAATACCCTTCTCACTCGCAATCAGCGGTCATTTCTTGTTCGTGGGTACTTCGACCGAACTGCTTGTTCTCGACATCAGTAGTCCTTCAGCTCCAACAAAGGTGGCCTCGCTCGGACTCCCCACCAGTTCACTAGCCCTTGTTGGCAATACGCTCTACGCCGGAACCACGGATAACCACTTGGTTGTGGTCAATGTGACCAACCCCGCCTCTCCCGTAGTTGCAACTTCCATCAACCTCGCTGGCTTTCCCGTCACGATGCAAGCGAGTGGAAAGCTGCTCTTCGTTGCCGCAGACACTGCGGGGCTTCTGACCTTCTCCATCGCCAACCCGGCAGCACCCGCTCCGCTCTCGCAATTCCGGCCTTCCTCCGCTGTCGAAGGTGTGGCCATTGATGGAAACCTCGCTTTGCTTGCTGCCGCCGACGGAGGTTTCGTCATTGCGGACATAACAAATCCGGCTGCACCGGTTCTCGCAGGACAGTTGCCGTTGGACACATTGACCTGTTTCGCCGACATCGATCCCGCGGATGGCTCACCCGGCTTGGTTTCCATCTCTTTGAACAATGGAATCGCTTATCTCGGTTCCGCGAACTTTTACGGAAGGGTATTCGGGTTCGACTATCGCCAGCCTGCCCATCCGCGGGTCGTCTCGGCGGCCTTCTACGGTAATGCAATCCTGGAATCGGTGTTTGCCTTTGCTTTTTCTGGATCGAATGCATTTGCAGCCGGGGATATGTTTGATGACCAGGTGTTCGAAGCCGATGTCGCTCAGCCCCGTAACTTTATTCGCCGCATGTGTTTTCCGCCGCCGTTCGGTTCAAATGTAGGTACAGCGTTGCCGGAGTTGAAGACGACCCTTTCTGTCCCCAGTGGATGGAATCCGAAGACACGTCTCACGAAGGGTTGGCATTTGCATCCTTGAAGACCGGAAGGAAAACTTTTATGAAGGCATGCTCGCATTCTCCATTTCCGGCTTGGATGTCTTTGACAACGAGACAACACGCACATCAGTCGATTGTTCACCTGTTGCTCACGGTTGCGGGAATAACCGGAATTGTGGCCCTGTTCTTGCCATTCACCTGGGGTAAGTCGCCAGTGGACGCTGTCTCGGACAAGGAATTGTGGCGATTAGCCCTCCCATTCTTCCTTGCCGTTCTCGCTTCAGCTGCCTCCATTCGGTGGGTCATCTCGGGCTCGTTTTCGAGACTTGAAAGAACAACCGCCTACGTCGTAAGTGCCTCTATGGTAGGCGTGACACTCTCCCGGTGGTTCCCTTGGGAAGACCGGCCAGCGACCATTCTGGAATGGCTCGGGGCCGTTAGTCCGGAGCTAATCCTCGCTTTGGGGGGCTATTTTCTGATTCGGAATTCAAGAATGGGGCCGTCCAGAAATTTCAATCCAGTGATGGCGATCCAGATAGCCTATCTTGCCAATGCTGTGCTATGCCTGATCGCATTCTTTGGTGATTGGGAGCTGGGTGCGTACTGCGTCCTGGTAGCCGTGCTGGCGTTTGTGCTTCAGATCATCCTGGCATCTGCACCTGGAATGGACGTCGTCAAGCCCTGACGAGTCAACGTCAACGCATCTTCGTCTGTATGATGCGTTAAGCCATTTGAAGAACTCAAGTGAGGGCCATTTCTTGCTATAACCGGCAGCAGGTACTTAGTGCGTTCACAAATGTGGGGTCAGATGCTGGAACTTGATTCGGTCGAGTACGTCATAGACATCAGTGTTCATGAACAATCCGCACTGTATGAAATCCTGGATGAGGTATGCCAGTGTTTTCCTGACCGTTCCCGGCAAGAACATATTTCGTTCATCTCGTCGCGCCTCATGCGACGTGCACTTCGAGGTGAAATTACCTTCTTCTGGTGGGACGACCGGACGGGAACGCGCGAAGTACCCGTAACTGACGCGCTGGCTTTACTCCAAATCCCCGAAAGCTGGGCGATCAACGACTCACAAAACCTGGCAGCTTGGGAAAACTGGAATTACGATGCGATGAGCCCGTTCACTAGATGGGTGAGGAAGTGGCGAACTGGAATTCTTCGACGATTAGGTTCGCGAACCGAATTCCTTTCAACAGTTGTTTCTGGCCGGTCATTTGCCGCGGATGGGGGGTTCCTGCTTGATTGTTGAATACAGACTCTCGTTCGAGGATTTCCTGGATGCGCGAGATGAGAAGGAGGTCGTGTCTCAAAAGCCCTTGGAATCTTTTGCCCTCGGGAGGAAGCTCATTCTGCTTTTCTCGGGAGTTGCCCTCATCGCTTGGAATCTAATCAGTACCTCAATCATGTCGTTAGGGGCTTTGCTTGTCTTGGCGGCAATTGCAGCCAGTCATTTCTCGAAGCGGCACGCCATTAATAAACGCGACACCGAACTGCGCAACGACTTTGAACTGTTCAGCGCCGGCAAATATACGTTTGAGGCCGACACGAGAGGCTGGCGCCTTTGCTCCGAACGTGATGAACAAGTCCACGACTGGGAAGAATTGTTCATGATTAAGGAATCCCCCCGAATCTTGTATCTGGTGACTTATACCGGGGCTTGCACTCTACCCAAGACCGCACTTAGCTCCGCGCAGTTATCTCAACTGAAGATGTGGTGCGAGCGATGAACGGAGAAGAACGAGATTTCCGTCCGTGCGACGAGTGTTCCACCAGTCAACGGATTAATGCGCGCTACAGGCATCTGCAGATTTTCAGTATCCGATAATCCGGCTAATCCTGGATCAAAACGGGTGGCAGGTCATCCGTCATGCTTGGTCGAACCATTCCCCGTGAGGACCGACCCCGATGACCTTGAAACACAGCCCCGCGCAATATGGGTTGTGTTGCAGGAGCATCGCAATCCAACAGACGGTTACGTGGTCGTTTACGACCGCTCTCCACGAAGTGGATGGTTGCGGAACATGTGAAGGGCGACGACTACGTTGCGCTAATCGCTGGGTCATCGCTGGCACAAGCACTTGATGGCATTTGATTGTGGTTTTGTGCGTTTAGAATTGAGAGACATGTTTCCAGAAGCTGATTTTCCCCGTGCGACAATGACTCGCTAGAAGAAGTCTAACTCGGTAGCAGTACTCCAAATGTAGAAATACCGCGCAGGAAGAGCCTCAAGTAATTCAGTAAGTTAGTGGTCGGGGCGCCCGGATTTGAACCGGGGGCCTCCTGCGCCCAAGGCAGGCGCGCTACCAGGCTGCGCTACGCCCCGACAGTAACTGCTCTATTCATTCTAAAGCAGTTTGCAGCCTTCGTCCTAATTGCCGCAACGCTTAAGGGTCCCGTGAATAACCTTCCGGGATCGAGCGAATTTGATGTGGCCCACCCTGCCTAAAGGGAACGTAAGCTAGCCCCGGCCGCGGAGAACTTCTCCTTGTTTTTGTAAGATTATGAGTATAATCTAAAAACGATGAGATACCCCGTCGAGCAGAAAGCGGAAACGCACGAAAAAATCATTGATGCCGCCGCGCGGTCGTTTCGCGAACACGGCTCCGAGGGAGAAGGTGTCGCCCGGCTGATGAAAGACGTTGGGCTGACGCACGGCGGCTTCTACCGTCATTTTGAAAGCAAGGAAGACCTCTATGTGGATGCGATTGCGAGAGGTTTTCAAAACGTTGCGGATGGGATGATAGCGGCGGCAGCCAATGCTCCGCGAGGAGAGCAACTGCGCGCGATCATCGAGCGTTATCTCAGCCCGGAACATCTCGAAAATCCGGGAGCCGGGTGCGTCCTTGCCACACTCGCTGCCGAAATCGCCCGGCAGCGCCCTGCGGTCCGCGCCAGGATTAACGCCGCCATGAAGGCTTACCGGGAACGATTGCTGCCGTTTCTTCCGGGGAAAGACCCTGCCGAGAAGAGGCGCCAGTTTATGGTGCTGTTTCCGTCGATGGCCGGAGTGATGATGACCGCCCGCGCCATGAGCGACCGGGCCTCGGGCAAAGAAATGCTTTCCGCGGCCAGGCGCTTTTATATCAGCGCGTTTGCGGAGCAAAAAGCCAAGTAAAAATTTTTGTGACGTAAGATGACAAATATCATCCTATAAATTCAGGACGTACGAATCAAAAGGAGGTCGAGCATGTTACCGCAGCAAATCTTTCTGATCGACATGGCGCTGGGCTATCTGGCCTGGGCGCTATGCTTGGGGGTTTACGTGTGGCCGAGGCTGAGGGCCATGGATCGCGCCGAGGCGCACCGCGCCATTGCCACGTTTCACAGCTTCCGTTTCTTTGGCCTGGTCACTCTGCTGGCAGGGCTTGTCGGGCCGAACCTGCCGGCCGCCTTCGCCGCACCTGCGGCTTACTGGGACCTCGCCACCGCGCTGCTTGCGATCCTTGCGCTGCTGACGGTGCGCCTGCGCTTCCTCTTCTGGCCGCTGGTCTGGGCGTTCAATCTCGTCGGCCTGGTCGGCCTGATTATGGATACGGCGAACGCTGTACGTCTGAACCTGCCGTCGGTGGCCGGGCAGCTCGGGGCCGCCTATGCGATTCCGATTCTTTACGTACCGGCGCTTTTCCTGACCCACCTGCTTGCGCTCTGGCTGCTGCTGCGGCCCGCGCCCGCGAAGGTGCGATCAGCGGCCACAGCTATGCCGCTCGCCACAACGGAATAACCAGGAAAGGGAAGCATCCGAGGTAGAGAAATTCGTCGAGCGCCGTTTGTGCGCATTTTTCCCAAGCGGCGGCCACGTGTGGGCCGCCGCTTTGTTTGCAAACATAATTTAGGTTAGTTTTACCCTCCAGTTGATGGCCCTCCATTCGCCTTCGGCCGGAGGTTACGTTACGATGTTGCTTAAGCCCAGGCTGGATTCCGGCAATGCATTCTGCGAAAGGAAATGGGAATGAAACGGGGATTTCTTGCCGTACTGCTCGGCGCCATGGTGTTGTTCGCGGTTGGTTGCAAGCCAAGGAGCGATGAGAAGGAAGCGATTCGCGCGGGCGTGATCAAGCATCTTGCTGCGTTGAACATGCTCGATATGAGCAAAATGGACGTCAACGTAACGCAGGCGACGATCAACGGCAATCAGGCTCAGGCACAGGTGGAAATTCGCGCCAAGGGCGCCGATTCCGCCGGCAACGCGATGCAGATCGGCTACGCGATGGAGAAGCACGGCGCAGAGTGGGTGGTCCTGAAGAGCACCGGCATGAGCGGCGGGATGCAGCATCCGGGCCCGGGCGAAGCGCCGCCGGCGGGAACAACGCCGGGAGCGATGCCGCCAGGGCATCCCAACGTTAGAGGCGGCAGCGGGCAAACGCCAGGCACGCATCCCGATTTCAACGCGATATTGAACAGCGCGCCGAGCCAGCAATCGAATCCTCCGGTGCCGCCGCCAACCTCGACAGGCAAACCGTAATTTCGATACAAACGTTAACGCTTCATTATTTGTATTAATAATCCTGCAAATCCTCTGTTGGCAGCGCCACGCGCACGGCGTTCAAAACCGCGAAGAGGTCGATCAGTTCCTGCCCCACCGCGCCCCAGATGGGCGGCAAAAATCCAAAAGCGGCGGCCACCATGCCGATCATGCTGGCGGCCATGCCTCCCAGAGCGCTTTGCAAGGCGATGCGCCGCATGCGCCGGCCGATGTGAATCAGTTCATCGATTTTGCCGAGCGAGGTTTCGAGTACGACGGCATCGGCGGCTTCCGTGGTGATGTCGTTTTGCGAACCGAATGCCACGCCGACCGTCGCGGCCATCAGCGCGGGTGCATCGTTGATCCCGTCGCCGACGAACAAAGTACGCGCTTTCGCGGTTTCTTCCTTTACGATGGCCACTTTTTCTTCCGGACTCTTTCCCGCGCGCACTTCGGTGATGCCCACGCTTTCGGCCAGATATTTCACTTCGGACTCTCGATCGCCGGAAACCAGCATCACTTTCAGGACGCCGTGCTTGGGCTTCAAGTGCTGGACGAACGAAGCGCTCTCTTTTCGTGGAGCGTCGTGCAGTCGGATGGCTGCCGCATATTTGTCGTCAAGAAACACGAGGCATTCCAGTCCGCTGGCCAGCGGCGGAAGTTTGAGGCCGGCCTGATCTACTTTGCTGCGCCCGGTGACGAAGACGCTGTGGCCCGAAACCTGGCCGCGCAATCCTTCACCGGGGCGCTCGCTGATCTCCTCCACGGCCAACAGTTGGAGACCTTGCTGCTTGGCAGCGGTGACGATTGCGGCAGCCAGGGGGTGCTTGGAATATTGTTCGGCGCTGGCGACGAGTTGCAATATATCGTCGCGCGACACTCCTTCTTCGCACAGAAGGTCCGTCATCGTCGGCCGTCCGTACGTGAGCGTGCCGGTTTTGTCGAAGATGAGTGTCTGGCACTTTTCGATCTGTTCGAGGATGGCGGGATTTTTGATGATGATGGCGCGGCGTGCGGCCAGAGAAATTGCGCCGATGATCGCGGTTGGAATGGCCAGCAGCAGCGGGCACGGCGTCGCAATGACCACGACGGAAAGGAAACGTTCGGAGTTGCCGCTGAAAAGCGCCGCGACGATCGCTATACCCAGAGCCAGTGGCGTGTACCACGCCCCCAGTTGATCGCCCAGCCGGCGCAGTTGCGGGCGCTGCTGCTCGGTTTCGAGCATCACCTTCATGATCCGGGCGTAGCGCGAATCCTCGGCTAGCTTTTCCGCTTTAATTACAAGCAGCGCTTCACCGTTGATGGCGCCGGAAATCACCGGGGATCCGGGGACCTTGGAAACTTCATACGGCTCACCCGTAAGGTAGGCTTCGTTCATCTCGCCGTGGCCTTCGCGAACGGTGCCGTCCACGGGGCAAATTTCGTGCGGCAGAATTGTGAGTTCGTCGCCGATGCGAATGTCGGAAAGTTTGACTTCCACCAGGCGGCCGGCTTCTTTGCGGTGCGCGACGCTGGGCACGCGGCGGGCGAGGGCATCCAGCACCGACGAGGCCCGAGCGGTGGCAAACTCTTCGAGCGCTTCACCGCCGGAAAGCATCAGGATCACAATCGCAGCCACCAGATACTCGTGCAACAGAATGGCGGTAATAATGGAAACGCCGGCGAGCAGGTCAGAGCCGAACTGGCGCTTCACCAACTTCTTCAGAAGCTGCCACACCATCGGAACACCGCCGACGAGCAGCGCGGCAAACAACGGCAAGTTGTAGGTGAGAACAGGGAAGTGCAGCGCGTATTTCAGCTCGACATGCAACGCGATTGCAACAAGCGTGAACCCGGCTATATAGGTTTCTTTGGTGGGAGCGAATCCAGGCTTCGCCGAAGCCGTCATTACTTTCAACTTATCCCATAGCCCCTCGCCCAAGTCAAAGATGTAGCTGGTTTGGGACTGCGACACTTACAGACACTTTCTTCAGAGTGGACGGAGTCCCAAATTTGCCTCGTATTAGGCGCCATGCTAATTTCAATCCAAACAACAAATGTTCTGGATACGAAAAAGCCCGTTTGGTCGTCAGGAAGATCCGATTGAGCACATGGTGGTGCTTCTTTCCAATGAGGCTTTGAATGCGGGTGTGCCATTGAGCGACGCTGAAAGAATGCTCCTCGCGAGTGAATTCATACCGGGTGCCCCCATTTCTGAAGAATTGCGAAATCGAACCAAGAAGCTCATAGAAAAAATTCTCGCAAGGGAACAGGAGAGCCATGCAGAAGACATTAGAAGCTTTGGAAACTCCTTGGAATGGGCTGGCGACCCAGACTACCCAAACATTGTGATGCTAACTGAAGAAGTGGTCTGTTCAGGAGGATCGCGAAGGAATCTACCTCCGCTCCATGGATGGAGGCGGTTCAAGGATCGGTTTCAACTCATTGGTTGCGGACTTTCTTTGATTCTGCTGATGTTTTTGATTGTGATTGCCAGTACTCTGATTTTCGGCAGGAAGTAGTCGAACAGAACTCCTTCCGCTTGAAGCTTGCTTTCAGATCAAAGTGTCTTGTCTCTTGAATAGCAGAGTTGCTCGAGGTTGCACTCGGCGCATTTGGGTTTGCGGGCGGCGCAGACGCGGCGGCCGTGCCAGATGAGCTGGTGAGAGAACTTGATCCATTTGTTTTCAGGGATCACTTTCATCAGGTCTTGCTCGATTTTCTTGGGGTCGTCGTTGCGGGTCAGATCGAGGCGGTTCGAAAGCCTGATCACGTGCGTGTCCACTACGACGCCGCTGGCGATGCCGTAGGCGGTGCCGAGCACAACGTTACCCGTTTTTCTCGCTACCCCGGGCAGGGTCAGAATTTCTTCCATAGTGCGCGGAACTTCGCCGTCGAATTTTTCAATCAATCCTTTGCTCGCGCCCATGATGGATTTCGTCTTGTTGCGGAAAAATCCGGTTGGCCGGATTTCCTTTTCAAGCTCGGCCGGCGACGCATAAGCGAAATCTTCCGGCTTCGTATATTTCTTGAAAAGCTCGCTGGTGACCTGGTTGACTCGCACATCAGTGCACTGCGCCGAAAGAATCGTGGCAATCAGCAACTGAAACGCGTTCGAGAAGTTCAATTCGCAAGTCGCATCCGGGTACGCCGCATCAAGCCCCGCGAGGATCGCGGCCACGCGCTTTGGTTCCGTCCCTGTCGCGGGGCCCGCGGTTTTCTTCACCGCAGGTTTTTTACCGCTGGTGTGTTTTACAATTTTCTTTTTGCTGATCTTCACTTTGTTCTTCGCCGCCATCCCCGCCTCTTCTCTGCGAACTCTGTGGAACCTCTGTGCCCTCTGTGTTGAAATCTTTCTTTTCTCTTACCGCAAAACTTCCAGCAACCGCCGGAACGCCTTCCCACGATGGCTCTGTAAGCTCTTCTCCTCCGCCCGCAATTCCGCAAACGTTTTTCCCAGTGGCGGAAAGTAAAAAACCGGATCGTACCCAAACCCATCCGACCCACGCGGCGAATCCAGAATCTCTCCATCCACCTTTTCCGAAACCACCGCCACCGCGCGCCCATTCCGAACCGCCGCAATCACGCAAACGAAATACGCGCTCCGGTTGGCACCCTCCAGCCCCTTCATCTCAAACAGCAGCTTGGCAATTTTCTGCTCGCTGCTTGCCCCGGGCCCCGCATACCGCGCCGATAGCACACCTGGCGCCCCGCCCAGCGCAGGCACCACCAACCCCGAATCATCGGCAAACACAATCCCGTCGCCGCGGAGCGAATAATAAAACGCTTTTCCCGCGGCATTCTCCGCAAACGTCGGCGCCCCTTCTTCAAACTCCGGCAGGTTCGCATAGCCAGGATGCAATTCCAGTTGCCAATTCGTGCCGGCGCGTTCCGCCAGCACCCGAAACTCTTTCAGTTTCCCCGCGTTACCCGAAGCCAGATAAAGCGTGCGGGTTTCCTTGCAATCCGTCATGTTGTCCGATCTTTTGGATTATCCAAATAGGGTGCAACCTTTGTAGGGGCCGGGCTTGCCCGGCCCGCTCCGGCGATTCG
>DATHOY010000295.1:0-7377 GCA_035484435.1 Vulcanimicrobiaceae bacterium | reverse complement strand
ACCGCATCGCCTGCCATTGGATGGCACAAAACCCGCCAGGGCGCTGCTGGTTTGTTTGTATGCCGATCCAGAACCGTATCCCGGTGAAGATCTGGAGCGGGAACTACGCAAGCGGTTCGATTCGGTGATGACGCTGCGCGCCGACACGAAATTTGCCAAGGCGGAAAATCTCAAGCTGCCTCCCCCGGAATCCTATGACGTTGCGATTCTGGCGCTGTTCGTGCGAGTAAGTGATCGCAAGGGCGACGTAGATGTTCCAGCTGACCAATTTCCATTGATCCAGCAGATTTACAAAACAGGCAAGCCGGTCATTTCCGTCGGGCTGGGAAGTCCTTACCTGATCGAGCGGTTCCCACAAGCCGAAACCTGGCTCTCCGTATTCGGTATCGCAGACGTGGCCCAGATTTCCGTCGCCCGCGCGCTGTTCGGAGAAATTCCGATTCGCGGCCGCCTGCCGGTAACAATTCCCGGCATCGACCTCAAGGCGGGATTCGGGATGCAGGTGGCCGCGAATCCGATGACGCTCCAAGCGATGGATGTGCGCGGCGAAGCGCTCCTGAAGCCCGCATTCGACGTGATCGAGAAGGCCATCGGCGACAGGGCGTTTCCCGGTGCGACTCTGGCCGTGGGATATCGCGGCAAGCTGAGCGTGCATTCGTTCGGCAAACAGAAATACGAAGCGAAATCGCCGACCGTGACGGCGGACACGATGTACGACATTGCTTCACTCACCAAAGTAGTAGTGACGACGACGTTGGTGGAAAAACTGGTGGAGGGTGACTTCCCTTCTCCGCTGAATCTGGACGCGCCGATCGAGCGCTACTTGCCGGAATGGCCGAAGGGGCCGCAGCCGGAGTGGCGGCACAAAGTAACTGTGCGCCATCTAATGACGCACACTTCGGGGCTGCCTCCATTCAAGGAGTATTGGCGCACATCCACCAGCAAGCAGGAAACGCTTTCCAGAATTTTCGTCGAACCGCTGGAGTACGAGCCCGGAACAAAAGTTGTTTACTCCGACCTCGGAATTATTTTGATGGCCGAAATTATTCAACGGCTGACAGGTAAGCCGCTGGATATGCTGGCGAACGAGAATATATTTGGCCCGCTGCGAATGAAGCGTTCGATGTACAATCCGCCGAAAACGATCTGGCCGGAAATTGCGCCAACGGAATTCGACAGCCAATTGCGGCACCGGATGCTGCAGGGAGAGGTGCACGACGAGAACGCCTTTGCAATTGGCGGCGTTTCCGGCCACGCTGGCGTCTTCAGCACGGCTCCGGACCTGGCCGTGTTCTGCCAGATGTTGCTGAACGGCGGCGTCTACGCCCACCAACGAATCCTGAAGCGCGCAACCGTCGCGGAGTTCACCGCGCCGCAACCCCTAGCGCAAAACACACGCACACTCGGCTGGGTGGTGCCGACGGAAGGCGGCTCCAGCGGCCACTATTTTTCCTCGCACAGCTACGGCCACACGGGTTTTACAGGGACGACCATCTGGATCGACCCCGACCGGCAGCTCTTCGTAGTGCTCCTGACGAACCGCGTGCATCCCACGCGCGAAAACCACAAGATCGCCGAGGTTCGCCCCGCGGTCCATGACACAGTGATGAAGGCGCTCGGCCTGGTGGTGGATGCCGCGCCGGCTAGATAGCCATGCTAGTGCATAGGAGGATCCGCCGCGGTAGCGGCGCGATTCTCGGCGGTGAATCGCTCAACGCCTGACTCATCAATAAAGAAACTACGAACACCTTCCTGATACCTCTGTGGACGAGCGACTACAAAGAAGCGCGATACGCGGCCCTGAGAATTTGGCCCGGCTGTCCACAAAATGAATTCGTATCCTGACTTGGTTCCGCTAGCCAGAACCGAATCGATTAAGGAGCCCCCGGAATCATTGCCGAGATCCTCCAGGCTTGTAGCGAAGCCCTTGTCCGGATGTTCTTTGGAATATTCGCTCTGAGCCAGGAAGATGATGCGCAGTGGATCAGACCTCCGGGTGTCAATACGCCCTTTTTCCCAACGGACCGCCACAACAACTAGAATTCCCAAAAGAACCAGAATGACGACGGAAGAGGCAATTTTTCGCTTCACGCAAACTCCTGTTCCGCCGCCCGTAAATCTTCTATCCTCCCCAAATCTCGCCATCGGTACTCATCCGCCCCAAACGCCAAAATCCGCCGCCCTTCCCCGGCCAATCGCAAATAACTCTCAATGATCGAGAACGCACCCTGCTCTGTGATTTTGGGCAACAAACGTGGGGAAATTGCGTGGATCCCGGAGAACGCAAGTGCCTTCGTATTCGGAGTCGGGCGCACGAATTCCGGGTCCCGGCCATTGATCCAACGCCCGCAAAGTTCGCCTTCCGCACTGAAAAGCAATTGTCTCGAGCTTTCCCGCTGCTGGACCGCCAGGACGGCCAGCGCATGGTTCTCGATTTGGGACTGCAGCAGACGACGCAGATCGATCGTGCTGATCACGTCCACATTGTGTAGGAGGAACGGTTCGTCGAGACGCGCCGGATCCTGGAGAAAAAACCAGCCAGCCTTTTTCAAGCCACCGCCTGTATCCAGCAGCAGTTCCTCGCGCGAAATCTCCACGTGCAGACCAAAATTGTTCTTGGTTTTCAGGTATTCGATTATCAAGTCAGCGAAGTGGTGGACATTGATGATGACTTCGCGCACGCCGAACGAAGCGAGGCGCGTGAGCGTGATTTCCAACAGCGTACGGCCGCCAAGTTCAACAAGCGCTTTTGGACGGTCGTTCGTCAGAGGGCGCAGGCGCGTGCCGAGGCCGGCGGCCAGAACCATGGCCCTCATCGGCCCATCTTCTCCAACTCCAAGTGTTTCAAAACGACTTCAACGCCGCCCTGCCCGCGCAGGCGCTTCGCCAGGTGTTCCGCCAGAAAAACCGAGCGGTGCTGGCCGCCGGTGCAGCCAAATGAAACCATCAGGTTTTTGAAGCCCCGCTGCTGATAGCTGGCGATGCTGGCTTCGACCAGGGCCACGGCGTTGGCAAGATACTGGTGCACGCCTTCCTGCTGGTTCAGATAGTCAATCACTGGCGCGTCTTTTCCGGTCAATTGCCTGTAGCGCTCCTCCCTGCCGGGGTTCGTCAGGCCGCGTGCATCAAAAATAAATCCTCCGCCGTTGCCGGATTCGTCTTTAGGAAGATCGTGGTGAAACGAAAAGCTGAAAATGCGCACCACCAGCTTTTGCGTGTGCGGTTGCATGCTGGGCGTAAGGCGCTGAAGCCTTTCCGAGGCCAGCATATTTTGAAAGGCGCTCATCAAAGTAGGCACTTCGATAGGCAGCTTGGCGTTGTGCAGCAGCCAGCGGATATTTTTCAGCGCGTAGGGCACGCTTTGCAGGAAATGTGGCTTGCGTTCGTAGAAACCGCGGAAGCCGTAGGCGCCCAGGGCTTGCATGATGCGCACATAGACGAACGCGTAGTAGTAACGGAGAAAGGCTTCGCGATCGAGATTGATGTGTTTTGAAAGCGCATCGAGATATGCGTCGAGCAACTGTTGGCGAAGCGCCGGGGGCAAATCCGCCTTCGCGTCGAAAAGCAGCGACGCAATGTCGTACTGCAACGCGCCCTTGCGGCCTCCTTGATAATCCACAAAGTAGGGCCGCCCCTGGTGGAGCATCACGTTCCGCGACTGAAAATCGCGGTACAGAAAATAATCCCCTGGCGCTTCCAGAAGTAGATTGGTCAACCGGTCAAAATCGTCCTCTAAAGCCTGCTCGTTGAACGGAATCGCGGCCAGGCGCAGGAAATAGTATTTGAAATAGTTGAGGTCCCAGTTGATCGACTGGCGGTCGAAACTGCCGCGCGGGTAACACACGGAATAATCAAGGTCGCGGCCGGCATCAATCTGAAAGCGGGGCAACTCCGCGACGACTTTGCGATAAAAATCAGAAGCCGCGGGGGCGATCGAATCACCCGAACGATTTTGGGAGAGGAAATCAAACAGCGTGGTGTCTCCAAGATCTTCCTCGAGATACGCGCCGTTGTTCAGATCCTCGCCGTAAATTTCTGGCACCGCCAGGCCGTGCCGCCGGAAGTGCCGCGAGAAACAGAGAAACGCGGCGTTCTCTTCGCGCACTCCGTACAGAATGCCTATGGCGGACCGGTTCCCCCGGGACAACCGGATGATCTTGCGCCCGGAGCCGCCGAGTTCGCCCTGAAGCGGCTGGATGCGTTCCGCAGGCGATCGGAAATGCCTTTCAAATAGTTTGTTCAGCACATCCATGAAATGGTTCCAGCTCGCTCGATTTAACAGATTAAACAGGACTGACTCTTTTCTATCATAGCTGTTCACTGTGGCAGACACTCAATTGCTCGGGAGTTGCTGTTCACGGTGTTAGCAAAGCGAAACCTAAGCGCATCCCCTTACCTTGTGGCCGGAGCCCCCGCTATACTTTAGAAATGCCTTCACGCAAGGTGGTGCGGAAGCCTCGCCAGCGGCGGATTACCGAAGAACGAAACGCCGCGTCGAAAAACCTCGACCGCATGAGTTCGCTGGAAATTAGCCGGTTGATGAACCGCGAGGATCAGAAAGTTGCGCCGGCGGTCGGCCGCACCCTTGCGACCATCGCGCGGGCAATCGATGAAATTGTCCCGAGGATGACAATGGGCGGGCGGCTTATTTATGTAGGGGCGGGATCGAGCGGAAGGATCGGCGTCCTGGATGCTTCGGAGTGTCCGCCGACGTTTGGCGTTTCGCCAGACCTGGTGCGCGCGCTGATAGCGGGTGGCAAAAAAGCGGTGAGGCAATCCGTGGAAGGCGCGGAAGACCGTCCGAAAGATGGGGCGCGGGATTTGCAACAAATTCGACTTTCGAAATTAGATTCGGTGGTGGGAATTGCGGCCAGTGGAACCACGCCATACGTCCTCGGCGCGATTGCTTTTGCCAAACGCCGCGGCGCATTGACCATTGGCGTGGCCGCGAATCGCCGGTCGCCGCTGGCTAAATCGGCGGCGATTGCGATCACGCCCGAGGTGGGGCCGGAAATCCTCGCCGGCTCAACCCGCCTGAAAGCAGGCACCTCGCAAAAAATGGTGCTGAACATGCTCTCTACCGCGGTGATGGTTCGCCTCGGTCATGCCTACGGCAACCTGATGATCGACATGGGCGAGGCAAATGAGAAACTTAGAGAGCGCGCCAAATGGATTCTGAAAGAAGCCAGCGACAGCGACGTGTCCGCGGTTACACGCGCATTGCGTCAAAGCGGACACGACCTTCGTTTGGCGCTAATCATGTTGAAACGCGGAGTCTCCGCCAAACAAGCCCGCAACATTCTGCAGCAATCAGGTGGGAATTTGCGCAGCGCGTTGGGAGAGCGGCCGAGCCACTAGCCTCGGCAAATTTCGAAATGGATAAATTCAGGATACGCGGCGGAAAACCGCTGCACGGAACAGTGAAAATCAGCGGGGCGAAAAACTCCGCGCTGCCCGCGATGGCCGCGTCGCTGCTGACCGCCGAACCGGTGACGCTGCACAACATTCCCAAGGTGCGCGACATCATCACCATGAGCAAACTGCTGGCGTTCATGTCGGCTAACGTTTCTGCGCATGAAATCCCCGCCGAGAGCTACACCATCGAAACAAAATCGATGAACGATGCGGTCGCGCCGTACGAGCTGGTGAAGACCATGCGCGCCTCGATCCTGACTCTGGGGCCGGCCATCGCGCGCTCCGGCGTTGCACACGTTTCGCTGCCCGGAGGCTGTGCGATTGGCGCTCGCCCGGTGGACCTGCATCTGGCGGCGCTCGAAAAAATGGGCGCGCGAATCGCGACGGAACACGGCTACATCCAGGCCAGCGTCCCGAACGGCGGCCGCCTCAAGGGCGCGCACATCGACTTCGAAAAAATCACGGTGACCGGCACGGAAAATATCCTGATGGCCGCAACGCTGGCGGAGGGCGAAACGATTCTGGAAAACGCCGCGCGCGAGCCGGAAATCACCGACCTGATTCATCTCTTACGCAAGATGGGCGCCGAAATCCACGGTGACGACACTTCCACTCTGCGGGTGCGGGGCGTTCCCAAACTGCACGGCGCAACGCATTCCGTAATTCCCGACCGCATTGAAGCCGGAACTTTCCTGATTGCCGGAGCGATCACCGGAGGCGACCTCACCATCACAAATTGCAATCCCGGCCACCTCGGCGCCGTGCTCGCAAAGCTGGAGACCGACGGCGTCCGCGTAACAAAGCTGGATCCGTCCACTCTGCGTGTTCAGGCCGCGCAAAAACTCGTAGGCTCCGACATAACCACCGAAGAGTATCCCGGCTTCGCCACGGACATGCAGGCTCAATACATGGCGCTGGCGACGCAGGCCGAAGGCTCCTCGGTAATCACCGAAACCATTTTCGAAAACCGCTTCCTGCACGCCAGCGAAATGATCCGCATGGGCGCGAATATATCCATCGACGGCCGCCGTGCCGTAGTGCGCGGGCCCGCAAAACTCTCCGGAACCACCGTGCAGGCTTCCGACCTGCGCGCCAGCGCCGGCCTCGTCCTCGCCGCCCTGGTCGCCGAAGGCGAAACCCTCATCGACCGCGTCTACCACATCGATCGCGGCTACGAAGCCATCGTCGAAAAGCTCCAAACCCTCGGCGCCGGCATCGAGCGCCTCCACTTCCCCACTTCCTGAGCCGAACGGCAAAATTTCGCGAACTCTGCTACAATCCCGCAGTGCTTTTAGTTGGCTTGGAGCGCGTGGACGCGCCTTCGCCCAATAACGACCCCGGAGGGACCATCATGCGGAACGCCGAACTTCTAAACAAAATTGATGCCGCGATTGCCGAAAAGAATTTGCTGAAGCATCCCTTTTACCAGGATTGGCAGGCCGGCAAGCTGAGCCGCGAAGCCCTGCAGCTATACGCCGCGCAATACTACCGTCACGTGGAGGCTTTCCCGAAGCACCTGCGTGTGCTGGCGGCGCGCACCGAGGGGCCGATTCGCGACATCGTGATGGAAAACCTTGCGGAGGAAGAGAATCCTGAGCGGCCGCATCCGAAGATGTGGCGAGAGTTTGCCGCCGCGCTCGGCGTAGGCGAAGACGACATTACCTGCTGCCCCGCCCTGCCGGGGACGCAGGCAGTGGTTGAAACATTCCGTGAAATTGTAGGCGACCGCCCAGTGGCGGAGGCAGTTGCGGCGCTCTACGCTTACGAAGCGCAGGTTCCGGAAATTGCCACAACAAAGATTGACGGCCTGAAGAAATTCTATGGCGTCAACTCGCCCGAGGGACTCGGCTATTTCGAAGTGCACGAATCAGCCGACAAAGCGCACCGCGAAGCCTGGCGCAACTGGCTGATGGAACACGCCGAAGGCAGCGAAGACGAGATCCTGGCCACCACCAACGAGGC
>DATHOY010000294.1:0-13045 GCA_035484435.1 Vulcanimicrobiaceae bacterium | reverse complement strand
TTGCAGGTGCCATTTTCCCAGAACGAGTGCCGCGTCCGGGCCAAGCTGGCGGACTTCAAGCTCCGAAAAATCCAACGTACCCATTGCGGCTTTGTCGGCGTAGTTCTTTTCGTAGCGGGCCAGCACGGGTTCCCAACCGCGGGTAAATCCTCGGGTTCCCGCAAAAGTCAGTTCGGGCGAGTTCCAATAGCCCGCCATAAAGCCGCGGATATTGCCCTTGTTCCAGTCATTTTGCTGGCTGGTCAGCACCGCTACGATGGCGGCACGATCCGCTTCCTTCAACCCTTCAGCGGCTGGCCGGCCCGAGGCGGCTAGGATGAGCGCGCCCAGGAGGGTGGCAAAAACAAGGCCGAAAACTGCTGATTTCGTGGTCATGGGGACTCCTCTAACTGCTTGTATAAGAGTAGGATAGGAGGGGATATAGGAGCAAGGGCTGGTTTCTTGGCCAAGCCCGCCGGCAAAAGGACTATTCCGGTAGTACTTAGGAGCTATTGGGGTAATAGGGCGCGGCAGCAATAATCGTAGGTGAGGAAAGCAATGTTCTCCGCAGCTTTACTATCGATCGCGGTCGTGGCCATGGGGCAGTTTGCCCTGTATTACTGGCGAGCCGTGTTCACCGGGATGGCCAGCTTGCCGATTTCCAGCCGGGTGCTGGAAGCGGCGCAGGTGCAGGAAGCGTCCATCTGCGGGAACGACTTTGAAAAGTTTGCCAGCCTGCTGACCCTCACCCCCGAATTGAAAGAAACCCAGAGCGGGCTGCGCATGGTAAAGGCCTACTACTCCGTGGTCCAGCACGCCCAGAAAGTTTTCGCCAGCTTCTCTCCGATGATGGCCGGCTGGGCCGAAAAAGAACGCATGCTGTGCGCGCGCATTGCCGCGGTACACATTGACCGGCGGCTGGAAGCGAATTTGATTCAGGCTGCCGCGATCCGTTCCATCTAGTTTCATTCTCCCGACATTTTCAAACCTTATGTGGCCTTGCTGACTTCCATGCACAATGGTAGTCAAAGGTCGAAAAGCAGATCCCTCACCCCGCATAAACCGCGGGGATTCGGGATGACACCCACGACGGACGGGATCACCAGGAAAGCATGTCAACAGAGCCACCTTATATTTAGACATTTGGATTAGTACGCCCAGCGGATCAGGGTGGCGCCGGAGGTGAAGCCTGCGCCGACGGCGGCGAGTAGGACGAGGTCGCCCTTTTTGAGTTTCTTTTCGTCGAGGGCGGTTTGCATGGCCAGCGGGATCGTGCCGGCGGTGGTGTTGCCGTAGTTTTCGATGTTGATGATCACCTTGTCGAGCGGCATGCCGAGGCGCTCGGCGGTGGCGGTGATGATGCGGCGGTTGGCCTGGTGGGCGATGAAGCAGTCGACGTCCTTGCCGGTGAGGCCGTTTTTCTCCAGGACTCGCTCGGTCATTTCCGCCATTTTCTTTACCGCGTATTTGAAAACGTTTTTGCCGTCCTGGTGGATGTAGTGCATTTTCTTGTCCACGGTTTCATGCGAAGCGGGATTCAGGCTGCCGCCGCCGGGCATGTAGAGGAACTGGCCGCCTATGCCTTCGATTTGCGCGACGTGGTCGATGATGCCGGCTTCGCCTTCGGCCGCGGGTTCGAGCAGGACGGCGCCCGCGCCATCGCCGAAGATGATGCAGACGGCGCGATCGGTGAAGTCGGTCATGGAAGAGTTGACGTCGGAGCCGATCACCAGAACTTTTTTGTATTGGCCGGATTCGATGAACTTTGTGCCGACGTTGAGCGAATAGAGAAATCCGGAGCAGCCGGCGGAAACGTCGAAGCCCCAGGTGTTGGTCATGCCCAGTTTATGCTGTACCAGGCAGGCGGTGGAGGGATACATCATGTCCGGCGTGACGGTGCCGACGACGATCAGGTCCACGGACTGGAGATCGAAGGGATGCTTGCACTGCAGCTTTTTCACGGCTTCGACGGCCAGGTCGCTGGCGGCTACGCCCTTGTCGGCCAGGTGGCGTTCGCGGATGCCGACGCGCTCCATGATCCATTCGTTGGTGGTGTCCACCATTTTTTCCAGATCGGCGTTGGTCAGGAGTCGCGGGGGAACGTAACCGGCTACACCCGTGATTTTTGCGGCGATGCGGCGAGGCATGTCTCTCCTTGCGGAAATCTGGCAGCAAGCGGGAAAGATTGATTGTAAGCGATGGGGTTTGCCGGAAACAAGCGCGCGCGGATTGTTTGGGTCATTTTGCCGCCGCGGGGGGAAGAATTTCGTAGCGCCAGGTGATGGCGGCGGTTTTTTTCAGCATGGCGGCGACGGAGCAGTATTTTTCCTCGGTCAGGGAGATGGCGTGCTGGACGGCGGCTTCGTCCAGCGTGCCGCGCAGGCGGAAGAGGACTTCGAGCTTGGTCCAGACGGTGGGCGGCTCGGCGGCGCGTTCGCCGGAGCAGAGGACTTCCAGCGACTCCAGCTTCTGGCGCTTTTTTTCCAGGATGATCACCATGTCCGTGGCGGTGCAGGCGCCGAGCGCCATCAGCACCATCTCCATGGCGCCGGGGGCCTTGTTGGATTCGCGGTCGGAATCGAAAGGAACCGAGTGCCCGGAGGGGCTGGTGGCGAGGAATTTCTGTTCGCCGGTCCATTGAATGGAGGCTGTTTGCATGGGGTCCTTCCTGTGTTGGTGGAGTGCAGTGAGCTTTGATGCGGCTGCTGGAATAGGGTAACAGAAGAGGGGGAAGAGGCCGACAGTCGACAGTCTATAGTCGACAGCTCGGATTGGTATGACCAGCCTGGGGTACCCCCCTGTTTTTTCGTAAGAGACGTAGTGAAAGGACTTAGGGGAGAGCTTTGAGCCGGCAGCCGACGGTCTATAGCCGAAAGTTTGGGGAGGAGAGACGGATGGCGAGGGGACTCCGAGGAGGAAAATGGAAATTGGAAAATGGGCGGGGAGGGGAGCGTGCGGACGAGTTGAGGCCCAAGTGTCACAAAGTATTATAGCACGGACATGGTAACGCTGTCAATAGTTAATTATGTGGTACACCATTCGAATGGTTGGGCGTTCGAACGGAAAGTGATCAGTAATCAGCGATCCGTAATCAGGAAGCGAAGAAGAAGCGCACCCCAAGACCCAGGTGCCAAAAACCGGGACCTGGGGCACCCTTCGCGTTATTTCGATTTGGGCGTGGACGAAAGTTTTTCAGGTCCGATCGGGGAAGATTGCCAGTTCCGCGGGTCGGGCATCCGGGCCACCCGTCGCCGCCCAGTTAAAATCTGGGAGCCTTGCGCGACGCATGGCGAATATGGAGAATTTCCACAACGTGCTTGTCTTCGCGGAGCTGGTAGTACACGACGACGGGGCTGTGCGCTAGCTTCCGCACTCGCGCTCTTTTGCGAATGACGCCGCCCATGCGGGGAAAACGCGACAACAATTCAACGTGATCCAGCAGAGAGCTGCCAAAACGGGCGGCAGCTTCGCCATCGTCTTCGGCAATATGGCTGATGAGTTCAGCGAGATCCGCTAACGCTCTTTGCGTGAAGAGGAGGCGGTAATCCATCGGGGCAGGAGTTTGCGAACTTGCTCAAGGGGTGTCGTGCGGCCGGCTTTGGCGTCCCGGATGCCCTCATCAATAGCAGTGAGGGTCGCCTGGTCTTCGTCATCCACCACAGGCGCCTGCTTCTCGAGTTCAAATTCCTTAGCCTTGGCCATAGCCTGATGCTAGCCCCGAACCCCGTTCTATGCAAGAGGACTCGCGGTCGGAATCGAGTGGAACGGAGTGGCTGATGCCGAGGAATTTCTGCTGGTCGGCCGGGATGCTCCCTTCGAATTTATTAAGCTGCTAAAATGCAAGAAAACTTTCCGTCTGTCCCTGACCTTCCGTTCCTGTCCCTTGTTTTCTCGGACGGGGATTACTACTTGCCTACATGGTATGCTCAGAAAATGATTGCCCCAATAGCAACGGCCTTCAGTCTCCTGTCGAGTTTATCGCGGGCACTGTCTCTTTGGTTATCCAAAGACCCGGTGAGGGATGATCTGCAATCGAAGATACACCATTTCTCTAATTTATCTACATGGGCAGTCATAGCTGTAGCCATAGGTGTGTTACTAGAAATGGTGGAGGTTTTCTACGACTTTATAATCTGGATAAGACTAACACTTCGCAAGAGACGTGAACGCATTGTATGGAAAGAACTTTCTGCGGTCTCCCCCGTTGGCACAATGAGAGCAGAAACGGGATTACATTCTGACCACCCGAAATGGGTGAAGTTGTGTCTTCGAATCGGAATAATCCTTGTCGCAGCGGGAGTGATCGGGGAGTGGAGGTATGGCGGCAAGTTGGAGGATGCACACAATGACATGCACGAATATGATGTCAGAAAGCTGATGGAAGCAGCGCAAGAAGCTGGCAATGCAAGAATCTCCGCCGATAAGGCATCTGCTGCGGCAGCAAAGGCAGAAGATTCCGCCGGGAAGGCCCAAGAAAAAGCAAATGCCGTCGAAGCGTCCGCCATTCGCATAGGCAAAGTAGCCGAACGTGCTGAGGCCGATGCTGGACAAGCCCAAAGCAAGGCAGATGCGGTGTCCGACCGGACAAACGGATTGACACAAGAATTAGCCAAGGATGAGCAGGGCTTGACGGCATTAGAAGCCAAGCGAGCTGAATTGGAAGCGTCGCTAAAGAATCTGGCTGTTTGCACGGCTCCAAGAGTTTTGCCATTTTGGACTAAGTACGACCTTGGCAAAACAACAACCGAAGTTGATTCCCTTAAGGCATTCGCGGAAGACAAGGCAGATATTGAGTTTGTACCCGACCCCGAAGCAAGGCGAGCAGCATCAAGCATAGCAAGAGCACTTCGGCGTGCTGGGTGGAGTAACGTCACTCTTACTGTTAAGGACGGAAGTTATGACGGCGTGGGAGTGCGACCACTCTACCCGCCACTTGATGAACCATCACTAGGGGAAGCCAGAACGCGTTCGCGGGCGGCTGCGGATGCCGTTCTAAAGTTCCTCCATTCATTTAATTGGCAAGCGGATTTATGGCGGTCATTCGATGAAAAGGGGCAACTGATACATGATCCCAAGACCTTTCCTACGGACGTACTTCGAGTCAGAGTAGGTCTGTATCCTCCAACTATGTTCGTGGCCCCACCGGCAATGAAGGCATTTGAGGACGTCGAGAAAGAGAGAAGAAGACAAGAACAAGAGATGAAGACGAAAAGAGATGAAGAATACCTTAAAGGTCTAACCCCACAACAAATTATAGAATGGAAAACGCGCAAAGAAGAATATGAAAAACGAGTGAAAGTGATCAGGGAACAAGAAGATTCTAATCCCTGCCAACCGTTAACAGCGTTTTTTCCGTCACCTTGAGAAATATGTGGAAATGAAATAGCACCACTACCAAGAAGTGAGTTCTATTGACAGGACGGCAAACCATCGGCGGGTGGCGCATTCAATTCGCAAAAGCCTCTTGGGTGGCCTTCCATTTCGGTTTTGGAAGGGTGGGCCACTCTTTTTTCTCCCACGCCCATTCTGTTCAAAGCGGAAGGTGTGGCAACCCTAGCAAAAACCGCAACCACTGCAACGGCATCTTCTTGGTAAGAATTACAGAGGCAGACGAAATACCGGTGCGAACCTGCGTACCGGAACTGCGCTCCAGAAAAACCACTCCTGTGCCAAGCTCTTCCACACTTGCGACTTAGCTGCTTTGGTGTACGACATGCTCCTAAAGGAGGTGCGGGGGGAGCATATGGCAAGCGAACTTTTCTACAAAACGGCGTTTTGCACGGAATATGAAAGACTCTTGTGCGCTTGCGTGCAGTCGCTGGACACCTGGAAAAACCGCCGCGAAGAGATCGCCAACTCCGTCTTGAGGAAGTGGGAAGCGGGCGATGAACTACTGCGCCTGCAGGCGGGTTACGCCAAAGCATACTCGCGCCTGGAAAAGCACATAGACAACTGCGCGCTGTGCCACTTCGTCTCGAAAATCAGTGGGCGCAATTACGCGAGCCTCTCGACCGCGGTCATGGATAAGAAACATTCGGCTTGAAGAATTCGGGGACAGGCGGGACGTTGCCATCGGATTTATCAAGTTACTGAAATGCAAGAGAACTTTCGGTCGGTTCCCAGCCTTTCTGGCGCCGAATCAGAACCTGCCTACTGTAAAAAAAGAAACGTCAAAACCCCCACCCTTGAAAAGCGTAAGGGTGCGGCACCCAAATTCGTCTTAGCGCTTCGTGGGTGCGCTGCTCGCTTAGGTGCCGCATCTCCGGTGCTTGCGCTTACCTTGGCGTTCGTACCCAGCCCTTACGGGCTGGGCTAGCTTCTGGCACGCCTCCGGCGTTTTTCGAGACTGAGAAATAACGCGAGGGCCGCGAGATTAGCGCGGATTGCGGTGACAAATTGTTTACATGGGATTTTGGAACGGGGTTAGGGGGCGTTCCATCTAACGATTTGTGTGATGTGTTGAGGATGATTGTTGAAACGGTGCTGAAACCGGCCTGAAGATGGCAAATAATTTGGTGCCGGATAAACGCGGCAACGGCGGTTCTGGATGGCGCACGCTATCGGAGTCGCCGCTGCGGCTTTTGCAATAACGGTGACCCTTACGACGCGGCCAGAAAACACATTCCGCAGATTCTTCCGTCTTAGAGAGGGTGGGAGGATCCAAGCAAATCGAGTGACTACAGGATTCCGGAGCTGACGTAATCAACAATAGATAGGTTTGCAGTGGCGACGCCGAATGCGGTGCTCTTTATTTTCGGCGCCTTAGTGGAATTGTGTCCTGGGCCTGAACTGGATTGCCTGGGACGAAGAGCGGGCCGGGCGAGCCCGGCCCCTACAAATTGAAGCCAAAAAAAGTAGCCGACTCGCGGCTACTTGCACGGGAATGCAAAACAATGCGCCCATTGGTGAAGTGAGTGGGACTTCCATAAGTTTTTGATCAAATACGTCGAAGGGGGAGACATGCATCGTTGGGAGAAAATTGTTCTGTTTGCCGGGATCAGCCTGGCGGTTGCGGGCTGCCCGAAAGGCAGAACGAACTTCAACCAGGGGCAGAAAGCCCAAAACCTGCAGGACTACGACGCGGCATATGAGTATTACCAGAAGGCCTTAAAGAGCGAACCCGAGAACACGGAATACAAGATCAAGTTCGATCAGGCGCGTTTTGGCGCCGGCGAAGCGCACACAAAAAAGGGGCTGAAACTCCGCGAACAGGGCGACCTGGAAAATGCTGCCAGCGAGTTTCGCAGGGCGGCCGTCATGGACCCGTCGAGCGTCGCGGCCGAGCAGGAGCTGCGAAAGACCGTTGAGATGATCGATGACAGGGAGCGAGCGGCAAATGCGGCTTCCGAGCCTCCACCGGATAACGACGAGGCGGAGCTGGCTTCCGCGCCTCCGCAGCTCAAGCCGCTCTCGCGAGCGCCCATCAATTTAAAAATGAGCAATGACGCGAAGGTGGTGTTCGACACAATCGGCAAGCTTGCGGGGCTGACGGTGATTTACGATCCCGATTTTCCAGCGCGGCGAATTTCGGTGGAACTGAATGACGTGACGCTGGAACAGGCTCTGGACATCGTATGCATCGAGAGCAAGGCTTTTTCGATGCCCATCTCCGAGAACATTATCCTGGTGATTCCCGACCAGGTGCAAAAGCGCCGCGATTATGAAGAGGAGTTCATGCGCACGTTCTATCTTTCCAATACGGCGCAAGCGCAGGACCTGACTGAAATTGTCACCGGATTGCGCCAACTTCTGGATCTGAAGCGCATCCAGCAATTGAACGCGCAGAATGCTATCGTGATTCGCGCAACGCCAGACCAATTGGCGCTTGCAGAGAAATTCATCAAGGATATCGACAAAGCCAAGTCGGAAGTCATTATTCAAGTGGAAGTGTTGGAGGCGCGCACCGACCGCATGCGCGACTTGGGCATTTTGCCGGGACAATCAGCCAGCATCGCCATCAATCCCAATTCGACTACCAACAACAACACCAATACCAGCGGATCCAGCACTACCACTAACACGACTCCCGGCACGGTCACGCTGAGCCAGCTCACACACCTGAATCAGAATGATCTTGTGCTTACGCTTCCCAGCGCCACCGCGAATTTTCTGCTGACCGATTCCACTACGCGGGTTATTCAAAACCCGGAAGTTCGTTCGCTGGAAGGGCAGCCGGCAAAGTTGAATATCGGCGACCGCGTCCCCGTGGCAACCGGCAGCTTTCAGGCCGGAGTCGGTGTGGGGGCGACTGGTGGTGCGGGCTTCGTGAATCCTCTTGTCAACACGCAATTCCAGTACATCGATGTTGGTGTGAACGTCGAGGTTACTCCGCGTGTTCATCCAAATCGGGACGTCAGTTTGAAGTTGCAAGTGGAAGTATCCTCCGTCTCTAACAATGTCACGATCGGGGGTATCCAGCAGCCTGTAATCAGCCAGCGGAAAATTGCGCATGAAATTCGCTTGAAGGAAGGCGAATCGAGCATGCTTGCCGGCTTGATCACGAAGTCGGACATGAAAACGCTGAATGGCTGGCCGGGCCTGGCGCATATTCCCATCCTTAAGCACCTGTTCTCTGACGACAATCGAAGCTCCGATGATGACGAGATCCTGATGATCTTGACGCCGCGCATTGTCCGTATGCCGGAATGGACGAAATCCAACTTAAAGGCGCTGTATGCCGGTTCCGAAACGAACGTTCAGACCAAACGCGCGAGCGAAATGCGTGCGCCCCAGCGGCAGCCACCGGCGGCATCACCGTCGACGAAGGTACAAGAACCCGCCGTCCCGGCCGATGCGCAAGCTCCATCGAATTCGGAACAATCCGGAAAACCCGCGGAGATTCGCTTTGAGCCCCGGAATCTGTCTTTGAAAGCGGGACAGACCATGACGGTCGGCGTAGTGGTGGATAATGTCAATGACCTATTCTCAATTCCATTTTTGCTTCAGTACAACCCGGCCCTGATCAGTGTGGAAGAAGTGCGGCATGGAGGGTTCCTCCAGGCTGGGGATCAAGAGATCGCTATTGTGCAGAAAGTGGATAATGAGCGCGGTCAGGCGATTATCTCGGCAACGCGTCAACCGAACACGGCAGGAGTGAGCGGCACGGGCACAATTCTGGGCATCGTGATCAAGGGGCTTGCGCCCGGCACGGGCACGTTGTCGATTGTGCAGGTAAGCGCGAAGGACTCGCAGCAGCGGCCGATTCAATTGGTGACCAACGAAGCGAGTGTGCAGGTGAAGCCCTAAACGTCGCGCCAGAATTGACGCGCCCCAGCTTAAAGAGGGAAAAGTCCTGTGACTCGCGAGCGAGATTGCAGAGTTGCCAAGTATCCGTGAGCTACAACCTTTGACACGCCAACGCGGATGGCCCGGGTGTACAATGCGCATACCCAAGCCCAAGGAGGTTACGGTGATGACCTTTCGGGGAATGGTGTGCGCGAGTGTAGGCGGAGTGGTGGTTTTGGGGTTGGCGCTGATGTTTGGTGGGGGCGCGTTTGGACAGACTAAGGAGGGGACGAACGCGAAGGCGGGGCCGGTGGATCCGGGGGTGCGGGGAGGGCCATCGGGAGGCGGGGGTCCGCTGAAGGGGCTGACGGCGGACGAGACGGCGTTTTTTTTGGATGGGCAGGCGCGGTTCAACGATGTTGAGGCGGTGACCGGGGGCGCGAACAATGGTCTAGGGCCGCGATTCAATTCGAACCAATGTTTTTCCTGCCACGCACAGCCGGATGAGGGCGGATCGAGCCCGGCGCAAAATCCGTTGATCGCGGTTGCTACTTTTAATGGAGCAAAAAACAAGGTGCCGTGGTTCATCACGGCGAAGGGACCGGTGCGCGAGGCGCGGTTTGTGCACAGTCCGGATGGGACGGGCGACGGCGAGGTGCATGACCTGTTTGTGATTAGCGGGCGAGCGGATGCGGTGGGTTGCAACATTGCGCAGCCGGACTTTTTGCCGGCGGGCAATCCGCTTACGGGCAAGGGCGGGAATCCCAACATTATTTTCCGGATACCGACGCCGGTGTTTGGGGCGGGGCTGATCGAGTCGATTCCGGACTCGGCGATTCTTGCGAACATGAAAGCGAACGCGACGGTGAAATCGGCGTTGGGAATTTACGGGCATGCGAACGCGTTCCTGAGCGGCAACGTAAACCGCAACGCGAACGACGGGACGATCTCGCGATTCGGGTGGAAGGCGCAGAACAAATCGCTGCTGCTGTTCGCGAGCGAAGCGTACAACGTGGAGATGGGCGTGACAAACCAGTTGTTCACGCAGGAGCGCGACGAGACGCCGGGGTGCGTGTTTAATGCGACGCCGGAGGACACGCTGAATTTCACGCCGACTTCGCCGAGCGGCGGCAACCCGAACACGGCGGTGATTTCGGATATTGAGGCGTTTGCGAACTTTATGCGGATGCTGGCGCCGCCGGCTCCGGCGGCTGCGACGGCGACGACAGAAAAAGGGCGCGCTACGTTTGCGAAGGTCGGATGCGTGCATTGCCATACGCCGTCACTTACGACTGCGGCGAAGATTGCGAGCGGGTCTTCGACCGTGCCGAGCGTCGCGCTTTCAAATCAGACGGCGAATCTTTACTCAGACCTGATCGTGCACCACATGGGCAGCGGGTTGGCAGACGGGATCACGCAAGGAGGCGCGGGGCCGGATGAGTTTCGGACGGCGCCTTTGTGGGGCGTGGGGCAACGGGTGTTCTTCTTGCACGATGGGCGAACGAGCAATCTGGTGGAGGCGATTCTGGAGCATCGGGGCAAGGGCAGCGAGGCGAATCGCGTGATCGAGCAATTTGAGAGGTTGAGCGTGGAGGATCAGCAGGATGTGATTGATTTTTTGAGGACGTTATGAAGAGCGCGGGAGCGTGGAGGAGCCAGAGCGGGCCGGGCGAGCCCGGCCCCTACAGGTGCGGGGCGGGTTGCTTCGAATTTGAAATAGCGCGTTGGGATTGCGATGCAAAAGCGGAAGCTGCGCTTCCGCACTCAAACGGGGAACGCCATTCGGGAGAATGGTGTTCCCAGGTGGGGGTTATTTTGATTTATAGGTGAAGGAGAGTTTGGTTTCTTCGTTTAGGACCAGTGGACGAAGGAAACGGTAGGAAGCGCCTGCGCGGGGGATGTCGACGGCGACAGGGAGGACGCCTGCTACGCGCTGCTGGAGGTTGTAGACGTTGGGGGAAGGCGGCGGTGGCGGCGGAGGAGCGTTTTTGTTTTTCTTGCCGCCGTGGATTTGCGCGAGCTCTGTGTCGGCCATTGGGCCTTGCGTAGTCACCTCGACAGAATTGGTGACGACGCCCACGTTGAGGCAGATCTGATAGGCGTGGGGATTGGATGCGTCATAGGAAATTGTGGAACGCATGGTTTGGAAACCCTGGGCGTGGGCGGTGATTTGATAGGCGCCGGAGGGCAAGTTGGGAAGCAGCCAGCGGCCGTCGGAACTGGTGGAGGCGGTCCAGGTGGCGTTCGTCGCAAAGTTTTTCACTTCGACGATGGCGGAGGGGATGACGGCGCCGGTGGGATCGACGACTCCGCCGCCGAGTTGGTTGGGAGCGAGAATGATGCCGGGCGCGAGCGTCATTAAGCTGGCGAAATTGCGGCCGTTCTCGGGGAGACCTGCCACTCCAACCCCGGCTTGAAAGCTGCCGCCGCCCATTCCGCCGCCTTCACCTCTACCGTAGGTCTGAAGCCGATTGTAAGGTACCAGCGACGAAGGCCAGTAAGTGGCGGAGAGTGCGTCACCGCCGAAATCCTTCACCTTGTATAGTTCGGGCAGAAACAATTCCCACTCGAGGATGGTGATGGGGATATCAATCTTCGGAAGGGAAAGGCCGGCATCACCTTTTTTGCCGAAGGGCGAGCCGGCGTGGAGGAATACGAAGGATACGGTGTAGGCTCCGGCGGGACGGAAACCGGCGCGAAGAAGCGGGACGCGGCTGCCGTCGGCGGCCTGCACGGGTTTCACTTTTTCGCCGGCGACTTCGGCGGTAAGAATGTTCACGCCCGCGGGAAGCTCCACTTTCAGAAAAGGCTGAGCCTGATTTTTCACCGTGAGTTTGATTTCGGTGAGGGATTTGCCTTCGGAGGTGACGAGGGTGGTGACAACGGCGCGTTCGGCGACGGCGGCGAGAACGCTGGCGTCTGGGAAGCGTGTCCAATCGAGCGCGAGAGTGGGAGATTCGTCGGACTGGCGATGGTAGCGGAAGGCGGCTTCGAGCGAATAGCGGGAAAGCGCGCGGAGATAGGGATTAATTTCCTTGATGTCGAGGCGCTTGAGGCCGCCGGATTCGTGGGCGGCGAGTTCGAGCGTACCCTGGCCTTCGACGAGGACTTCGCCGGTTTCGCGCTGCGCGTCTTTGAAGCCCAGAATCGGCGCGGCGGCATTGGCTTCGGAGAGCGGGCGCTCCATTGCGATGAGGAATTCGTGGGTGGAGTGGCCGCGGCCGGCTACGTGAAGGAGTAACGCGCCGTTCTGGATTTCGCTGGATTCGAGCGAGGCGCCGTTGACGGAAGTGACTTCGAAACCGCTGGGGATGGCGACGGAGAATTGATCGGCGTCACCTTGAACGACGGTGAGATTTGCGAGGGCTGCGATCTGAAGATCGGACTCGCTGACGGAGACAAGAGTTTTTACGTCTGAGAGGAAGCGGACTTCACGCGGGATTGTGGGGGCGACTACTTCGCGGGTAGCCCACCAAATGTTCGCGACCTGGCCGGGAACGAGCGTGGCTTCGATTTCGGTGTTGCCGTTGACCGAGGCGCGGTGCGTGATGATGCCGTGGTTGAGCTGGACGTTGGCGCGATCGCCGGGAACGGTGAGCGAGAGGCGGACGCTGCCGGCGGAGGGAACGGGAAGAAGGAACGAAGCGCGGCCGGTTTCGATGGAGAGCGGAAGGCCGGCGTCGAGATTGACGGAAAATTCGGATTCGCCGGGAAGGACAGCGACGTGAGTGCCGTTGTCGAGAAGAAGCGGAAGCGGGCGTGAGCCCTGGCGCGCGTCGAGGACGGTCATGCCAGTGGTGAGCGGAACTTTGGCGGCGGTGGCGCCGAGGGTTTCGCCTTC
>DATHOY010000293.1:0-37822 GCA_035484435.1 Vulcanimicrobiaceae bacterium | reverse complement strand
AGTGTATCAGGAGAAGGCGAACGCGATTCCCACGCGGAGAACGAGATAAACGAGAAACACTCCGAATACGATGCTGTAAGCTTTGCCACCCTGGAGTTTTTTCGGAGATACGGCGGCAAAACCGATGGAAAGAAGGACCAGCTTCCAGAGTTCGAGCAGATCAAGATTCTTACAAAGAGCCACGAGCCATTTCGACGCGTCGTCGGACAGAAGTGCGGCCGCATTGGTGGCTATGGGATTGTCCAGGTCAAACATTCCCACCGGCTTCAGGAACAGCACTGTAATAAACAGGATCGTGCTGATCACGGAGGCGGGGACAACGGCGTGCGAGACGATCGCAAGGGCGGTCTTATAGTCTGATCCCGTGCCAGCCATGATGCTGAACGCTCCCCACAGAACTAACGCGATCACCAGGATGCCGCAGATCGGGAGCAGCAACCCAAACACGTAGGCAACTATGGGTGAGAATTTTGCGCTCACGTCCACCTGCCGCTCTTTGGCTTCGGCAGAAAGCTGGGCAGCTCGCGGGCTCTTCTCTATCTGTTGGGAAATGTAATCGCGCCAGTTGAAGTGGCTGTTCAGCGCGATGACTGCGGCAAGGCTCATCAGGAGAATCAGAGCCATGGGCACCAGCCAATTGGGTTTGCGCACGATGTCTTCAAAGGTTGGTCTGGGAGAAAAAAATGTGCCGATGATGCGGCCAAACGGAGAGATTCCAGCCTGCGGCTCCGCCACGGGAGAGGGAACAGTAGCCATCGAGGACTCCTCCACCACAAGGATGATAAGAATTATTGCTGAGAGTGATACGCGGGACCTCTACGGAAAATATCACAGTTGGCCCGGCGCCGGTATCTCTGGAACGGCCGCCGACAGATCCCTGGTGTATTCCCCTTCCGGCCGTTCAGTCACCAGCCGCGCCGTTGGCAAATCCACAAAAAGTCGGCGCACATCGAGCAAAGGATTCACGATGCCATGATGATTGCGGCGCCCAACATTTCGCTAGAAATCTGAACACAGTTTCGTACACTTCACTCGTGGCATTGCACACTCAGTTCGGTCAAGGCAATTTGGACAACCGCGAATGGAGAATCTGCACTCTCCCCACACCAAGAAACCTGAAGATGCAATGGAGGATCTGGGCCAAGTTTGTTGTCCTACTTGTGTTCGCTGGGATCTGGTCCTCCGTATTTGGAGAGTACATAGAAGTGTCTTACAGGGTCTTGCGAAGCATGGCAGCCACTCTGTTCATTGCGAGCCTTTTCGCACTGCTTCTACTTTTGATTTTCTACGCACTCTTCCGTGGCAACATTTCGGATTATTCACTTTTGAAGCGAGGGAAATGCATCGTCGGCAAGGTAATCTCACAAAGAAAAATCAGGGGAAGGCGTGGATCGCGCAGCGAAATCTGTTACTCATTTCCTGTTGGCCCCGGGAAGCCCATGACCGGGCGCGGAATCGATTTGACTGACTGCTATATGAAAGACACGCCGGTCCTAGTATTTTTCGACCCGGTGGATATCTCGAAACATGTTGCGTACTGCTGCACGGATTGGATAGTGCGCCTCGAAGATGGCACACTCCTGGAACCTTAGATAGTTCTGAGTCCGTCACACCTCTAGCCCGCCCAGGCCGTTCCCAATAGTAAACTGAAAGGCTCGATGGCTACCGCGGTCACACACCGGGTTGACTGGTCGCTGCTGTGGCAGCAGCGCGGATTCCGGTATTTTTTCGCGGCGATGTTCGTTTCGCTGTTTGGCAGCGGGATGAATTTCATCGGCGTCAGCTGGTACATCATGTCGGCCACGCATTCGACGGTGGCCGTCAGTTGGCAGGTTATTGTCGTCACGTTGCCCGGGCTGGTCGTGCCCTTTCTTGGAGGCGTGCTGATCGACCGCCTCGACCGCCGCTATCTTGGCGTGCTGCTGGATCTTTCGCGCGGGCTTGCGGTGCTTGCCATCGCTTACATCGCCTGGCGCGGGCACCTGCACATCTGGCATCTCTACCTGATGACGCTACTCACCGGCACAGGGTCCGCGGTGTACTGGTCCAACGTGAACGCGCTGGTGCAGGAGGTGGTGCCGCCCAGCCAGTTCACCGGCGCCAACGCGTCGGTCCTTGTGGGCGTACAGAGCGGCATGCTGCTTGCCGGCACCTTCGTTGGATTTTTCTACGACAACATGGGCATCGCCGGGATCCTGCTGATCGACGGGCTCACGTATTTTGTCTCCGCGTATTGCCTGTACCGGCTGCGCAGCGGCTACGTCTCGCCGCGCGATCACCGCCAGTATCCGCGGGAATACTCCGAATCCGCGAACGCAACGTCGCAAGCGCTCGGCAGTGGCGAAAATCCAGAAATCGCGGAAGCGGGAACTTCGCTGGCGATTTATGCCGCCGATATGAAAGCGGGAATCGGTTATTTGCGCAGCCAGCCGGTGGTGTTGGCGCTGGGCGTGACGCACGCGATCCTGATGGCCAGCGTGGTCAGCGGCAACGTGGTGGTCGTTGCCCTGGCCAATGATGTGCTGCATTCCGGCTCGCGCGGATTTGGTTTCATCGAAGCTGGCTGGGCCATTGGCGCGATAGCCGGCGGCCTGATCACCAGCCAGTTGCCGCAGAAAGTGCGCCTGCCGCTCTACGTCGCCGTAATGGCCGGACTGGCGCTGGGGCACGTTGCGGTGCCGTTCGTCACGTTCCTGCTGGGCGCGGCAATCCTGCAGGGGTGCTTCGGATTTTTCCGCGCGCTTGGCGGCATCGTCGCGCAATCTTCGCTGATGTCCATCGTGCCGCGGCATTTCATGGGACGAACGCAATCCGCGTTCGCCATCATCGCCACCATCCTGCAGCTGGCGATGAGTTTTTCGCTTGGCTGGCTCGCTCAACGCTTCAGCATTGCCACCGGCTTCTTCCTTCTCGCGCTGATGTACGCGGGCGCTACACTCTCCGCCTCACGCGCCCGCGCCCTCTTGCGCTAGACTTTTTTTGTAGTCCCGGGCACGAACACTTTCGAGGACTCTATGGAAATTCAAACTATCAAACCTTTTCTCCACTATTTCGGGAATGTGCGCGAACGCACTATGCGCGTGGCCCGCTGCATTCCGGCCGACAAGCTGGACTGGTCCTACGCGCCAGGAAAATTCACGCTCGGCGATCTGCTGAGACACATCGCGGTCACTGAACGCTACATGTGGGGAGAAAACTTGCAGGGGAAGCCCAGCCAGTACAAAAGCCATAGCAAGGAATTGGCCGATGGCCACCAGAATATCCTGGCCTTCATGGAACGGCTGCACAAGGAATCTCTGGAAATTTTCGGCGGTCTCAGCGATGCCGATCTGCAGACCAAATGCAAAACGCCGGGTGACGCGGAAATCACAAAATGGAAATGGTTGCGGCTGATGGTCGAGCACGAAATCCACCACCGCGGGCAGATTTATCTGTATCTCTCGATGCTCGGGGTGCCAACTCCGCCGCTGTACGGATTGACCAGCGAAGAAGTGCGGCGCGCGGGCGCATCCGAATAATTCGCCGCTATTCCTGCGACGGCCAGCTCTCTTCTTTTCCGCCCAGGAGTTGGACGGCCGCCCGGTTCAACTTCGAACGCAAAACAAATCGCTCGTTGGCCTTCGCAATATAACGCACCGCCACTTCCACGCCGCCCAGCACAGGCTTTACGCTGATCGCTGGAACCGCGGAAAATCCGCTCATGTCCCGCGATCCCGCCGCGCGCCGCCACTCCTGCTCCGCCTGCTGCCCGCTCTCGCGCGTTTCTTCTTCAATTTTTTTGCGGATGGCTTCGACAATCGGGTAAGGATCCTTGCCCGTTGGCAGCACCACGGTGAGTTCGTCCCACATCCACTGGCCGGTAGTCGAAAAATTGAAGTAGTGGCCTTCGATGGCAAAACTATTAGTGAAGGTCACGCGCCTTCCGGTTGGATGGCCGGAGTCGGTCCAGTTCCCGGTTTCCAGCAGCACCGTGTGAAACGGCCCGATTTCTACTACTTCACCGGTCACGCCGTTGATCTCCACCCAATCGCCCATGCGAATCCCGTTCTTGCCCATCAACACGAACCAGCCGATGAACCCGACGATGAAATCCTTCAGCGCCACGGTCAAACCGGCGCCAGCCAGCCCGAGGAAAGTTCCCAACTGCCCCGGCGGCCCGAAAATTACCAGCAGGATGAAGAGCAGCGCGAGGAACTGCCACGAAACGCGCGTCACGGTGTGCAACGACTGAATCTGCCGCCGATCCATCGAAAGTCGGCCGACCAGGGAGTTCATCCATGTGCTGAAAAACAGCGCGACCAGCGCGATCCCGAGGATGATCAGGACTCCGATGATGGCGCGATGGAAAACCGCCCACTGCCTGTCCGTGAGAAGTTGCAGCCATCGCCCATAGAGAGTGGAAAGCTCCTTGTGTGTTTCCACGCGCTTGCTAAGGCTGGCGACGACTTTCTGGTCGCTTGCGACCTCTTCCGTTTTTTGCAGCAGCGCGGCTGCCTCTTCGGGCGTGCGATTCGTAGCGGGCAGGGGGTTCCCATTGGCCGCGTCCTTGCGTTTCTTGGAGTGCTGCGCCAAATCGGGAGATTTCTGTTTTTCCGCCTCGAGCTTATCGTCCAAGGCGTTGTGCTGCGCCGTAAGAGCCGCTGCCGCGGCATCCGACACGTCCTTCGCATTCTGGATTTGCTGCTTTTCGGAGCGCAGCGCGAGCCAGCGTCCCACCTGGTGCACCAGTCCGAACTGCGTTGGTTGCGCCGTGCTCGCTGGAATCGCGGTTTCGGAACTGTGGGCGCTGTCTTCGTGTTCCTTCTTCAGCGCCTGGATGCGATCAGCGAGATTGCCGCCCGCACGTGCAAAGTCGACTTTTGCGTCGTCCAGTTCGTCCTGGTCCAGTTCCATGTCTGCCTGCGCCTGCACCAGCTGCAATTCCATGGCATCCCGCTTATTTTCGGGTAGCTTTACCAGTTGCTCGGAAAGCCGCTTGGCTTTGTCCTGATCGGCATTAAGCAGATTCTCGGCGTTCTTCAGGCGGTCATGAATTTCCTTGGCTTCCGGACTCAGCGGTGGAGGATGCAGCAGGGCGTCGTGAAGCGCGGCGTCGAACGTCAAATCCACTTCGTAGTCCGCCAGCCGAAGCGCTTCCTTCGCCAATCCCTGTTCGCTCTGAGATGTGGCAAGCTGCGCCAGCTGCTGAGCCATTTTGAGCGGGGTCTGGTCCACCAGGCTCTTACCGGCGCTGGCGGATTTTCTAGCCGCTCTTGCTGCTTTCGAGCTTTCGGTCTCTCGGGAAACCCAGAACCCATAGAGGCTTAGACCTAGTAGAAGGAGAATGACGGCGCCGAGTATTTTCTGTGATTTAGTCATCAGATATCCGCAAAACCCTGACCTGAATTTGCGTTCGCTGGATTTCCCAATTTCGCGGATTCCCGAGGGAAACGCAAGGATTTCCTCGACACATCGGTCGCCAATTTCGTTGCCGGGCGTCCAGCCGAAGTTTAGCTCGGCCCTTCCCAAGCTTTTCTTTCCCCACAGCTCGCCCCTCCCAGCTTTGACACGCCTGTAACATTTCCGACTTCCACCTGTAATGCGAGCCATCTACAGTCTGTCGCGGTCCACTGCTTCACTCCGCCTCCGGTTAATCGCCGGAGCTTGCCTGGTGCGCTCTGCGCATGTCCCCTCCGGGCCGGATAGTGTCATCCCGGTTTTGAATTTCCTTGGAAAAGATGGAAAGGGAGAAATCATGAAAATGAAGTGGAATCTGAAGTCCGCTGCCGCGCTGCTGGCGGCTGCATCGCTCGTAAGTCCGGCTGTTGCAAACGAACACTCGGTGCCGAAAGGTGTGCAGCATTTCGATCACATCTTCGTCATCATGATGGAAAATCATGGGTATCAACAGATCATCGGCAACCCCAACGAGCCGTACCTGAACAGCATTGTCCAGAACGGCAAAGTCAATCTCGCGACCAACTATTTTGCGGTAGGGCATCCAAGCCTGACCAATTACCTGGAAATCGTCGGTGGCTCGAACTTTGGCGTCCGGAGTGACAATTCTCCGGATTGGGGTAACCCGACTTGCCAACCCAACATTGTGGCCGGGACCGTAAACGCCGATGGCTCCAATCCGCCTCCGGGCGTCACCTTGGACCAGAGCGGTGTGATTTGCCCGATTTCCAGTTTCGGAACAGACGCCGATACACCCGCGGTTGACAATTGGAACGAAATCCCCCCGGCCTTTCTCGCAGATATCGACGGGGTGAAGGCAGTACATCCGGGCCCCACAGTCGGCAAGACCATTGCGGATCAACTTACAGACGCTGGCTTGAGCTGGAAGTCCTACCAGGAAAGTCTCCCGCTCGGGGGCGCTTATGGGGTCAACAATAGCAACGGTACGGTGAGCAATCTGAGCGACTTCACAAACCTTCCAGGTGCCTTGACATCGTACACGGCGCTTTATGCCGTGAAACACAATCCATTTGCCTACTTCCAGAACATTCAGCAGGGCAATCAGCGGAACAACAGCATGAAGAATGTCGTCCCCTTTGACGGGGCAGGCGGCCTGTTCGCTGATCTGGCTACAGGAGATCTCCCCTCGTTCTCTTTTATCGTGCCCAATCAATGTAATGACCAGCACGGCAAGGGAGGCGAGAGCGCCTATTGCGCAGGCGATCCGGGCTCGAATGGCCTTCAGTACGGATTGAATCCAGGCTTGATCCAGCAAGGTGACGTGACCATCGAACGGCTGGTAGGGGCCATTCACACCTCACCCGCCTGGAAGGACGGCCGCTCCGCGATCGTCATCGTTTGGGATGAGAACGACTACAGCGGAATTGACAACGCGCTTCCCCCGAACACTCTGTTTCCCCCACAGAACCAAAACAGAGTGGTCCTCACCGTCGAAACCAACAGCGGCAGGCAAGGTGTTCGAAGCCAGAACTTTTACACCAGCTTCTCACTGTTGAAGTCGCTCGAATCGGCATTTGGCCTTCCTTGCCTCAACCACGCCTGTGACCCGGGCGTTGCCGTGATGTCGGACCTGTTCAGCGGCAGCCAGCACGAACAGTAACTCTTCGTCCGCAGTTCCCAATCGTATAAGCAAGAAAACGCCCGGCAATCGCCGGGCGTTTTGTTTTTTTGATCGTTCTAAGATGACTTGCGATTGACTCCCCAAGTCGCCTTGCTTATCGTTGCGTTGTGAGAGTCCGCGACATCCTCCGCCTGACGAACAGGACGGCTGGTATCTTGTGCGAACCAGGGGAAGTCACCCACAATATAAGCATCCGACCAAGCCGGGTCTGGTGACACTCCCCGGCAAACCGGGAGACGATGTTGCACCTAGCACGCTGAACAGCGTCTTGAAGCAAGCGGGATTAAAACCATGAAGAAATATCTGATTGTGATCGAAACGGCAGCCTCTGGCTTTTCTGCATATTCGCCAGACCTTCCGGGTTGTATCTCTACCGGCCGTTCTCACGAGGAGGTAGAGAAGAATATGCGAGAAGCAATCGCCTTCCATCTCGATGGTTTGCGTGAAGAAGGACAGCCAGTGCCCGAACCGCAGTCTTATTCCGCCTACGTCGAGCTGCCCGCCTGAACAACGGGAATGGAGCCGATCACCCTTTACAGGCCTGTGGGGGCAACCGAACTTGCTCTCATCCAGCAGAGCGGATTCAAGAAATTTCCCCCTCGATTGCCGGAACAACCGATCTTTTATCCGGTCTTGAACGAAGAGTACGCAACACAGATTGCCCGGGATTGGAACGCTAAGAATTCCGGTTCAGGGTTTGTCACTCTATTCCGCGTGAATGCTTCGTTTCTCTCCGCCTACGAAGTGCATACGGTCGGAAGCGCCATCCACAAGGAATACTGGATCCCGGCTGAGGATCTTCCACAATTCAACGAAAACATAATCGGTGACATTGAAGTGATTGCGGAATACCACCGCGAATAAAACAAAACGCCCGGCAATCGCCGGGCGTTTTTTCCTGATTCCCATTTTACAATTTCAATTTTCCATCATTCTATAGGTAATCGCGCGACGGGCCTTCCAGGAACGCGCGCAGTTTGCGCGAACGGGACGGGTGCCGCAGCTTGCGCAGCGCCTTCGCTTCGATCTGCCGGATGCGCTCGCGGGTAACCGCGAACGACTGGCCGACTTCTTCGAGGGTGTGCTCGCTGCCGTCATCCAGGCCGAACCGCATCTTGATCACTTTTTCTTCGCGCGGCGTCAGGGTCTTCAACACCGAAGAGGTCTGCTCCTTCAGGTTCAGGTTGATCACCGCATCGGACGGCGAGACCACGGCCTTGTCTTCGATGAAGTCGCCCAAGTGCGAATCTTCCTCTTCCCCGATGGGCGTCTCCAGCGAAATCGGCTCCTGCGCAATCTTCAAAATCTTGCGGACCTTGGACACTGGAATGTCCATGCGCTTGGCGATCTCTTCACTCGTCGGTTCACGCCCAAGCTCCTGCACCAACTGGCGGCTGGTACGCACAAGCTTGTTGATCGTTTCGATCATGTGCACCGGAATGCGGATGGTGCGCGCCTGGTCGGCAATCGCGCGGGTGATGGCCTGGCGAATCCACCACGTCGCGTACGTCGAAAACTTGTAGCCGCGGCGCCATTCGAACTTGTCCACGGCCTTCATCAAGCCGATGTTGCCCTCCTGGATCAAATCCAGGAACTGCAAGCCGCGGTTGGTGTATTTCTTGGCAATCGAAACGACAAGGCGCAGGTTGGCCTCGATCAATTCCTTCTTGGCTTGCTCGGCTTCCGCTTCGCCGCGATGAATAATTGTCAGCGTGCGTTTTAGTTCGGTCAGCCCGACTTCGCTGGCCTCTTCGATGTCTTTCAGTTCGGAACGCCGAGTGCGCAGTTCGCGCCGCGCTTCCGCCGCATTGTCGCCCTTGGAGACATCCGCGCGCCGCTCCAGCCGCCCGGCCTCGCGCTCCAGCGACTGCAGGCGCTCGACGGTGCCGCGCATCTTGTCGATCAGCCGCTTTTTCTCAAACGGGTTAAAATCGATGTCGCGGATTTCCAGCGAGATTCCGATGCGCGTCCGCGCCACTTCCCACTTGGCACGAACATACTGCTTTTTCTTGGCCTTCGCCGTGTGGTCCAGCTTGACGGCCTGCTTCAGCGCCAGTTCATAGAGCTTCGCAATCTTGTCGATATACTTCAGCGTCTGCTTGGTCTTGTTGGCAATCTTCTCTTCGGTAAGCTCTTCGTCGTCGAACTGGACGATTTCCTTGATGGACCGCGCGCCCTTGCGCAGATCGTCGCCAACGGCGATCAGTTCCTTGATGACGATCGGCGAACGGGTGATCGCTTTCATCACCACCAGTTGCCCGCGCTCGATGCGCTTCGCGATGGTCACTTCGCCTTCGCGCGTCAACAGGGGAACGGTGCCCATCTCGCGCAGGTACATGCGGACGGGATCGTTGGTCTTTTCCAGCGAACCCGGAGTCAAATCCAGGTCGCTGCCCTCGGTCTCGTGTCCGTCGTCCTTCGCCACTGTATCGCGGTCGCCGTGGTCCGAAGACACCTCAACCGCTCGCGCCGCTTTGGCCGACGCCGCATCTTCGTAAATCTCGATGCCATTGCGTTCAAATGTAGTGAGAAGGTCGTCGATCTCTTCCGAAGAATGCACTTCCGCAGGAAGAGAATCGTTTACTTCGTCGTACAGCAGGTAGCCGCGCTCTTTGCCGACGGCAATGAGCTGGCGTACTGCATCATACTTTTCCTCTAAGCCCGTTGCTGCCACTGCACTCCTCCCAATTCCTAAGTCCGTCTCTCGATTTCCGCGCGAACTTCAACCGCTGTAGTTTCGCGCACTGTCCACACGAAATGCAGAGAGAAAGCCCGCAATGGGCCAAGGGAGGGAGCGAACCCCCCGGAAGACTCTCAAATTTTTCGGTGAAGCCCGATGCGCCGTGCCGTGTCTTTTGTGCTGCTGCACGCTAGCCCGCCTGCCGTGCCGTTGCCGAACGGCTCCGAGCACTATAGACATAAATATAGATGCCGGAACAGACCAATCCGTTATCCGCGCAACCCTTCTACGCTACACGCTTAAGTCCCTTCCGGTCAATGTTTTAGTTTGTGGAAAACGGCCCAAGGAAGTGGAATACTTGGAGGCTCATGGGTACTTGAATTCCACACCAGATAAAGGATTTAGCGGAGCTTTTCTGCTACCCGGGTTTTCCCGGAGCCAATCCTTCCACAGCCGGGCCTCCGGCGTCGGCGTGAAGGGCCTCGTCCTCAGCCCCGGCGTTCATCCCGAATTCGCCTAGCCAGATAGACAGCAAAGACCAGATTGACCACTAGTATCCCGACTTTACCCGCACTTGGGCGGCGCGCCAGCTCATAGATCTCCAACGGCAGGAACGAGCCGGTAATGATGACCGTGAACCACATCGCCCAGCGCTTCAGCAGCCAGAGCCCGATTCCCTCTGTCAGGAACAGTCCGCCGTACAGAAAACTGCCAACGATTAGCTCACGGACCCTGCTTGGAGTGAGCGCCGCCGCCGTCAAAAGAGCGCGGCCCACGAATCGGCTATTCTGATCGAACCCGAGGACCCCGACCCAACTTTCCACCAGGCTGGCGACGTCCTTATGCAGCAACTGCAACGCCGCCACGCCGAGAGCGATCAGTAAGGCGCCTTTCAGCAGCTTGAACAGGGCGATCAGCCGCACGACTCTGGTTTGAGAAGTTTTCATCGACGAATTTTCTTCGCTGCCACGCTTGCTGTATCGCGTCTTCAGGAACTACGCGGTTCTTTCCCACGGTGGAGGCACTTTCACCCAGGCCATCCCCCCGGCCTTCGCCGCCTGGATCCCCATCCCCGTATCTTCAAACACCAGGCAAGCCTTTGGATCCACGCCAAGATTTGCCGCTGCGCGCAGAAAGGATTCCGGGTCGGGCTTGCTCTTCGCGTACTCACCCGCGCAGACCAGCGTGTCGAACCGGTCCAGCAGTTTCAGAACATTCAGCGACGCCGTTACCGAGTCTCTCCTGCTGCCGGACACCACGCCGAATGGAATCTTTCCGTGTTGCGCTTCGATATGTTCCAGCACTTCCGGAACTGCCTTCAGTTGCGGCAGCAATTCGAAATACAAGCCTTCCTTTCGCTGCTCCAACTTCTCCACCGGCATATGCAATCCGCGTTCCCGGTTGAGTGTGGAGATTACCTCCGCCACCGGCATCCCACCCCAGGCGTAAAACTGCTCCTCCGAAAACTCGCAGTCCCATTCGTCCAAAGCTTTCTTCCACGCCAAATAATGCAACGGCATCGAATCCACAATCGTGCCGTCGCAATCAAACAAGTACGCTCCAAATCTTCCCTCGGGTATTTTCAGTTTCATCAATCCTCGCGTAGCGGCCACCTTCAGGTGGCCCCGCCTTCCCTTGTAGGGGCCGGGCTTGCCAGGCCCGCTCTTTCAACTCCCTCGCTCACCACACAAACCCTGTCATCCTGAGCAGTGCGTATTTTGCGCTGCGAAGGACCTCAACGTAAGAATGCTGTACAACTTGAAATTGACCCACTCATCATCATCCCGGCTGCCCCGCGGCGGTGAGTTGCTTCATCAACTCCTGCTTGCGTTCTAGCAATTCGCGCAGCCCCGCTCCGCTCGGATTCGCCTCGATCGTTTTCTGCACCTTCGCCAATTCCTGCTCGATCTGTCGCCGCCGCAAAGCATCCAGACAGCTTTCCGCCTCTTCCCAGGTGGGTTCCTGCGCGTCTTCGAACAAAATCTCAAAAAACACGCGCCGCTCCCGCTCATCGAGTTGCGCGCCAATCTCGGTCGCCGGTATCGGTTCGTCCGACAATCCCGCCACGATCAGAGCGGCGAACACCTTTTCCGTCTCCAAACCTTCGTACAACCGCCCATGCTGCAGTCGCTGCGCCAGTTCGCGCCTGAATCCCTCCGCTTCGGCCAGCATGCGGATCAGCCGCCGTTCAATCTGTTTCGCCGGCTTGCCGACCAACTGCGGCGACACTTTCACTTCGCCGCGACGCTCGCTCGCAGACTTATTCAAAGCCGCCCGCAGCACCGGCTCATCAATCCGCAACTGCTGGGCAATCCGCGTAGCCCATTCTGAACGCAGCAACCGATTGGGAATCCTCTGTACATAGGGCATCAGGAAATTCAGCGCGCGCTGCTTGCCTTCGCCAGTGGACAGATCCATCTGCCGCGCCCGCGCAATCAGGTAATCCACATACGGCGGCGCTTCCTTCAGCAACTTGATATACGCCTCGGCACCCCTCTCGCGAATAAACAGGTCCGGGTCGGCTTTCTTGTCGCCAATCGGCGGCAGCGCCAGCACACGAACTTCGAAATCGTGTTCCAACAGCAGCGTCAGTGAACGTTCCGTCGCCGCCTGTCCCGCCACGTCCGGGTCGTAATTCACAATCACGCGCTTGGTAAACCGGCCGAGCAATTTTATTTGCGGTTCGGCGAGGCTGGTGCCGCAACTCGCCACCACGTTGCCAATCCCCGCGCGCGCCACCGCGATCGCGTCCATGTAGCCTTCCACCAGGATCGCGAAATCCTGCCGCCGGATCGGCTCTTTCGCGCGATCCATGTGATACAGGAGGTTGCTTTTCGAATAGATTGGCGTTTCCGGCGAATTCAGATACTTCGGTAAATCATCGCCCAGCGCCCGGCAGCCAAACGCAACGATTTTTCCGGACTCATTCGCAATCGGAAATGTAATGCGCCGCCGGAAACGATCGAACAGGCGCGCGCCGGACTGGTCGCGCGAAATCACGCCCGACTCGACCAACAATTTCTCCGCATACTTCGGTTTCAGTTGCCGCAGCAGCACGTCGCCGCCGCTCGGGGCATATCCAATTCCGAATTTTGCGATTGTTTCCGCGTTCAGCCCGCGGTCTTCCAGGTAGGCGCGCGCCGCCCGGCCTTCCGCCGTCGATTCCAGTTGGCGCGAGAAAAAGGACTGTGCCTCGCGGTGAATCTCAATCAGCGCCGCCCGCTGTTGATTCTCCTTGCGTTCCTCCGGCGTCCGCTCTTTTGGCCGCGGCACGGGGATGCCGCATTTTTCCGCAACCACTTTCACCGCTTCCGGAAACGGGCACTTCTCCATCTCCATCACAAAACTGAAAACGTCGCCGCCCTTTCCGCAGCCGAAGCAGTGAAAAATCTGCTTCACCGGGTGCACCGCGAACGACGGCGTCTTTTCCCCATGAAAGGGGCACAAGCCGGTAAAATTCTGCCCACTCTTCTTGAGGCGCACGTATTCGCCAATCACGCGAACAATGTCCGCCTGATTCTTCACCCGATCCGCAAATGATCCCGCTTCCGCCATCCCTCTGAATTTGCACCCAACCTTTGGAGTGCGGCAGCCCAGCTGCCGCTTTTACAGCCTCAACCAATTCGCAAAAACATTCCGCGAAGCGCCGGTTGCCGGCGGAAGAATCCTCTACGTTTTCAACTCCACCACCGTGATCGCTTTTCCGCCGTGCTCTTCCGATTCAAACTCCGCGTGATCCACCAATGGATGCGCCTTCAAAAACTCCCCAAGCCCTCTGCGCAACGCCCCGGTTCCGTGGCCATGGATAATTCTGACCTTCATCTGATTCGCCAAGGCCGCTTCATCCAGAAATTTGTCCACTTTCTCGCTCGCTTGCTCCACCGTCAACCCGATCACGTTGATCTCGCCCGTCGCGCCGCCTTCGCTCGACTGTGCGCTCACCGTAATATTTTCCCGCTTCGACGGCTGAATCGCTGCCTTGCCCTTGGTCTCGCCTTCCACCCCGGTAATCTCTTCCACCGCAATCTTCATCCTCAGTGGCCCGGCTTCGATCTCCGCCGTCGAGCCTTCCACGCGGCGCAAAATCACCGGCTTGCTGAATCCCCTGACCCGCACTTTCACGCCTGGCTGCAAACTTTCAACGCTGATCTTATCGAGCGTTTCGAGGCGTATCCCCAAATCCTGCTGCGATTCTGAAATCGTCTGCACCACGGCGGCGTTCAACTCATCCTTCGCCTCGCCGCGCACGTCCTGCAATTTCCGCCGCGAGGTTTTCTCCACCTGTGCACGCAGTTCCCGATCCTTCACCGCAGCAACCACGCTCGCTACGTTCTCTTCGAAACGCTTCTGCATCTCCGCAAACTGTTTTTCCAGTTCCACGATCCGCTGCTTTTGCCGATCTACCCAATCCGAACGCAGCTTCTGTCGCTCCGCCTCCAGCGCGTGCCGCTCCTCGGCCATCTGCTTCTGCATGCGGTCCAGTTCGTCACGGCTGCGGTGTAGATACGCGATCAGGCCCGCAGCTTCGTGTGCCTCCGGCGTCATCAACGACCGGGCGTAATCGATAATCTCCGCGGACAATCCCAGCCGCTGGGCAATCGCGATGCCGCTAGAGCCGCCCGGCACGCCCACCATCAGCCGGTACGTCGGCCGCAGATTCACCTCGTCGAATTCGACGGCTGCATTCACAATCCCCGGCGTTTTCGAAGCGTACGTCTTCAACCTGTCGTGGTGCGTCGTGGCCAGCACGATGCAATTCTTCTTGCGAAATTCCTCGAGCAGCGCAACGGCCAGCGCCGCTCCCTCCTCGGGAGCCGTGCCCGTGCCCATTTCGTCCACCAGCACCAGCGACTTCGGCGTCGCCTCAGCCAGCATCGCCTTCAGATTCAACATGTGTGCTGAAAACGTCGAAAGGTCCGCCGCGATCGACTGCTCGTCGCCGATATCCACCAGAACGCGGTCGAACAGTGGCAACACCGCACGTTGCGCCGCTACTGGAATCCCCGCTTGCGCCGAAAGCGCTGCGATCCCCATCGTCTTGAGTGCCACTGTTTTTCCGCCGGTGTTCGGCCCGCTAATCACCAGCAAGCGCTCCTCACCGCCCAGCGCCAGCGACATCGGCACAATCGCGCGATTCTCTTTCCGTAATTTATCTTCGAGCACGGGATGCCGCGCCGCGTCCAGTCGCAACTCTGTCGTCTCCGCAAACTCCGGCACACAAGCGTCGAAATCCCGCGCGAATCGCGCCCGCGAAAACACGCTGTCGAGTTCCGCAATCGTATCCGCGGAAGCTTGTAATGGGCCGCTCATCGCGCGCAAGTGATCTGTGAGCTCTTTCAATATGCGGAAAATTTCCGCCGCCTCATCTTCCGCCAATTGCACCAACTGGTTGTTCGTCTCCACCGTTTCAAACGGCTCGACGAACACGGTCTGTCCCGTTCCACTCGCCCCGTGCACCACGCCGGGTACATTTCGGCGCTGCTCCGAGCGAACAGGAATCACGAACCGGTCGTTGCGCAGGGTCACATAGTCTTCGCCGCTCTCCGCCTGCCGCGAGCGCAAGATCTGCCGCAAGGTTTTCTGGATCGCGTCGCGCGTCTGCTGGATGCTGGCGCGAATCCGCCGCAGCGCGCTCGATGCGTCATCGCTGATCTCGCCGTTCGGCAACACGCATCGCCGGATCGCCGCCTGCAAATCCCGAAAATCGCCGAGCGACGCCGCACGGGCAGCCAGTAGCGGGAATTTTTCCGCATCCTCCCGGAACTGCTGCTTCAGCCAGCCGGCCGTTTCGAGCAGCGATCCCGCGTCAAGGAATTCTTTCGCTTCCAACCCGACCCCGGGCGCTTCCAACCGCGCCATCCATGTTTCTGGATCCGCCAGCGCGCCAAATCCCAACTCGCGCCCGAGCCGCAGCCAGTCCCGCGCCTCTCGAATTAGAGCAAATGTACTTTCCAGCGCCGCGCGGTTCACGCTCACTTCCAGCGCATCAATCACACGCTTCCCCGGCGCACACGTCGTCCGGAGCCGCAGTAACTCCCGCAGCTTGTCGAACTCCAGCACATCTTGCGCCGACCGCGACATTCTTCTCCGTGTCCTCTGTGTTCTTCTCTCTGTGAACTCTGTGTTAAATCCCTCTCTTACATTCCCAACCTCTCAGCCAAATACCGCGCCGCCTCCTCTGTCGTTGGAGCGGTGTACACCAGGTTCCCATTCGCCTCGCCCCATACGGAATTTTCCGTCGAAGGCCGCGGCCCCTGCTCTACCTCACGCACTCGATCCAGAATCGGCTGCCAGAAGTCACCCACCACCGCGATCGGCTTTCCCGCGATCACCGATTTGTTCAACATTTCCCACACCACCGCAAGTTCCACGAGTGTTCCCGTCCCACCCTTGCAAACCGCAAATCCGTCCGCCAGGCGGATCAGCTCGAACAGCCGCTCATCCCACGTCTCCATGCGTACTTCCGTATCCACCCACGAATTCGCCTTGCGCTTGAAAAACTCCGCAGTGACACCGTAGGTCTTTCCACCGCTTTCTTTCGCCCCGCGCGAAACGCCTTCCATCACTCCGCCAAATCCGCCGCTGCACACCGCAAGCCCTCTCTGTGCCAGTAATTTTCCCAGTTCACGCGCCTCTTCATACTCCGCATCGCCCGCCTTCGGCCGCGAACTCCCAAACACCGTAACAATTTTCTCAGCCCCCATCGCGCACTCTTTCCCCGTTTTTTCTTTACTTCATCACTTCGTTGATTCCCTGCTTCGTTCTTTCACGCTTTTCATCAAACTCCTCCACCATCGCCAGGCACACCCCATCAATCGCCGTGTGCACTTCATGATTCTTCGCACCTTGATTGTTGCTCAGGAACGAAAAAATCAGTTTCCTGCCGCCAGGCGTTTCCGCGTATCCGGAAAGCGTTCGCACGTGCGTCACCGAACCAGTCTTCGCATGAATCTTTCCTGCCAGCGGCGGCTCTTTCATCCTCTCATTCAGCGTGCCGTCCGCGCCCGCCACCGGCAGCGACGCCAGGAAGGCGGGGAACCACGGCTGCTTCTGCGCGTAGCCGAGCAAAGCAACAAATGCCCGCGGCGTTACCAGATCGTGCCGCGATAGTCCGGAGCCGTCCGTCTGGATCACATCGCCTTCCGCAATTCCCGCCTTCGCATAAAACGAGGCAGGAAACTTCTGCAAATCTTCCGGCGTAGCCCAGCGCCCCTGTTGCCGGGCAGCCGTTCGCAGCAGCACTTCGGTGTGAAGGTTCTGGCTGATCTTGTTTACCAGCTTGACTGAGTCTTTCAGAGGAACTGACAGGTGCTCGGCCAGCACCGTACGCGCCGCTTCTCCAGGGTCCGGCTCGTGCTGCGCGCGTACGCCGCCGTCAATTCTGATTCCACGATCCTTCAGCAATTGCGCCAGCAGATTCGCCGCCTGTAGCGCCGGCTCCTGAATCGCCAGCACCAGCTTGCGCGGAGCACTGCCGGCCGGCATCACCCCGCTCACAACCACGTTGTCCCCGCCTGGATCGCGCGTCAGCCGCAAATCCGGTTTCTCTTTCGCGCCGATCGTAATCACTTCGTTCTTTACGACGAATTCCCGGGTTGCGGGCTCAACCACCGCCGCCACTGTGCCGCCGGCATTCGCCGGGGTCAGGGTAAGCGTCACCGTGTTGTCGTTCACAATAATTGCGGAAATCGCGGCGCCGTACTCCCACACCATGTCGTCGATTTCCCAGCCGTCAGGATAGCGCTCGCGCGGGAAATAGCTGTCGTCGCCGGCCACGTCTCCGGTAATTTCTTTCACGCCGCGAGCGGCAATCGCGTCGGCAAGCTCCGCCAGCGCCTTCTCGGGGGGCCCTTCGAACTCTTCTTTCGTCTCGTAGGGAAATTTGCGGTTCGACAAATTCGGATCGCCGCGCCCCACCAGAATCAAATCCCCAGATAATTTTCCATCCGGCCCCAGTGTGCCATTCGTTTCCACGGTGGTGCGGAACCTGTATTCCGGCCCCAGCGTGTCCAGCGCCAGCGCCGTCGTCAGCAGCTTCATGTTCGATGCCGGCAGGAAATAATCGTTCGCGTTCTTCTCGTAGAGCGTCGCGCCCGTCTCCGCATCCACCACCAGCAGTCCCCACTCCCCTTTGTCCACCGGCGCCGCGCCCAGCAAACTCTCCACACGCGCGGCAAATCGCGCCGCGGCCAGGCTCATTTTTTCCTGCGAGCCCTTCTCTTGTGCGACCGCAATAGGCACCAAGGACAGTCCGGTTAGCGCGCAAAACGCAGTTCGCGCCACACTCCGTGCAATTCGGCTCTTGGCAATCCCCATGAACTGAAAGTATAGTCGAAAGTCAGTGGGCGCTTCCTCCCGCAGCGTCGCGAGGAGCAAGAGCAGGGCGCATCGCCACATCCAGCCACGCCCCGCAATTTCCGCCGCCCGTAAGGTTTCATCAATTGGGGCTCAATCACTGCTTGGAAACACTATTCTGAAAAGGTGGATTCGAATGAAAAAGATTCTTTCGTATTTGCTGGCGGCTTCGTTTGTTTGCCCGCCGCTGCTCGCCGACGACAGCAAGGAAAATGGACGCCTGGAAAACTGCGGCGTGGTGATTCAGGAAATCATGGATATCCCCGACGACATCCCGCAGGACCTGATCGACAAATCCGACTGCATCATCGTCTATCCCTCCGTTGTCAAAGCCGCCTTTGTGGTTGGCGCCAGCTACGGACGCGGCGCCATGACTTGCCGCAGCGGCGAACACTTCAACGGTCCGTGGAGTGCTCCCACAATGATGGCTCTTGAAGGCGGCAGCTTCGGACTGCAGATCGGCGGCCAGGCCACAGACTTCGTCCTTCTGATCATGAACGGCCGCGGTGCAAACGCTGTGCTCAGTTCTAAGGTGAAGCTCGGCGCCGACGCCTCCGCCGCTGCCGGCCCCAAAGGCCGCAACGCGGAGGCTTCAACCGACGTGACCCTGCGCGCGGAAATTCTTTCTTATTCGCGGGCCCGAGGCCTGTTCGCAGGTATCTCGTTGGCCGGTTCCACAGTTCGTCCGGATGGCAGCGCCAACGAAAATCTATACAAGAAGAAGGTCCCCCCAAAAGACATCGTCTTCAAAGGCGCTGTGCCGGTACCGCCTTCAGCGCAGAAGTTTATCTCTTATCTCAACAAGAAATCGCCCAAGAATCTTTCCTCGGGCAAGGAAATCTAGCGCTAACTTAAACTCATCTCATGCTTTAACTGAAGGCCTCGCAGGTACCCCCGGGGCCTTTTTTCTTGTATTTTTCACAAATATGACCTATAGTCATTTATGTCTGAAGGTCATTTTATGCAATCCGCTACCCCCACACTTTCTCCCAATCGCCGTGAACGCCAGTCTTTCGAGCGCCGCGAACGCCTCTTCCGCGCCGCCATGGAACTCTTCGCCCACAAGGGCTTCGCCGAGACCACTGTCGAGGACATCACCAACGCCGCCGATCTCGGCAAGGGCACCTTCTTCAATTATTTTCCGAGCAAGGAACACATCCTCCTCGCTTTCGGAGAAATGCAACTTGCAAAGCTGAAGGCCGCGTTCGAAGAAATGCGTTCCGCAAATGTGCCTGTTCCCGTTTTCATGCGTTCGCTTGGCGCGCGGATGACGCAGGAGCCCATGCGCAATCCGGCCATCGTCCGCATTCTTCTGCAGGCATTTCTCACCGATTCGTCGGTTCGTGAACCAATGCTGAATCTCCAGAACCGCGTAATCGCCATTCACACCGAAATGATCCGCATCGGCCAGAGCCGCGGGGAAATCCGCAACGATCTGCCACCGGAAGTGATCGCGCACGTTTTTCGACAAACCATTTTCGGCACACTGCTTATCTGGACTCTCCACGCCGACAGCACGCTGCTTTCGCGCATGGAAGACTCATTCAAGGTGCTCTGGTCGGGACTCGCCCCACGCGTCACGCCGTCTCCGGATTCAGCAGTCCTTTAGCTTCCGTTGGAGATTGAATTTATGAATCGCAAATTTCTCATTCCCATTCTCGTCGTCGCCGCACTTGTTGCGTTGGCCGTGTACACCTCCGGCATGCTCCATCGCGACGCTTCTCTTCACGGCTCCGGAACTGTGGAAGCTCGCAACATTCGCGTCGGCTCCAAAATCGGAGGCCGGATTGACAAGGTTCTCGTTCGCGAGGGCGACCCTGTCGAAGCCGGCCAGGTGCTGATTACTTTCGACGATAAAGAGCTTGCCGCATCGCTAGGACAATCCCGCGCCGCTGCGGAAAAGTCCCAACGGGGCTATCGCCCGGAGGAAATTGCCGAGGCTCGCGCCGCCGCGGCACAAGCAAAAGCCGAATTCGACCAGCGAAAGAACGGCTACCGCCAGGAGGACATCTCCGCTGCGCAAGCCGACCTCGACCGCGCCAACGCGGATGAACTCCGCGCCCGCATGGATGCCCAGCGCTACGATGCGTTGGCCGAGAAAGATCTCGTCTCCAAGCAGCAGCGCGATACCGCCGATGCCAACTGGAAAATGGCACTGGCGCAACAGTCGAATTTCCAGCAAAAGCTTGACCAGCTTCATCGCGGCTATCGCGCAGAGGAAATTGCCGCGGCTGAAGCCCACTATCTCCAAACCAAGGCTACTCTCGAAAAGCTCGAAAATGGCAACCGTGTCGAAGACGTCTCCGCCGCCAAAGCTGCGCTGGCTTACGACGAAGCTCGCTTTCGCGAACGCCAGGTCCTTGCGCCGGCGGCCGCCTCCATCGAAGTGCTCGATGTTCGCCCCGGCGACCTGATCGCCCCGAACACCCCTGTGGCCACGCTTCTGGAACGCGATCAAATCTACGTCCGCATTTACATTCCCGAAACACAGATCGGCCGCGTGCATCTCGGCCAGAAAGCCCAGATTCGCGTGGACTCTTTCCCCAATCAGGTCTTCAACGGCGCCGTGGAGCAGATTAATCAGCAGGCGGAGTTTCTGCCACGCAATGTGCAAACCGTCGAGGAGCGCGCGCACCAGGTATTTGGCGTGAAGGTACGCATAGACGACGCGTCGCACCAAGTGCGCGCCGGTATGGCGGCGGACGTCGCGCTGGCGCCGGGGATTTGAGCCGTGGCTGATCTCGAACAACCCGCCATCTCCGCGCAAAATCTTGTGCGCCGCTTCGGTAATTTCACCGCCGTGAACGATGTCAGCTTCCGCGTGCAGAAAGGCGAAATCTTCGGATTTCTCGGCCCGAACGGCAGCGGTAAAACCACAGTCATTAAGATGCTCACCGGATTGCTGCCACTATCGGGCGGTGAAGCCTCGGTTTTGGGTATCGACGTAAGAAAAGACCCGGAAACGGTACGCGAGAATATCGGTTACATGTCGCAGAATTTCAGTTTGTATTCAGACCTGACCGTTACCGAAAATCTCACGTTCTACGGCCGCATCTACGGCCTCTCCCACGATCGACTCCGCCAACGGATGGACGACATCATCCAGCTCAACGGCCTCGGCCCATACCTGAATCGCCTCTCCGCACAGCTTTCCGGCGGCTGGAAGCAGCGCCTGGCCCTGGGCTGCGCCATGCTGCACGAACCAAAACTCATTTTTCTCGATGAGCCAACGGCGGGAATCGATCCCGTCGCGCGCCGTCAGTTGTGGGATCTGCTCTTCGAACTATCCGCCCACGGCATCACGTTTTTCGTTACCACCCACTACATGGACGAAGCCGAGCGTTGCAGCCACGTCGCCTACATTTATTACGGCAAGCTCATCGCCGACGGCACGCCGGACAAGCTCCGCGAACTGCCCGAGGTGCAACCAGCCGGGACCTATCGCGTCGAAATCACCACGCCCGAAGTAACCCGCGCCCTGCGCGTCGCACGCACCATTCCGGGCATCCGCAGCGCTACGATTTTCGGACAGTCCATCCACGCGCTGATCGACGATACACTCGATCTCGAACACCTCCGCGCGCAATTGCTGAAGCAAAACATCGTCGTCGCGGAAATCCGCCCGCTTGCGCCTTCCCTTGAAGACGTGTTTGTCGAACTCACCTACAAACATCAGTCTGAAACCGAGGCCACCCGTGATTAACCCCTTCCGCGGTTTCAGCGCCGTTTTTTACAAGGAAGCGCTGCACGTGCGCCGGGACTTCGGGACGCTTTTTTTCTCTCTGATCATTCCTTTGCTGCAGATGTTCTTGCTGGGATTTGGCATCGACACCAACATCCGCCAGATCAACACCGTCGTTTACAACGCCGATGGCCACCGCGAAAGCCGCGAACTGCTTGACCGCCTGCGCAACTCCGATACGTTTCACCTGGTGCGTTTCGTGGAGACGGATCACGACCTCACCGACGCCATCGTCTCCGGCAAATGCCGCGTGGGGATCAAAATCCCGGTGGACTATTCGGACAAACTCCTACACCAGATGAGCGCACAGGTGCTTGTACTGATCGACGGCTCCGATTCCTCCGTCGCCGGCCAGGCCATCAACGTCACCACCGCCATCGGCCTCGACGAATCGCTCCGCCGCGTCCTCGCCAACAGCGACGCCCCGTTCGCAGTAGACATGCGGCCCAAAATTCTCTTCAATCCGGATTCGCGCTCGCCCAATTTTTTTCTTCCCGGCCTGACCGCGATTCTTCTTCTCAATGTCACCACGTTTCTCACCGCGTTTTCCATCGTCCGTGAAAAAGAGCGCGGCACGCTCGAACAACTTTTCGTCACCCCAGTCCGCCCCATGGGCCTGCTCCTCGGCAAACTGCTTCCCTACCTGATGATCGGTTTCTTCGAGCTCTGCATGATTCTCACTTTCATGCGTTTCATTTTCAGCGTGCCCATTCACGGCAGCGTTATTCTTCTCGCGCTGCTTTCTCTGCCCTACATCTTCGTCTCGCTCTCGCTGGGCATCCTGATTTCCAGCAAAGCCAATTCCCAGGCCGAAGCCATGCAACTCGCTTTCCTGACGATCCTCCCCAGCATCTTTTTCTCTGGTTATATATTCCCGCGTGAAACCATGCCCAAGTTCTTCTACGTTCTCAGCTACTTCGTGCCCGCCACCTATTTCATCGACATCACCCGCGGCATCATTCTTCGCGGCGCGGGCTGGGTACATCTCTGGACCGACGCCGTAGCGCTCTTCTTCATGGGCACGATGCTCCTGGTCATCGCCGCCCGCCGCTTCCAGAACAAAGTCATCATGGCGTGATATTCTGCTTTCGCAGGTCACGCAACGAATCGCGAAATTCGTGAGTTGCGGGTGAATCAGCGCCGGAGGCGCGGCAGAACTTAGCCCGGCGCGTAAGCGCTGGGTCAAGATTCAGAAATGGGAAGCGCCGGAGGTGCGACAGATTCATTTCGCGCCGAATGATCAATGGCTCTTGTAACCAACCGAACTTATAATTCGTAATTTCGTTTCACGAAAATATTCAGGGGAACTTTTTGTCCTGCCCGATCTGTCAAAAACGCAAACCCGGCCGCTTCTGCCCCGCCAAGGCCGAAACCATCTGCCCCGTCTGCTGCGGCACCGAGCGCGAAGTCACCCTCGACTGTCCGCCCGACTGCGCCTATCTCCTCGCCGCGCATCGCTACGAAGAGCAGCATCCACGCCAACTCCCCGCCGACACACGGTTGCTTGATGTCCGCCTAGCCCCGGATCTCGTCCGTATCCATCCGCAACTACTTTCCACCATCGCTTTCACAATCGCCAAATTCTGCGCTTCGCAGCCCGCCGCGACCGACCCTGACGTTCTAGCTGCGCTGCAATCTCTGGCCGAATCCTACAAAACACTCGCCGCCGGCATCGTCTACGAACAACCGCCAGTCCCGCCCATCCAGCGAGGCCTATACGACGCCCTCGCTGCCTTTCTGAACGAAACCAAGCAATCTACTGCGCAAACTTCCGAGGGTCGCCCCAAGGACTCCGAAACCTTCCAACTCCTCGTCTTTCTCTATCGGATGGGCCTTCTCCGCACCAACGGACGCCCCCGCTCCCGCCGCTTCCTCGAATTCCTCCGCGGCCAATTCCCCGGCGCCCATGAACTAAAGCGCGAAGAATCCCGCATCATCGTTCCATAAACTTTTGGTATGAGGAAGAAAAAGTCAACTTGCCGCTTACCAGATCGTCTTCAGCCCCGCACCCTGCAATCGTCTGTCTCGAGTTATCAGTGGCAGGTCAAGATGAAGTGCAGTCGCGGCAATAATCCGGTCAGGCATGTCGGGAACTGCATCTCGCGAAACAGTCCTTAAAATGGCGGCGATGTCACGGTCCAGTGGAACCACTCTGAATGCGGGGTACTCTTTCCCCAATTCCTGGACGAACCTGTCGAACGCGTCGGCGACGATTCGTCCGCGCTCCACTAGGTACACGACCTCAACGAGTGTAACGGCTGAAATGTATGTCGGCACACCGCTTGCCGCTGCCGCGTCAATTAAGGAAAAAACTTTGTCGGGGAGGCTCTTCGCATCAATCAGATACCAGATCGCCGCATGCGTATCAAGGACAGCAGACATCAGGCGATATCTCGTGGGAAATTTCCCCACATTTCGCGCCGGGCCTCGGCTATGTCCTCTTCGGTGATGTGTATGTTCAGGTCGGCCCATAGGCCCCGCAAGCTGCGGCGCGGCCCCTTCGAACCTTCCTCTGCTTTCAGGGAGGCAACAAACTCAAGCACCTCCTTTTGCTTCTCAGGAGGCAAATCACGGAGTTTTTCAAGAACCTGCTCTTCAATCGTCATAGCCGCCTCCCGGGCGATCTGTCGTCTATTATACTCTCGCCGCTCTCTATTTTGGACCTGCTCGCCTCCTGGCTCTAACTATCGCATGGGCCTGCTCCGCATCAGCGGCCGCCCACACTCCCGTCGCTTCATCGTGTTCCTTCGCGGCCAGTTACCTCGCGCCCGCGAACTGAAGCACGAAGAGTCGCAAACCATCCATCCTCGAGCTTCGCACCTTGCTCCATGGCGAAACACACATGCGATCAATATGTCCCATTTTGGGAACTCGAATGGCTGAGACTCCTAAAATGGAACTCGGACCACGAGTTCTCACCCTCATACCTTCCTTCGACGTCGCTCTGTTCTCAGCCTGTGTAACTACGAACACTCAGCGATACAGCGACTTACTGCAGATGCCCCCTAGCTTCCTCCTGGCGACTCGCTTTGGCTCTCAATCTGCTTATTCGCATCATCTCGTAGGGTAGTCTCCACAAAACCGCAACTGTCCAGCGGCTACTTCGGGGCGGATTTATGCTAGGAAGAGCCCAATTCATCCAGTTAATCTTGTTCACTCCATTGGCAAGCCTGTGTGGTAACCAGGGCTCTGTTCCAGAAACTCCGGTTCCCCTGATTTTCCAGAGACAACTGCAAAACAATATTCGCATCCGGCAGTATTCAGTGACCGTCGAAACTCACATACACATCCTCAAATCGGCTCCATACCTGTTAGTTTTCCGCGGCAAGCAGTACCACTTTGTTGATCGGGTCGCCCTTTCTCGAATCGAAGAATTCCAGGAAGCCACAAAAAACGGCAGGCCAGGAAATATCCTTTGGAGTTTGAACCGCGCTGCGTTCGTTTCTGAGATATTTCTCGGTGGATACAAATTCACTCAGGACAAATACAGGCTCAAATTCGTCTCAACTGATCGATGGAATCATCTTGAGTGCCATGTCTATCAGGTCGACCCCATAAAGAAGCACCACGCACGCGGCGATGATTCCTATTTTCAAGGCAAAATCTGGGTACATCCCGACGACTGCACTATTGTTCATTCTACTGGGCTGTATGTTCCGGCAAGCCGCCTCCATTTCTCATTAGTGGAATTCCACAATTTCGAATTTGAATTCTCATGGGTCGAACTCCAACAAGGTTTGTGGCTGCCGGCCAAAGTCATCACGAACAATTCTGGACTAACCAGAGACGACACTTATCCCGAATTTGAAGCCATAACCTTATTCCGTGACTGGACACTGCTTTAGGGCCCCGCTGCGATCCTCTTATCCGCACGTCCTAACTCATGCGGAGGGCTAGGAACTTGATCCCTGATTTGTTGTACGAAATTCTGCTTTGCCAACCTACTACTGGCCCGCTGCACACGATTTCATTTCCAGAAAATTTGCACTCACCGTGTCAGCGTCCCAACCCAGCGATAGTTGGGCTTGTGGGGCGGCTGGCCGGTCGCCTTCCCACGGGCGGGATGCAAAACCAAATCTCTGGCGGATGCGCGCGACCCGCTCCGAAGCTTTCTTGCGATACTCTTCCGGGGCGTAGCCGTTTTTTGTGTACCACTCGCGATACTGCTTCGCCAGCCGCGGGAATTTTTCCTCGATGAACGGCAGGAATTGTTTCGCAGAGGCCGGCATCAGGAACAACACGCCTGACCAGAACCATTCGGCACCGGCTTCTTTCGCCGCCGCGGCAACTCCTTCCAACTCCCCATCCGCATCCGTAATCCCTGGTAACAGTGGCGAAGCCGAAACACCTACATGCAAGCCCGCTTCGCGCAGTTCCTTCACCGCCGCCAGTCGCAGATCGGGGCGCGGAGCACGTGGCTCCAGCAACCGCGCCAGACGCGGCTTCAGTGTGGTTACGGTAAGATTTATCGTCAACGCCGACTTTTTCGCAATCACCTTCAAAATATCGATGTCGCGCACAATCTGGTTCGACTTGGTGATGATCGAAACGCTCAATCCTTCGCGCTTCGCGAGTTCCTCCAGGCACGCGCGCGTGACGCCATACTCCCGCTCCGCCGGCTGATAGGGATCCGTCGCGGTGCCGATTGCGATGTGCTCCGCCTTCGTGTACCCCGAGGCCTTCGATGCGCGCGAATACTTCCGCTCCATTTCTGGCCCCAGCAGCGCCGCCGCATCCTGCTTCACAAAAATCTTGCGCTCGAATTCTCCGCCGTCAATTTCCATGTACTCGTGCGTGTACCGCGCATAGCAGTATTTGCAGGCAAACTCGCATCCGCGGTACGGATTGATCGTCCAATCGAACGGCACACGCGCCGAATCGCATTTGTTCAAAATCGATTTCACCGGCAAGAAGAAATACTCCGGCTTCTCAAGAGACTTCCGCTTGGTGTCCGCCGCCGGGGCTTCGGCGGCGAGGCGAGCTATGCCCACCAGTGGCGCAGGGGAAGCCGGAAATTCCGGCGGGGGGCAATCCACCGTTGGACTTTCCAGGCTTTCTTTGCGCCAGTCGGTTTGGCCCTGGGCAAGGGCGTCGGCCTCTGGCTTTGGTTCAGCAGGGCTAAAAGGAAGGAGTTGTGTTGCGGGGCTACGAACGGGGCGGCGCCGCATCGCGAAACGCGGCGTCGTACGGGGAAGAACTGGGGACATGGCTCACCTCGATGCTAGTCCAGTGTTTCGCCTTTTGTTCGCCCTGTCAAGAATTTTCTCTTTCCCGTCTTGCTGCACTTTTCCCCGGACCTTTGCTTCGAGGGTACGGCGCCGCCATTCTCCTCCCCGGTCTCCCGCGCCTCTTGATACAGTATTTTCTGGGAGCCCTCCGCATGCGCGCGCCAGGTTACACCGGCACTCTATTCCTGCTCAGCTCGTTCCTAGCTGTCGGAATTGCTTCCGCACAAACCCCCGCGCCGACTCCAGCCCAGAAACCCGCATCGAAACCATCTGCGAAGAATGCGCCGTCTGCGAATGCGCCAATCCCCTCTCCCGTTTCGCGCCACTACCCAATCCTTATCGTTGCACATGGCAATGAGCCGTCCTGGTCCTTGCGCCTGGGGATGAAGGGCCCGGAGCGGCTCGACCGTGCCGGCTACCCGCCCATCGTTCTTGATCCGGACGAAATCGTGCCCGACGAACCCGGCGTCTCCTGGGTCTATCACGCCAAAGACGAAGTCACCGGCGCCGACGTCGCGGTCGAGCTTTCCCGCGAATCGTGCTCCGACGGAAAGAGCGACATCAAGTACAACTTCAAAGTGGAACTACAGCACACGCAGATCGGCCTCCTAAACGGCTGCGGCCAGAGCGCTCCCGAGAAATTTCCCGAGTTTCGCAAAAAGAATCAGCTGGATCCCGACGACAACGCGGACGACAAGGGCAAGGACAAAAGTAAGGACAAAACGAAAGACGATAAAGACAAAGATAGGGACAAAGACAAAAAGCCGGTTCTCGATCCAATCACCAATTTTCAGTTGCCCACTGCGGTCGCGTATCTCGATGCAAACGGGAAAGTCATCTTTAGCCGCAGCGCAATTCGCAGAACGGTTGCGCCCGAAGGCTCCGAACTCGCCGTTTCTCACGACGGTAAGAAACTGCTCTTCACCCGTTCGGATTCCAAGACCGGCCCGGAGCGCACGATTGTTCTCTACGACTGGGACACCGGACGCTTGCGCGATCTCGCCAGCACCACAGTTCGCAGCGCCTTCTGGTCGCCGGACGATTCACGCGTGGCCTTCCTGAAGTACGACGGTAAACTCTGGCAGGTCTGGACGCTGCCGGTCAGCGCTCCGGAAACCGCCACGCAATATTCGCCGCAGTCGGTTGACGCGCTACACGGCTGGATTTCGTCGACGACGATCCTCGCGGGCGATCTGCAGAACGCTTATTGGTTTAGCGACGACAAGCCACCGCAGACCATTGCCTTGAGGGAAATTTACGGCGATGCGTTTCAAGTGATGAGCAGCGACACGTTGCGCGCAAATCCCATCAACGCGGATCTGCTGCTGGTCACGGCGTACTATCAGAAGACGCTCGCGGGCGTGCCGGCGGATTCCGTGGGCTTGAACTCCACATTTTTTCTGTACGAAGTTCTCTCCAAACGCCGCACGATTCTGGGCCCCGCCGATTCCTACCAGCGCGCCGCGGAATGGTCCCGCGACGGCCTGCAGATCTTCTACACCAAGGGAGTCCCGGGCAAAGTGCCGCTTTCCACCTGGAGCATTTTCTGGGACGCCAGCAGTCCCCATCGTTTCAATTCCGGCTCTTCCTTCGTAATTGGCAAATGATTTCGGAGCGCCGCCGGCCTACTTCAGCGACGCCATATCGATCACGAAGCGGTACTTCACGTCGCTTTTCAGTAGGCGCTCGTACGCATCATTGACCTTCTGGATCGGAATCAACTCGATGTCCGAAGTGATTCCGTGCTTCCCGCAGAAATCCAGCATCTCCTGCGTTTCGCGGATGCCGCCGATGGCCGAGCCTGACAGTCGCCGCCGCTTCATAATAAAATTGAATGCACTCACCGGCGTGGGTTTTTCTGGCGCACCCACCAGTGTCATCGTGCCGTCCAGCTTCAGCAGTTGCAGGTACGCATTCAGGTCGTGGTCCGCGGAAACGCAGTCGAGAATGAAATCGAAGCTCGCGGCATGCTTCTGCATCTCTTCGGGGTTTCGCGAATTCACCACTTCATCGGCGCCCAGCCGCTTTGCATCGACAGCCTTGTTCGGCGAAGTTGTGAAAAGCACCGTGTGCGCGCCGAAGGCATGCGCGAACTTCACGCCCATGTGTCCCAGTCCGCCCAGGCCCACCACGCCGACCTTTTGTCCCTTGCCCACATTCCAGTGGCGCAGCGGCGAATACGTGGTGATCCCTGCGCACAGCAGCGGCGCGGTGCCCGCCAGGTCCAGCCCCGCCGGCACGCGCAGCACGTAATTTTGATCCACCACGATGCCGGTGGAATATCCGCCGTACGTGACGCCGCCGAGAATTTTGTCCTCGCCGTTGTAGGTCAGGGTCAGGCCGCTTTCACAATACTGCTCTTCGCCGGCTTTGCAGGCCGGGCACACGCGGTCCGAGTCCACCATGCAACCGACGGCCGCGATGTCGCCGGCCTTGAACTTGGTCACGGCGCTGCCAACCTTGGTTACGCGGCCCACAATTTCGTGCCCCGGCACGACGGGATACACCGTCGGCATCACTTCTTTCCATTCGTTGCGCACCTGGTGGAGATCCGAATGGCAAACCCCGCAGAAAAGAATTTCGATCTGGACATCGTGCGCCTGAGGCTCGCGCCGCGGAATGCTGAACTTCGCCAATCCCGAAGTCGGGCTCTGTGCCGCAAAAGCGCCGGCGGTAAAGGTCTGCGGCTTTCCCGAAGTTGTTTGTTTCGCTGGTTGTTGCGCTGCTTCACTCATCTCGGTCGTCCTCCAAACTTGGTTTTTGCAAACATCGACATCCCGTTATACGCCATTGGATTGAATTCAGCGCGCAATGGTCACACTTCCTTCTTCGGAATGGTGGGCCCGCCTTCGCTGAAGCTACGGCGGGTTGAGTCCAAAAAGTGCGAAATATATGGGGAAAAATCAAAAATGTCGGCGCGCCGACATTTTCCACAGGGGCATACCCCCTTGTTTTTGCGTATGTAGGGGAAACAAAAGGCTTAGAAGTGCGGCGAATTGGTATGACCCTTCGGCTACGCTCAGGGCAAGCCAGTAACACCCCCCTCCCCCCTGTTTTTCGTAAGTGACCGAAATAATGGAGTTGAAGTCCTTTGTTTTCTATCAGTTTTGAACTGGTGGAAACACGGGACTTAGACGTGAGGGTTTTGGGGACGGGAAGATGCGCGGTGTGTAGAGAAACCTCTCCCCGCGCTAACATGGCCCATTGTCCCGCGTTAGTAACAGATAGTCAACAGTATTCTGTAGTACTGGAACGATTTTGCGCCGAAAAAGTAACGGTCGGGTTCGGAAGTTGAAAGTTGAAAGCCAGATGTTGAATGTGGAGTTTCCAGAAAAAATGAGGAGCTTAGGCGACCCCGAGCCCTGGTACCAAAAAACGGAATCCGGGGCACCCTGCAGTGATATTCTGAGCGCGATCTCCATACTTTCATGATGGCTACTCACGACCAAGCGTTACTAGGAGCGAAAATGAAACCTTTATGGTGCATTGCGCTGTTCGCTACCTGCTTATTTTTCCCAACGTATCTTCAGGCGCGTCCTCAGCAAACGATCGGAGAAATAAAGGATTCTTTTGCTAAGCACTCCAAGAAGATCGCAATCTCCAGCAAAGATCTCATCGAACAACAAAAGCATGGTCCGAATACTTTCGAGTATGCGATTTCGGCATCGTTGATAGCAACGGGTGACAATGCCTTAAATTATCTAGATTCCGGACTCGCGCTGATCTTGGTTTACAGTTCCCTTTCTTGCCCCGTAGACAAAGAGGCCGCTAAACCAATACTCAAGAGACAGTTCGCTAGCTACGCGAAATACCTGGAGTCTGACATCAAAAACATCAGCGCTAACGTGGCGAATACGAAGATGCTTGGGACAGCCCTAACGGCGACCAATTTTAGGAATGAACTTCGAGAGCTTCAGGGGTTCTTTAATTCATTATCCGATAGTTTTTAGGGGTTCCACCGCGTTCCGTGATCCGGCGGAGACTGGGGACAATCCCCGATTTCCCGGGCCACCGACCTCATGCCCTCTCCTCTCTCAGCTTGGCATACTCTTTTAGCCCGAGGTGGACCTTGAATTTTGTTGCGCTATTGTCCCAACCAGCTTCAGGATTTGTATATTGAAATGCCCAAGAGGAGCCGCCGTATCCGCTCCGACGTTCGTACCCGATGACAGAAAATCTATACAACAATCTCAACGCCTCATCGGCCGGCACTTCGGTGCCATTCGAATTTCGGCTGTCATATTCCTGCACAAACTCCTCCTTGGTGAAGGTAATCGTGCTGATTGCAGAGCATGCCTGTAAGGCCTCATCCCACTTAGGCCAATGGGCGATAATCTCATCATCCAACTCAGCCTTCAGATAGGCCGAGTAACTTTCTCGAGCATTCGTCACATCTTGGTTGTCCAGAACTAGAGGAGAACCTCCTCTTTTCTTCGCTTCTGCGAGGGAAGAATTCAGGAACTTTATAACATCTCTCGGACGAAGGAACGTTCGATTGAGTATATGATTCCATTTTGATTGGGAGCCTCGCATTAGTGATGCGGTTGAGACATTCTCCCAATCTGCGGTTTGTCCAAGTCTCGCCTTAAGTCTCGCATTTACGAGTTCCAATAGTTCGTTGGATTTCCACTCTAGATTGAGCGCCGCAGTCTGAGTTATTTTGTTTTTGTCTGAAAAGATCAAATCGTCCCAGAGGTCTGTACGCAAGTAGACAACCGGATTGACCGGTACGGCGCTCTTCAGTGTATTGCGTCGGACATCTCGAGCCGCAAGTATGAGCCCTACCAACATCAATTGTCGCTGTTCATCAAATTTGACAACGCCCTGGTCTAGTTCATCGAAATGAAGAAGAAGGGTGCGAAAACCAGATTTACCTGCTAGCTCAATAGCTGTATTAAGCAAGACATCTGACAATGCATTCAGTTCGACGCCGAGTCCCAAATCTCCGGGTTTACGTTCAAAATCGATGCTCCCAAGTTTAAAACCGAACAACTCGGGCTCAAAGGATGTTCCATCCAGGCGAATCTTTGGGGGTCTTAGGACATCTCCAAGGGCCGGATTCAACTTTCCGAAATTGTCCTCTGCAAACTTCTTAATTGCCTTCGCTTTTGGATGATTCTTGTCTGAAGTTCTTTCAAATGCGAGCAAGGCAGTCTCAAGAGAGATGAGATATCGCCATGACGATACATACGCCTCAATGTCAGCTGCACCACGGTCGATGCGGGCCGCGTGCACGCTCCAGGGATAACCCCTCAGATTCAGAGGCTTTGAGATTGTCTCTCCACCACCCTCAGCGAAAAAGCGCACTAAGGCAGTTTTCCCCGAACCCTTGCGCCCGAGAATCAAAAACAGTTCGTTTTGCTTAATTCGTTGAACGGCATCCGTAGTCAAAAAATAATCTAAAACGGGGTCGTCTTCCGCAGCTACGTCTCCGAAAGACTCTAACTTCTCGAGCGAAATGGTGCCGATATTCATTCTGATCATCCAATTGTAAGCTTCAAACTTACAATTTTGTAGGTTTAGAAAGTCGGTGCGGACGCCCGGATAACAACCACCTCTTTCTTGCGCAGCCTCGGTTGTTCGAACGAGCAATCTTTCCCCGCTCCCCAATCACAACGACATGGAGGGTGGCGGGTGGACCGGAGAATTTGACTGACAAAGATGGATATAGCAACATCGCGGCGGTAGTTCGTCCGATACTAGGTTTGTGTAGAGAAGCACAAATAGCAACTCAACCGATATGCTGGGGGAGAAGAATGTGCCGCACCTACGGCGCTTCGGATTTCTTGTGGGGGATGCAACCCAGTGCTTACGCGCTGGGCTAATATGTGCCGCGCCTCCGGCGCTCGAGAGGCGCTATAGGGAGACGTCGGGCCCACTACTCGATGAGTAGCCTACGCTTTGTAAGGAGCAGCGTTCGACCGAGCTCAGGGGAGGCCCTTCGGTTGGGCTCAGGGCAGGCATGGGTGCGGCACCCGGCGTGAATTACGTTTTGCGCGTACGTGTGAAAGATGTGTCGCACCTCCGGCGCTTGGCATTGTTTATGTGCCAGCTACCCAGCGCTTACCCTTCGATTTTGCTCAGGGCAGGCGCAATGGGCTAGTTTATGCCGCGCCTCCGGCGCTATGGAGCACGGCCCTGGCATATTCTCAATCTCGACGAACGCCGGAGGCGTGGCAGAAGTTAGCCCAGCCCGTGAGGGCTGGGATCGAATAACGAGATAAGCTCGAGCGCCGGAGGCGCGGCACCTAGCCAAAAACAAATTTTGGATCGTATTCCATCCCGTGTTTTTTCAACAAGGCGAGAAATTCCGCGTCGAAGCTCATTTTTTTGTGATGTGCTTCCTGGTTCTGTATGTAACGAATGACCGCGGGGACAATAGAGCTGCTCACGCTAAAAGCGCCGTACCCCTGCTGCCATGCGAATTTGTGGCCTTCTTCACTTGCCCATCGCGAAGAATTCGACTTGATGGCAAGAACTGCCTTGGCCAGCGCAATGGTCGGAGGAATTTGAAGGAGAAAATGGATGTGATCTTCCATCCCTCCCACGGCGAGAACAGGGATGTCGAATTTCTTGCAAATGCCGGTTGCGTAGGCCCACATTTTCGGACGAAATTCATTCGGCATGAGTTTGCGGCGATCTTTGGTGCTGAATACGACGTGGATCACGTTTTGAGCGTATGTGTGGGACACGTGTCGCACCTCCGGCGCTTAATTACTTTATATATTATTTACCCAGCGCTTACGCGCTGGGCTAATTTTATGCCGCGCCTCCGGCGCTGGAAAAGGGCGGCCAACTCCACACGGCGATCGGGGGCAGGCCAGAAAGCGGCCGCTGCACAAGCACAGAGCGGGATGGGCGAGTCCATCCCCTACAAGAAGAGCGGACCCACCCGTTCATCCCGGAAGTGCGCCGGGATGGGACGGAGGTGCTGACCCCACAAAGGGTAGGCCACCCGGAGGCCCGGCTTAGAGGTGGATCCAGTTGGTGAGGATGAGGGCGAGGGTGGTGCTGCCGACTATGAGCCAGAGGATCAGGCCCTGGAGGAGGGGGCGAACGCCGACTTTGGCGAGGGTTTGTTTGCTGAGGCTGGTGCCGATGAGGAAGAGGGTTACGGTCAGGCCGATCCTGCCGAGGTGATTCAGTGCGCCGAATGCGCCGGTGTAGGCGGGCAACAGGGTGTTGAGGAGCGCTGCCAGGCAGAAGAGCAGGATGAACCACGGCCACTGGATGCGGGCTTTGCTCTTCAGAACAATGGCTGTGACGGCGGCGAGGGGCACGATCCAGAGGGCGCGGGCCAGCTTGATGGTGGTGCCGACGGCGAGCGCTGCCGCGCCGTATTTCGCGGTTGCACCTACCACGGAACTGGTGTCGTGAATGGCCAGCGCCGCCCAGAGGCCGAACTGGGTTTGGCTCATGTGCAGGGCCAGGCCGATTACCGGGAACAGGAACAGCGCCACGGAATTCAGGATGAACACCGTGCCGAGGGAGACGGCCATCTCCTCTTCGTTGGCCTGGGCGATGGGGCCGACGGCGGCGATGGCGCTGCCTCCGCAGATGGCCGTGCCCGCGCTGATCAGAAACGACGGCTTCTGCTGCACGTGAATCAGGTAGCCGAGGCCGAGCCCCAGGAGCATCGCGCCGGTGATGCTCAGCGCCGTGTAGACAAATCCGGATTTGCCCGCGCGCAGCACTTCGTGAAGATTCATGCCGAAGCCGAGGGCCACGACCGAAGCCTGCAGCAGAAATTTGGAGAGTTTTTTGCTCTCGACGTGAAACGGGTGAGCCAGCGTGAGGCCATAGATGAGGCCGCCCAGCAACGCGATCGGCGGAGAGATAAATCCGCTGGCGGCCAGGATGACGCCTACAAAAAAAAGGCCCTTACTCATGCGCCGAGTCTAGCAGAAGCGGAACGCCGAAATGCTGCGCCACGGTGGGAAAGATTTTGAGGCGGAAATTTTCAAGTTGGGTCACGCATACCATTATCCATACATCCGGCGAATCCGGATACTCGCGTATTGGAATGCTTGAAGCCAGACAACCGCGGAACCAAGCGCTAGACTCAAACAAAGCGGGGGCGAAGCGAAGATGAAAATGGCGTTGGGGCAAAAAGCGAGATTGATGAGCTTTTTTGCATGGGCGAGCTTCGGGCTGTTGCTGACGAGTGTTACACGCGCCCAGCAAACGCCTGCAACGCCAGCCGATCCAGGGAAGCCCGCCGCCACGCCCGGCCGCACGAACAATGTGCGTCCGGCGATAAAGTGGAAGCAGTCCGGCTACACCTGCGAAGGCGGGGCCAAGATCACGGTCTATCTGCACGACACCGTCGCCAAAGTCCGCACCCAGGATCACATCTTTATGATGCGCCAGACGGGATCGGCCGACGGCAACCGCTATTCCGACGGCAAGATTCTCTGGTGGAGCAAGGGAGAGACGGGCTTCCTGCAGGAAGACACCCCGGACGGCGACGGCAAAATGCTCGTAAAAGGATGCATCTTGGACAAGCCCGCGGATGCCCCAAAACCCTGAAACTTCGCTTCTCCGACCGTACAAACCACGCCCGTACTTTCGTACAGGTGCCCGTTAGGTCGCGATGCGTTTGTGGCCGGTGACCTTGACACCGCCGCCGCTTATACTTCGGGGATGGCGACCCCTCCCACCCCGCTGGCTCCGCAGGTCGGTATCCTTGTGTTTGAGGATGACCCATTCAGCGGAACGGCGCTGCGGCAGATGCTCGATTCAGAAGGCTGGCGCGTGCGCCTGGCACCGGACATCAAGATGTTGCAAACCGAGCTGAAGACCGGGGAATATTCGCTGCTGATCGCGAATATAGCGATGGTCGGCGGCGACACTCCCCTGTTCCATGTGTTGCGTGAACTGGCTACGGTCAGCGTGGAAGAGGGCGCACGGCTGCGTGTTCTATTCGTAGTGCCGGAGATGACCGGAAGCCAGTTCGTTCCCGTGATCGAAGAAGCGCGCTTGCCGTATGTCTTGCGGCCGTTCCACCTGCATGATTTTCTGGAAAAGGTGAGCGACCTGCTGGTGGAGGTCAAGGCGATTGAAGGGCCGCTGCGCATGACGCGCTACGAGTTTGGCGCCGCACGCAAGAAAAAGAAGGCTGCCAACAAAACCAATTCGATGTTCGCCTCGCGCGAGTCCTATTCCTACTCCGAAGAGGAAATCGCGGAATATGAGAAGGAAGAGACGGCAACCTCGTTGATGCGTAAGAACAAGAATCGCAACAACCTCGGCGGCAATACCAGAGGATAAAAACCGAAGTAAAGAAGTAATGGTGCACCGATCCGGCGGAGAATTTCCGGCAATCTCCGGCCCACCAATCAGCATTCCACTGCAAGAAAATTCCCGGCCTGCGTTCTAACTCGAGACGCGCCCCCGCGGCACGTCCGGGAGGATGGAATGAACCGCATATTGATCAGCATGCTCGGGCATGGGTTGTTGGGACTTTCGGCAGTGGGGGTAGCGGCGCTTGGGTTTCTCTGGTATTCGCCGACCGGAGCAACGCCTGCGGGAAAACTGGAGGGCGAATGGCGGCTGTTGGATCCGGTGAGCTACGAAAACCTCACCGTGTTCCCCGTGGTCAGCTCTTCCGGGTATGACACCAGTTCGTTTGTGACGCTGGAAGAAGGATTGTCGAGCGGCGAAGTGACCGTAAGCGAGCAGGGCGCGGACGTAATTTACCGCAATCGCGACGGCTCGCGGCCCACAGTGCAGAATTACGGCGGACCCTCCGTAAACCAACTGGTGCTGGTGAATCGCGGAAAGCGGCCGCTGCTGCTGCTGGCGGGCGAACTGATCAGCGGGGGAAAGCAGGACCGCGTGATTGCCAAGGATCGGATCGTTGCACCTTTCAGCGAGCCGTTGCCGCTGAACGTCTTTTGCGTGGAGCACGGACGCTGGTCCGCCGGCGCGCAATTCAATGAAGCAAAAACCATCGTTCATCCGAGTGTGCGCGAGCAGGCGGCGGTGAAACAGAAGCAGGGAGACGTCTGGGCGGCCGTGACCGGGGGCTCGGGCGCCGGGCGGGCGCCGTCCGCTCCCCCGCCGGCCGTGAGTAGCGCCGATCTGGCAGCGACAATTGAGACCGACGCGCCGACGCAATCCTATTCCAAGCTGTATGAATCGCGCCGGGTGAGCGTCCCAGTGGAAACAGTGGTCAATGAGATTCAGCGGCGCTTTCGCCGGGAGATTTCCGGACTGAAGGGCGAGCGCGTGGTCGGCGTGGTGGTGGCGTATGGCGGCGAAGTGGCGTGGAGCGACATTTTCGCGTCGGACGAACTCTTCAATCATTACTGGAACAAGTTGCTGCGCAGTTATGCGGTGGAAGCGGTGGCGCGGCCGACCCTGCGGGAGAAACCTTCCGCGGAGGATGCGCGGGAATTTCTACGGCGGTTGAATGGACGGGAACAGACGGAATCCGAGCCTGGCGTTTATCGGTGGCGGGAAATCAGCGAAGGTGGATTGTCGCAAATTGAACTGGACGCGCTGGCGCCGAAGACCTTTACGTTGCATCGGTTGGTGCTGCGGCGGACGAGTTGAGTGGTTAGTGGAAGAAAGGTAATCCTGAAGTGAGATTTAGTGACCCGGCTTATTCCGTAAAAGCGGGAGCTTCCCTCCCGCACTCAAAAGTTGGGGGCGTCGTGGAATTTTTTTACGGCGCTGCGGTCAGTGCTCGCGGCGAGGATATGCGCCGCGCCCGACTTCCAGCTTGGGTGGCGGAG
>DATHOY010000292.1:0-12464 GCA_035484435.1 Vulcanimicrobiaceae bacterium | reverse complement strand
ACGCTTGGCGTGACCCTCACAAACTCCGGCAATTCCAGTGTCACGATTTCGGGCATCAGCACCACGGGCGCGGGCGTCAGCGCCAGCAACGTGTCTTCCAACACGACTCTGGCTCCTGGTCAGTCCGCGGCCTTGAACGTGACTTTCGCTCCGACATCGACAGGCAGCGTGACAGGCGGCGTGACAGTTGCCAGCAACGCCACAAATTCTCCCTCGACGATTTCCATGACCGGAACCGGCGTGCAATCGAATTTCAGTACGTGGGTGTCACCGAGTCTCAATCGAGTCGGAAAAACCGATCCTGCAGGAACGCTCTCATCCATCGCGCTGTCTGGAGCGCGCGGTGAAACCGTGGACACGCAGGTTGTGGTGCAAGGCCCGGCCGGCGGCTTGGCCAATGTCAATGTGAGCGCAACCGCCCTCACCGGTCCCAACGGAGTCACCATCCCGGCGTCGAATGTCACGCTCTACCGCGAGTACTACCTTGCGGTCACCGGCACCGCGAGCTATGGCGGCGGCAGCAATCCTCCGCTAGGTTCGGGAACATATGCGGAGCCGCTCATACCGTTTAATGATCCAGAAACCGGCGCGGCGTTGTGCAGCAGCTCGGCCACGCTGAAAGCTTGCAACGCAAGCGTCAGCGCGGGGCAGAATCAGCCTTACTGGATTGACATCTCGATTCCCCACGGTGCCTCGAACAGTCCGGCCGGCACTTATACCGGCAGCGTCACGATCTCTTCGTCTCAGGGATCGGCGACGATTCCCGTCTCGCTGACCGTGTGGAACTTCGAATTACCGATGCAGCCTTCGGAGCTTTCTCTTTGGACGCTTTGGCCGCCTGCATCCGGAAATACCACCACCACGCTGGCGCGGGCATTGATGCGCAACAAAGTGATGGGCTGGTACGACGCGGCGGGCAACGCTTCTTCCGACGTGACCAACATGGGGCTGAACCGCTCCGGGTTGGACAGCTACTACTACATCGGCATTCAGTGCAACGGAGGCTACAGCAGCATTCCTTCGACCAGTCAGATCAATACCGCAGCGGCCAATTTCCCGGCCGGACTTGACCTGGATTTCTACATGGCGGACGAATTGAACGGATGCACCGGCGACTACAGCCCCATCAACACTCTTGCCGCAAATGCTCACGCGGCAAACCGCAGTGTGAAGACTATGCTGACCCTCAACGCGACGGACCCGAATTTATACGGTTCGGTGGATCATTGGGTGCTGCTTGATTCCTTGCAAAAGTGGCCCACACTGCCCTTCACCGCCGGCGGCGATCTCTGGAGCTATACAAGCTGCAACGCCGGCTACGGCAACACTCCGGAGTGGATGGTGGATTATCCGCCAATCAACGAACGCATCCAGGCGGGATTCCTGAACTTCGCGCAGGGAGCGACGGGGCTGCTCTACTATCGCGCTGACGGTTGGACCGCCGGCAACGCCATCGGCAGCTGGGACAACGTGGACACTACCGCTTGCGGCAGCGGTTTGGGACGACCGGGCGACGGGATTTTTGTCTATCCCCCGGCACCAATCGCTTCGACCGAATCCGCGCCGGGAATTCGGTTGAAGGCCATTCGCGACGGTATCCAAGACTACGAATACGCGCAGATGCTCAAAAACCTCGGACAACTCGGTACTGTGGACACCACTCTGCTTCCGATTGCCACAAGCTGGAGTAATTGGAGCCATGACCCGAACGCGCTCTTAAACGCGCGCACACAACTGGGGCAACTGCTTCATCAGCTCGCCCCGTGAACGTGCGGAAGATTCGGCTTCTCTCAGTCTGAAACTGACTGAAGTTGAGTACTGATCGGGCTGAAGGGTCTCTGTGGCATTGGTAAAGGAGTGCCACAGAGACTCCGAAGCCCGATTCGTTTTTTCAGGACCGTTGACAGAGTTCATCGAGTCTCCTATCGGATTCGCTTATGCGGAAACCGCCGAACGAGTGCGTTCGCGTCCATCGGGGACGGAGAGATTCGCCTGTCCAGGCGTCGCGGAAGCCGCAAGTTGGTGCGGGCTTTGTTTCGCGGCTGAATTGGAACGAAACTCCGCTGCAAGCTGGCCCATCGTCAAACATCTCACGTCTCCATTTCGGACCAGAACGCCAAGCTCTTCCAGAAAGCGGGCAACGACGTTTTCGACTCGTGGCCATTCCGCATAGAGATTCTCCGGGTGGAACCATACATGGAAAACGCCACGGTTCCGCCTCACGCGGTCCAGTCCTTTCCGCAATCGCCGCAACCGGCTCGAGTCCGGAATAAATTTGCGCCACCCGGCTGCGTATCGGATCAAGAGCGAACCAGGAATCGACACGATTCCCTCTTTAAGCGAAGGTTCCACCATGCACGGAGAAGTCCCTGCAAAATCCGCCCAGATCATCGCAAGGGAGTTGAGCATGCCGCTCGAAAACCGTACCGGAAGCCGATCCACATCTCGAAAACAGGCGAATCCCGCCTCGCGGAGCTCCCCAAGATACGCCACCGAATTGCGTGGAAAAACAAACGAGGATTTCGGGATGCCAAGTTCCTGGGAGATCTGAGCGCAATAGCGATACTCGGCGATGGCACGTTCCCGCGTCATACCGCGCTCTCCGAAGGGGACGTGGGAAAATGAATGAAACCCGATTTCCTGTTCCGGCGTTGCTTTGCGAATCTTTTCAACCAGGCTGGCGCCGAACCACTCCGGGTGAGTCTGTTCGTCGCCATCTTTGGGGACATAACTGAACCAGGGCTTCGAAAAGTGTTGGTAACGCACTTCCGGCAAACGGGAGACGTCCGGGAGGGAGCGCCGCATCATCGCGCCAACAACCGCCCAGGTGGCGGAAAGACCATTGCGCGTCAGGTGATTCAGTAAATTGGGCGCCCCAACGTCATGGGTCCATCGGCCCATTTTGAGCAGTTCATCGTCATAGGAAAGATCGAAGCTGCCCCAGCTGAGTTCCAGATCCAAGCTGATGACGACGGTCGGTCTGGTCATCTTCTATCCAACCTTGATCGCAGGGACCACGCGCGCGATACGCCAATTGTGTTTCCGGAACGCGCGCTGTGCCTGGCTGAATGCCTGATTCGCGGAGCGTTCCTTTCCCCACGGTTCGTGGCGCGGAATTTTGTAGTGCATCGACTGAGGAAGTTTCGCATTGGAGATTGGCTGGCGGCACATGTTGGCTTCCCTTTCTGCCTGGAATCAGGCCGGAATTTCGTCTTGACGCTCAACTCTTGGCAGGGCTTCTCCGGGCAACCGCCGCGGTTTTTCGCAAGCTCGCATATGTGTTGTAAATGTGTTTGAACGCGAAGATGGGCAGATCCATCAGTCCCGGCAGAGGATCGTCCGCAGCAACCAGAGCAAATTGCAGTGGGCCGCGCAAGGAACGGAAGTACGAGCCCAGATTCAGACGGCCACGCAGAATCTCGTGAAACGCTGCTGGAACATCGGTGCTCATGCGCACCCAGCGCACGCCTGCCGGCGCCGTCTGCCGTGCCACGGGCTTGCCCTGCATCATTTGCCAGAGCAGATAGGGGAAATCCATCCCGGCACGCGCGCCGAGCGGCGACCACGTCCAAAGCCTGGGATTAATGTCCAGCAGTTTGTATCGTCCATTACGCGCATCGAATTTGTACTCGACTTCGACAATTCCCGTGTAGTTAATAGCACTGAGCAGGCGCTCGGAGGGGGCGACAATTTCCGGTACGTCGAAAGTTTCCACAAACGAACTGGAATATCCGAAATCGATCGGGTACTGCCTGGTGCGCCGCGCCGTCAGCGAAGCGATTGGTTTTCCATCACAGCAGAGCGCCGCGTAGGAAAATTGCGCTTCGCCACCTCCGGGAATCATTTCCTGCACAAGTATCTGGTCCGCGGGCATCAACTCGCAGGCTTCGCGAAACTTCGTAACCAGTTCTTCGTGACTCGCCGCGCGCCACGCCTTGTCTTCGGTAAGCTGGTTGATCGAAGCATGGATAGCGGGTTTCAAAATCGCCGGGAACGCGCAGCTGACGCTCTTAAGATCAGCCTCCGTTAGGGGATAGAAAGTTTGCGGATAGTCGACGTGCTGGTCGGCCGCCAAACGGTTGGTGAGCCTTTTGTCATACGCCCAGCGCAAAACGTTCCAGGTCGGCGCCGCCACGCGGAACCTGCGCGAGAGCCGGGAGTGGAAGCGCGAGAGTAAAGCCGCCGATTCATCGCTGGTTGGGTAGAGCATCCACTGGTCGAGATTGTTGCGCGCGGCAATTTCCAATAGATATTCGACCTGCGCTTCGTCATCGCCCGAGGGCCACGGCAAAGTCCTCCGCGTGTAACGGGAAAAGCTGGCCAGCCGGATGTTGGGCGGAGATACCACCCAAACCGGTACGCCATGACGGCCCAAGCTTCGGGCAATCGTAAGCCCGTTAAGGTTTCCACCAACAATCAATGCTCCCGCGACTGTATTCACGGTTGGCCTTTCCATCGCGGCGCACAGCGTCGGACAGTTCCGTTCTGGCGTGTGTTAATCATGTGGATGAGATAGTTCCAATTCGGCGACGAGCCGTTCGCCGACTCGCGCTTTGCTACCCGCCGCTTTGCGCGCGACGAACTCCATCAACGCGCGGGCGGAATAGTGCGTCCCGACAACGAACTGCATCAGCGGACCGAAGCTCCAGACCGCCGGAGCGCCCAGAATGTGCAATCCTGGGACCGAGGTTTCGAAGCCTTCGGTGAGCCGCGGATATCCCCCATTGCGGCTGATGGAACTGGCTAGTTTGGGAACGAGGAAATCGTACTTGGAAACGTCGACGCGATATCCGGTTCCCAGGAAAACGTGGTCGAAGTCTCTTTCGCTTCCATCATCCAACCGAATTTTGACGCGATCGCCCTTTGAGGTAGCGGACACCACGGTGCATCCGAGGTGCATCGGCACATCTTTCAGCCGGTCCACCAGCCATCGCGCGCCTGCGGGACGGATTGATCTTTTTCGAAGCCAGTCCTGAATCGGGCGCGAGAAGCGCCGCACCAGGTCGGGCCGAGCCACGATCTGGCTGATCCCCGCGGGACCCACGTCCGTCGGCGCGTATAGAAGTTTTGAGATCTTCGGGCCGAAGCCGCGGTGAATCGTCCGGGACACAACCCCGCCAAGCCAGCGAATCTGACGAGTACGGGCGACGATTTCAACGTCGACGCCGGTTTCGTGCAGCAACGCGGCGGATTCGAGCGCGCTTTGGCCGCCGCCAATCACCAGCACTTCTTTCCCGCGGAATCTCTCGAAATCAATGTGCTCCGAAGTATGCGTGCTCAACGCGGAAGGAAGGTTGTCGAATTCAGGGGGACGCCATGTGAAGGAAGAAATGCCCGCGGCAATCACGAGGCGATTGGCCAGCACCGATTCGCCGTCCTCCAGAACGAGACGGAATCCGCGGGGGGCAGGTTCAACGGAGACAATCTTTCTCCGGTCGAGATCCGGAACGGAGCGCCGCTGGTGCCACAGCCCGTAGTTCACGAACCGGTCTAGCGGTACTGGACTCGTAAAGTGCTTGCCGCTTTCCTTGCGGAAGATATCCAGCGTCAGGGACTGGTTCGGGTCGGCGATGTGGCTCGCCTCCCAACCCGAGCGCAACAACATGCCTTTCGGCATATTGCGTTGCCAGAAAACCATGGGGTCCCCGAACGTGTGAACGTCCAGTCCTTTGATCGTGCGTAAGTGAGCTGACGCGGCAATCCCGTACGGTCCCGCTCCAATAATCGCGATATCACACCCTGTCATTGTTCGCTCCTGTTTGAGGTTAAGTTTTGTAATTCCTGCAGTGGTTTTTGCTTTCATTGAAAACTTCTCGAGGCTTTTCAAATTGTGCGAGAGAATTAAGAAATAATCGCTAGGGATGCGAAAGCTGATGGAGTTGCTGCCCGAATTTCTGTCGCACGGCTTCGATCTCGCTCGGATCGTGGGTCCACGCGGTCCAGCTTGCCGCGATCGGTTTCAGGACGAGGTCCATATAAGAGGCCTGCCCTTGATTCTTAAGCAACTGCGCGTATTCGAAGTCCTGAATGCCGTCCCGGATGGCTTTCAAGCGGATGCCGGGAGCCGGTTCGCTGGACACAATCGGGCCCGGTGGATAAAGAAAAATCCCATCGCCCGGCCTGCCGAGGCCGGGGCCACAAGCGTTGGTATCCAGATTCTTCCAACTGTCCACGGTGTTTCCTGCGGTCCATCCATCGGAGCGGTAATATAGAATTCCCGTTGCTCCTTGCGTCCAGTTAAGGAACCCCGCCTGGATGCGCTCGTTGATCGGTGGATAGTCCAGCAGCCATTCCGGTGTGTTGCCGTAGCCGGTGTTGCAGCTCGCATAACTCCAGAGATCGCCTCCCTTCGTAAACGGCAATGTGGGCCACTTTTCCATTGAGGCGAGCAGCACCCAGTGGTCAATCACGCTCCGCTTGTGGCCATCGTCGAAAAGTTTCGCATTCGGCGTGTTCACGGTAAGAATGGTTTTCACGGTGCGGTTTGCGCCATGCAACTGAGCGCCGATGGTTTTTAGAGCCGTGTAGCCCTCTGGGCAGTCGTTCAGCTCGTCTCCAACGTACAAATCAAGCGGCAGGGTTTCTGGGAACTTCGCCGCTGCGGAATCGATTTCGATTTTGGACGGGAACTTGCTGTGAGTGCCATCGCATTTCACCTGGACGTGGATATACCCGTCGAGGCCCGAGCGGTTTAATCCGGCGTTGGAATTGTCGGACGAAGCGTTTGCGGCGTCGTCGAACCAGCTCATTACCTTGTTGCGCATCAGCGTCCGGGCAACGCTGGTGGTTGTATTTCCTGGCGCGGGCGGCCAAAGAGTCCATAAGGAAAGTTCGGAAGGTTGTGCCGGCAGTTCGAAGTTCCACACCGTCAGTGAAACTGGTACTGTCACTGTGCCCTGAGTGGAGGTAACCGTAATATTGCCCGTATACGTTCCCGGCGGGCTGGTTGTAATGCCGTGCGGAATCGAGATGTCAATCCAGTAAGGCTGATTCTCTCCCGGTGAAACGCTTGCGTTACAGGCTTTAAGGACGGCGGAAGTTTTGCATAAGTCCGCGCCGGTTTCCGGATCGTTAAAGGGTATGAGCGGCTCTGGATACGTTCCCGAGCCCAGCGGGGGATTGCTGCCACCACCGTAGTTCGCGGTGCCGGTGACCGCTACATAATATTCGCGGTACAACGTTACGTTGGAAGCTGGAATCGTCCCTCCGCCCGGAGCGGAAAGGTCTGAAGCGCTGACGTTCACGTTGGTCAGGCCGCCCGGCGGTGCGTGCAAGATGATCTGCGCGTCCACAATTTCCCCGCGCGCCCCTGAGACTTCGACCGAGGAAACCATTCCCGGAGCTTCCTTCTTCCCTACCCGGGCCAGACCGGAGGCCACCCAAACGGGAAACGGCGCGGCCGACGATCTGTTTGCTTTTATGACGACTACCACCACGACCAACAAGGCTCCCACAAAGAGCGGCGCTCTTCCTGTTTCAAAGATCCATTGAACGAAGACTCTTATACGCGGGAGAAAGCTGAAGTTGCTGTTCATGAGCGCTGTCTTTGCGGCCACTAGTTTTCGTGTTGCCTTAGAACCGAGGAATGCGGCGCCCCTTCGCCTTGCAGAACTTTCAAATACTCGCGGCGCAGCGCAGACCAGATGAGCTCCTGCCGAAAATTGCGCTTCACTTGTTCCTGTCCAGCGAGCGCAAGTTTCTTGGCTAGAGGTTTGTCTTCGATGAGCTTCACAATCGCCTCGGCAAGCGCGGTCGGATCCCCCACCGGAAAAAGCAGTCCAGTCTCTTCATTCGCGATCAGATCCACTATTCCTGTCGCGGCCGCGCCAATCACCGCCTTACCTGCCGCATGTCCTTCCAAAATCACCGTCGGCAGCCCTTCCCGGTGGCTCGGCAGGATTAGAACGTCGGCGAGCGCATAGTACGGTGCCGGGTCGTTTACGGGTCCTGCCAGAATCACGCGATCATGCGTTTCGAGGCTCCTGCGAACCTCGTCCGGCAGCGGATCGCCGTCTTCAAAGCTTCCGACCAGGAGGAGACGCAGCTCTGGGATCCGATTCTCGATTTGCAGAAATGCCTGTAGAAGTTCGCAAATGCCTTTATCTCGGGTTAGCCGCCCAACGAACATCGCCACGGGCACATTCGGGGGGATTTTGAATTGTCGGCGCAATTCAACTGCGCGCCGCATCCTTTCTGGCGTTGGCGCGTACCGCGACACATCCACGCCATTGCAGCTTCCGGCGCCGAACACCACGGTTTTCTCTCGGTCAACCAGGCCGTGCGCAAGCGCTTTCCGTCTAACACTGTGACTCACGCACACAACGCGATGTGCGAAACGGCAGGCGAGACGTTCGGCAAATACGAGCAATTCGCGCCGCCACCCCTTAGCGGTTTCGAAACGCAGGCCATGAAGCGTGTAGAAGCGGCAAGGAACGCGTGTGAACCATGCCGCCAAGCCGCCGAGCAACCCTGCTTTAGGCGTGCCCACATTCGTGACCGCAGGACGTAGGGTCCGCAGGATTCCGAACAAACGCCATAGCGAGCGAATGTCACGTACGGGAGAAATCTCCCTCTCCATGGGAACTTCCAGAACCCGGACATCTGCCGGCCGCGCGACTTCCCATTCCCCGGATCGTTTCTCGGGGCAAAGCACCGTCACGTCGAACCCCGAATTCTGGAAATATTCCGGCTGGCCCTGCAGGAATCCCAGCGCGAAGGACGAATTAACGGCAATCACCAGGCGTGGTCGATTTGAATTTGTTCTCATAGGGTCGCAGTTGAGGCAGAAATTTACTGGGGCAAGCGCGAAAGTTCCGTGGAAGGCAATTCAGTTCGTGAACAGGCCGCAACCTGCGCGTAGATCTTCTGGTAACGCTCGACGATCGCCCGCAACGCGAAATGGCGCTCCACCCTTTCTCTGGCCGCGATTCCGAGGCGTCGGCGAACCGCGGGCCCGGCGTCAATCAGCGAGCGCCACGCCTCAGCTAGCGCGTGCGGATCCTCCGGCGGAACTACGCTGCCGGTGTTTTCCACGATCAAGGCGGAGTCACCGACATCGGTCACCACGCAAGGCGTCCCGCAGGCCATGGCCTCTCCGACCACAATCGGAAACGCTTCGCTGCGCGACGCCGTGGTGGCGATATCCATACTCGAAAAAAGGCTGGAGATATCCTGGCGCAGTCCGAGGAGATGGCAACGTTCACGAATTCCGGCGGCATCAATCCATTCCGCCAATTGCGTGTTTTCCCAGCTAATTCCCATCCCGAAGAGCAGGAAGTAAACGTCGGGCATCAGTTTGTGCAAACGCTCGGCGGCCCGGATGAAATTGCGGTGATCCTTGTGAGGGTGAAAGCGCGCCGCGAAGCCGATCACTACAGCATTGGCGGGAATCCCCAATTCCTGGCGCAACGACTCGCGGGCCGCGGGGTCGGGCTTCACTTGTTCCAGGTCGAAGCCGTTCGGAATCACCTCCAGCTTTTCGGCGGCATAGCCGAGCAGTTTATGTGTTCTTAGGGAAGCCTCTGAACAAAATACAATCCGGTCAGCGAACTTTCGCGACAATACGGCACACGCGCGATTGACGAGCATCGTGCGACGCTTGTCCACCCGGGGATCAAACGCGTTGTGGTGAATCGCCCAAACCACCGGAACATTTCCCGCCAAGCGCGCCGCAAGAGTGCCGATCAGGTTCGCGTGATACATCCAGGTGTGAATCACATCCGGTTTCGATTCGCGGATCCATTTCGCCAGGCGCATTACCAGCAACGGATTCGGAACGCTTTTTTTCATGGCCAGCGTACGCACGCGGACGCCGTTGGAATTCATTTTCTCCGCAAGGTCCAATATTCCGGTCAACGAGACAACTTCATTCTCAAAGCAGGTCGCGTCCATACCGGCGGTGATTCGACACAACATGTTCTCCGCCCCCGCCGGGCCGAGCGTCGTAATGATGTGCATCACCTTAATCATGTTCGCTCTCATTCTTTTAGGAAGCTTAGCGCTGGCGGCTTCCCAGTCCTTCCTCGGCAGGAATAGCCGGACCACGGAAGAAGCCGCTCACACTCCCGAGTTGCGAAAGCGCCAGTTGGTCCTCATACACTTCCTCGTATGCCCGCACCATGTTTGCCACGTCGAAATTTGCCTTCGCGCGGGTTGAAGCCGCCGTGCCCATGGACCGCCGTACCAATTCGTATTTCAGAAGAGAGTTCATCGGCTTGGCAAGCCCTTGGGGATCTCTCGCCGGCACAAGAAACCCCTCTTTCCCCGTTTCGAAAAGATTCGGAACGCCTCCCACCGCGGTGCTGACTATGGGCAGTCCGGATGCCATAGCCTCAAGCACGGAGAGTGGGTTCCCTTCGTAGTCCGAACTCAGAACAAAAACATCCATTGCGCCCAGGACATCCGGAATATCGCTGCGCAACCCGAGAAAATGAACCTTGCCGTCCAAGTTGAGTTTCCCGGCATGTTCTTCGAGGTCCGCCCGCAGGTTTCCTTCTCCGACCAGCACGAGATGCGCGCGCGGATCTGACGCCGGACCTTGGGCGAATGACTCCAGTAGCAACCGGTGATTTTTCTGCGGAGCGAATCGAGCTACACAGACAAAAAGCACATCACTGTCCTGAAATCCGTGTTTCGCCCGCCACTCTCTGCGCGGAATCTGGGGATTCGCATAGAGGTCCGTCGGAATACTGTTCGCAATCACCCGGCAGGTGCGAACTCCATAAAGCTTGCTCAAGCTGGCCGCCACTTCTTCGGCAACAGCGACGGGTTCCACTCCGTGCGTGAGCGCGTATCGCTGAATCAGGCGGGCCCGGGGCTCAATCTCACGCTCGGCAAGGTTGTGAACCGTGTGTACCATGGCTATGCGCTTTCTCAGTAGCATGGAAGGCAACGCATAGCGAAGCACGTGCAGGTGCGTGTGAATCACATCCGGCTCGCACTCCTTTAGAACACTGTCCAGCCGGCTGTAGACGCGATAATCGAATCCGGGATGCTTGCCTAGATAACGGACCTCGATGCCCGCGTCTTCCAACATGTAGTCGAGGTCACAGCCGACTCGCCCGCTGAACGAGATGACCATCGGTTCATAGCGGCGGCGGTTCAAACCTCTTGCGATATGAACGGCAACGCGCTCGGCCCCGCCGGGGCTCAGCATCGGGACGATCTGCATTACTTTTACTTTGTTCATAATCTCGATTCGCCAGTCTGGACCAGGAAAACATTCAAGAGAAAAGCGGCCATTCGGATTTTTGGCCGGCAATTCCAAGTCCCACAATGCGGGCGGAAGTGGTAGTCGCCTTTCGCCTCGGACGGGCAAATGACATCGCATCGCGCCGCATTTGAGGAATGCTTCCACATTGCGCCATCAGCAGACCGAAGAAAAACCACGTCGGCTTCCGCATTTCCCAGGTCAAACTGGAGACGCCGACAACCCACACAGCGAGTGACACAACCCAGAGCCGCTGCGGAAACGGTGGCATCCCCTTGAGAGAAACGGCCAGCGCACCCAGCATCCCGCAAAAAACGGCAAAGCCCAGCACGCCCTGCTCGACAAGCACAGACAAAAACGTATTGTGGGCGGGTGGCGCGGGATCCGCATCACCCATGCGAATAGGCTCCGCCAGTTCGCGGCTGACCATCACGCGAAACGCATTCGCCCCGATGCCGAAGAAAGGATGAGCTCGGAAAATCTCCCAGCCCGCCTTCCAGATGATGGTTCGGCCAGTGAAAGTCCCTTGCTCAAATTCCGTGGGTACCGTCGCCAGGCGTTCCCAGGAAGTTTCGGGCACAAAATACAGAATGCCGGCGATGAGGAGAATTACTGTCAGCAGGAGTGCGACTTTTTGCCTGCCGCCCAAGCGGGCCTGTGTCAGGGGAACGATTGCGAGCGCGACGACCGTTGCCAGCGTGGCTCCTCTTGATGCCGTAAGCAAAATGGTTGTTCCGGCAAGAATCAGCTGCACCCTATAGACCCACACCATTCGCCCATAATTCTGAATCAGCAGGTAATACGACATCGGAATACTCAGGGCCATTATCAAGCCCAGGTCATTGGCATCCAGTTTGGCGCCGGCATACCGCAGATAGACCGATTCCTGGTGGGAAAGAAAAAGGTAGAAGGTGTCAATCCCGGAGACAAACGTTCCGAAAACGTAAGCCCGCATCAGGTGCATCTGCTCTTGTATGCCTGGCGCCAGTTCCCAGATGAGCCACACCATCGTGAATAGTTGGATATAGGAGAAAACCTGGATCAGAGTTCCTTCCGGAAACAGACTCCACAAGTAACTCAACGCCGCCAACACAACGAACAGCGCCATGGCCAAGTGCCCGAGTGCGGGCTTTCGGATTCTGCCGCGTTCAAGGATGGCCAGCGCTCCCAGCCCTAGGGTGACCATGCCGATAAGGCGCACACTGGTGCCAAATCCCGGAATCGTGACGGCGTCTTCCCAAGGCATCGCGAACAC
>DATHOY010000291.1:0-6521 GCA_035484435.1 Vulcanimicrobiaceae bacterium | reverse complement strand
TCAATACGTTCAAGCAGTGGCTGCCGGATGAGACTGTGGACGCGGCGCGGGATTTTCGCGTGTCGATCAAGGGGCCGCTGACGACTCCTGTGGGTGGGGGGATTCGTTCGCTGAACGTGGCGCTGCGACCGATTCTGGATTTGTATGCTTGCGTGCGGCCGGTGCGGTATTTCCAGGGAGTTCCCTCCCCTGTGCGTGAGCCGGAGAAGATGGATGTGGTGATTTTCCGGGAGAACACGGAGGACGTGTACATCGGGATCGAGTGGAAGAGCGGAACGCCGGAAGTGAAGAAGCTTTTGGACTTTTTGAACAAGGAGATGCTGGGCGGCGGGAAGAAACAGATCCGAATGGATTCGGGAGTGGGGATCAAGCCGATTTCGCCGTTTGGGACGAAGAGGCTGGTGCGGCGGGCGATTGAGTATGCGCTGGCGCACAACCGGAAGCTGGTGACACTGGTGCACAAGGGGAACATTCAGAAATTTACGGAAGGCGCGTTCCGCGACTGGGGTTATGAGCTGGCGGCGGAGGAGTTTCGTGCGGAGACGGTGACGGAGCGGGAGAGCTGGATTCTGGATAATTTGGAGAAGAATCCGGGGCTTTCGGCGGAACAGAATGCGGCGATGATTGAGCCGGGGTTGGAACAGGGGACGGAAGAGTTCAAGAAAGCGATTTATGCGGAAGTGAAACGGACTTTGGATGCGATTGATGGTTCGCATGGAAAGGGTCAGTGGAAGAAGAAGTTGATGGTGAACGACCGGATTGCGGATTCGGTGTTTCAGCAGATGCTGCTGCGGCCGAATGAGTACAGCGTTTTGGCTACGCCGAATCTCAACGGAGATTATTTGAGCGATGCTTGCGCGGCTCAGGTGGGTGGATTGGGAATTGCGCCGGGGTCGAATATCGGCGATGGGTACGGCGTGTTTGAGGCTACGCATGGGACGGCGCCGAAGTATGCGGACAAGGATGTGATTAATCCTAGTTCGGTGATGCTGAGCGGCGCGATGATGTTTGAGTTTATGGGGTGGAAGGAAGCGGCGAAGTTGATTGAGGATGGGATTGCTAAGACGATCCAGCAGAAGCGGGTGACGTACGATTTGGAAAGATTAATGACTGGTGGGACGAAGTTGGGGACGAGCGCGTTTGCGAGCGCGATTATTGAGAATATGGTGGGGGTGGCGGCGGGAAGGTAAACGAAAGAAAGATTTCAACACAGAGATCATAGAGGGGCCGCAGAGGACACTGAGAAGAGCGGAAGATTTGCGGCTTTTGATCGTAAGAACCCACCCTTCGCAAAAGGCGCGAAGGATGGGGCACCCTCAAGTTCATTTGTATTGTGGCGTTAGATTGGAATCCCAAGAGCACAGCCAGGAATGGCTGTGCCACAAGAGGAGATGGGAATGAGTCGGAAGAAGGTTACGGTGGTGGGTGGGGGATTTGTGGGGTCGACTACGGCGCAGAGGATTGTGGATCTGGAGCTGGCGGATGTGGTGTTGACGGATATTTTGGAGGGAGCGCCTGCGGGGAAAGCGCTGGACATGGTGGAGTCGACTCCGATTACGCGGACGGATTCGTTTGCTACCGGGATTTCCACGGCGAATGGGGATTACAGCGCTACGGCTGGGAGCGATGTGGTGGTGATTACGGCGGGATTTCCGCGGAAGCCGGGGATGAGCCGGGACGATTTGCTGAAGGCGAATTATGAGGTGGTGAAGGCGGTGGTGGAACAGATTGTGAAGCATTCGCCGAAGTGCATCATTGTGGTGGTTACGAATCCGCTGGATGCGATGGCCCAGGCGGCGTTTCGCGTGAGCGGGTTTCCTAAGAATCGCGTGCTGGGAATGGCGGGCGTGCTGGATTCGGCGCGGATGAGCGCGTTTGTGGCGATGGAGTGCAAGGTTAGCGTGGAGAATGTGCACTCGTTTGTGCTGGGCGGGCATGGGGACGATATGGTGCCGCTGCCACGGTATTCGACGGTGGCGGGGATTCCTCTACCGGATTTGCTGTCGAAGGAACGGATTGACGCGATTGTAGAACGGACGCGGAAGGGCGGCGCGGAGATTGTGAATTTGCTGAAGACGGGGTCGGCGTATTATGCGCCTTCGGCGGCGGCGGTGGAGATGGTGGAAGCGATTCTGAAGGATAAGAAAAAGATTTTGCCGTGCGCGGTTTATCTGGAAGGCGAGTATGGGATTAAGGGATTGTTTGTGGGCGTGCCGGTGAAGTTGGGGGCTGGCGGCGCGGAGGAGATTATTCAGATTAAGTTGACGGCGGAGGAGAAAGCAGCGCTGGATAAGAGTTCGGCGTCGGTGAAGGAATTGGTGAGTGTGTTGGGGATATAAGAGAAAGGCTTTACCACAGAGGCCGCAGAGGAGCGCAGAGACACAGAGAAGAGGGTCACGCACAGGTGAAAGAGAGAGCGCTTCGTTCTTACCTAGAGAAGTTTTTTGTGTTGTTGGCACTGCTTACTCTGCCTTTGCAGCGTGCGGCCACGGCGCCGAGTCCGGATACGTATAAGCAGAATGAGCAGGGGTTGGAGAAGCAGTTTGAGGCGTTTTTGAAGGCTTACCAGAGGGGCGACGACAAGGGGATGGATGAGGGCTTTGCCGTGTTCCGGTTGCCGAAAGTGCAGGAATGGTTTGGGGAGCATTTTTCGGCGGAGGATGCGGAGAAGTTGGCTTCGCTTTACGACCGGGAGTTGAGCGACGCGGAGGCTTCGTTGATTGAAGACATGAACAAGGCGGATCCGGGGAGCCGGTTTCGGGTGCGATGTGAGGCGCGCGGGGAGAGTGGGGCTGGGCAAGGGAGTACGGGAGGGTATGGGTTTAAGCCGGTGAAACCGATAGCCGTGGAGCAGTTCCGGCTGGAGTTCCGGTCGGGGAGCCACGATCAGAAATTTTCGTTTATTTCGAATTTTGTTTATGTGGATGGGGCGTACCGGTTTGTGGGCGGGGGCGGAGTGGCGTTTTGGGCGAAGCCGGGGGCTGGACGGTGAGGGGGATTTAAGAAATAGATTCACCACAGAGGACACGGAGAGCACGGAGGAAGAAAAGAAGTAAAGATAACGCAGAGACGCTGAGAACGCGGAGTTTCGCAGAGAAGAGTGAGAGGGGCACGCCCGATAACGTGCCCCTCTTTTTTTTTGTAGGGCCGATTATTTGGCGGCCTACAAGATTGGGAAACCCAAGAGCCGATCTGAAGTTCGGCCACTACATATGCTGGCCGGCTGGAAGCCGGCGCTACGGGGAGAACGGCGCCCGCCTCAGAAGGCGGCCACTACAGGTGGAAGAGTTTGTCGGCGCCGATTACGAGTAACAGCGTGAATGTCGCGATGGCGATTTCGCCTATGAAGCCGACCAGGAAGGGGCGGAGGCCTTGTTGGCGCATTTCGCGGAAGTTGGTGCGCAGGCCTACTCCGGCGAAGGTCAGGAGGAAGGCCCAGCGGGAGAGGTTGGCTAGGTTGGCGTTTTGGTCTTTGGTGAAGAAGCCTACTGTCGCGAGGACAGAGACTAGCAAAAAGCCTAGGACGAACTTGGGGAATTTTTGCCAGAGGAAGGCGGCTTTGTTGGTTACTGCTTGGGCTTGGCCGCGGCTGGCCCAGTAGATTGCGTAGGCTAGGACCACAAAACCGATCAGGGCGTTGCGGCAAGTTTTTACGAGGACGGCTAGTTTGGCGGCGGAGTCGGAGAACAGGGCGCCAGCGGCGGTGGCTTCGGCGGTGTTGTCTACGGCGAGGCCGGCCCAGGCTCCGTAGGCGTGATCGCTGAGGTGAAGGGCGTGGCCGATCAGCGGGAAGGTGAAGAGGGAGAGCGCTCCCAAAGCGAGGATGGCGGCGATGGCGAAGGAAGAGTCTTCGTCGTCGGCCTCGATGGCCCCTTTGGTGGCGATGATGGCGCTGACGCCGCAGACGGCGGAGCCTACGGCGAGGAGAGTGGTTAGTTTGGGGCGGAGGCCGAAGAGGCGGCCGAGGAAGGTCATGAAGGCGAGCGAGCCGGCGATTTCGATGAAGACGAGGAGGAGGCTGACGCCGCCAAGTTTTGCGACATCACCGAGGAGGAAGCGGGAGCCGAGGAGGACGATGCCGGCTTTCAGCCAGAATTCGTAGGTGGCTACGCCGGGTCTGAAGATTTCGGCTAGGCCGAAGATGTTGGAGATGGCGAGACCGATTAGGATGGCCCAGAGGACGTATTCGATGTTAGGGATGGTCCAGTGGTGGGATTTGGCGTAGAGGTTGATATTTTTTTCGAGGAGTTTGCCGAGGAAGCCGATGGCGGCGAGGAGGGCTACGCCGGGGATTAGGCGGAGAAATTTGGTGGAGATGGTGATGGGGGGATTTTGGGGGAGAGCGATGGAGTCGGCCATGTGGTTAGTTCCCTTCTGTTCTAGAAAATTGAAATTTGAATTGGAAATTGGTTTTCCTTCAACTAGTTTCGATAACGTTCAAAACTTGCCTTGGTCCCTCCGCTGCGGCCCGACAAAAGGCGTCGGGCCTTCGGTCGGGATGACAGCCGTCGGAGGCCCCAAGAGCACAGCCAGGAATGGCTGTGCCACATGAGCACCCCAAGAACACAGGCTGAAGCCTATGCTACACGGGCGGAAAACCCGCACCCTGAAAAACCGTAGGGTGCGGCACCCAGCTACCAGGGGATGCGATGGATTATGCCGGCGCGGATTAGGATGGCGGCGGCTAAGGCGATTAAGACGGCCCAGGAATCCAGGGAAACGCGTGGAGCGGTTTTGGCGTTCGTGTGTGCGTTCGTGTTTGTATTGCTCATTTTGTTTCTCCTTCGTTAGGAAATTCGGGAATTCGACAAATCGGGAATGGATTCGTTGAGCCAGTTGAAGTCGGTGGCTGTTGTGGCGTCCGCGGCGGAGGCGGCTACACGGCCTACCAGGAGGAGGGCTGGGGCTGGGAGCGGCGAGAGGTGGGCTAGACCTGAGACCGTTGTGGCGTGCTGCGATTGATTGGGGTGGGAGGCTTTGGAGATTACCAGGACTGGGGTGTCGGGGGAGACGGCGGCGTCCTGTAGCCAGCGGGAGACTTCGGCGTAGTCGGGGCCGGGCATGTAGACGACTACGGTGGTGTCGGCGGTTAGACCGATGCCGGGGAGGAACTTTGCTTCGGGGGCGCGGGAGAAGGTGGTGAAAAGAACGTGGGAGGAGAGGCGGCGATCGGTGAGAGAAACTTTTGCGGCTGCGGCGGAGGCGAAGGCGGCGGAGATGCCGGGGACAACTTCGAAGTCGATGTTGGCTTCGCGGAGGGCTTGGATTTCTTCGGCGGCGCGGCCGAAGAGGAGAGGGTCGCCTCCTTTTAGGCGGACTACCGTATTGTGTTTGGTGGCGTTGGAGAGGAGGAGGGAGTTGATGTCTTGTTGGGTTAGGAGGCGGAAGCCGGCGCGTTTGCCTACGTCGATGCGTTCGGCGGTTGCGGGGATCAGGTTTAGGATTTCGGGGCCGATCAGGGAGTCGTGGAGGACTACGTCGGCGGATTGGAGGATGCGGAGGGCTTTCAGGGTTAGGAGTTCGGGGTCGCCGGGGCCGGCACCGATTAGAAAAACGCGGTGGCGAGTGGCGAGTGGCGAGTGACGAGTGGAGGAGTCGGAGGAGTCGGAGGAAGAAAAACCCGCACCCTGAAAATCGCAGGGTGTGGCACCCGGATTCTTTGACGATAAATCAGCCGGGCCAAGATTCCCACACGCAAAATCGGCGTGTGGGGCACCCGGTTTTTGCGTAGCAGTGGAGTTGCGGAGGAACTTTTCGAACATGAGGCGGCTAGCTAGGGCGTGGAGTTGGAGTTTGATGAGTTCGGTGTCGGTGGATTGGGCGCGGAGGGTTTCGCGGGCGGAGCCCAGGGAGCCTAGCCACGCGGCGTATTCGGGGCCGTACTGTTGTTCCAGTTCTTTGCGGAGGCGCTGGGCGAGCGCGGGGCTTTTGCCGTTGGTGGAGATAGCGATTTGGAGATCGCCGCGCTGGACGATGGAGCCGTAGTAGAAGTGGCAGTGGTCGATGTCGTCTACGGCGTTGCAGAGGATGTTGCGTTGGTCGGCTTCGCGATAGACGTGGGCGTTTAGATCGCGGAGGGAGGTGGCGGCGATTACGAGGAAGGCGCCGTTGAGATCATCGGACTCGAATGTTTTTGGGGACCAGGTGATTTTTTGGTTGCGGATCCATTCGGTTAATTGCGGGGAGAGTTTGGGGGAGATTACGTGGACTTGAGCACCGGCTTCGAGGAGGCCGGGGATTTTCTGTGCGGCGATGGAGCCGCCGCCGACTACGAGGACTCGGCGGTTGGCGAGTTTCAGGAACGCGGGGAAGAGGGACATTAGTTGGGGCTCCAGGAGAGGTTGAAGGAGGAGAGAGAAACGCCGATGCGTAGGTGTGCGGAGCGCGGAGTTGGGAGAGAGAAGTGGAAGAGTTCGCGAGTGAGTGCCGCGCCTACGGCGCTTCGGAGATTCGTCGAGATGGAGTCTATGGCCGGGGCAGGAAGACGGCGACGCAAAGAAAAAAATCGGGCCGCGGCGGTT
>DATHOY010000290.1:0-5952 GCA_035484435.1 Vulcanimicrobiaceae bacterium | reverse complement strand
TCGGGTGGAACGCCAATTTTTTTGGTGGCCGAGGAAGAGACTTTCACATTCACCAAAACGGTAAACGCGTAACCATAAATCGGTGGTCGTCCCCAGCCTATCGGTACGGCCACTGTCAGATTTGTCACCGCTATAATTAATGTCGCAGGCGGATCCGGTGCCGCTCTTTCTGGGTCTCCTGGGATTCCGGTCGTTGCCGCGTGGGCGCACGGTCGACTGTTCTTCGACGCAGCGGGGCGCCGGGGACAGACGGGGCGTTTTCTAATATTGCTCGTGGCGCTCCGAATGCGCGCCAATATGCAGGATGCAATACGCTAGGCTATCCTGTTTTCCGGGGGGAACATGAGCCTGCTGACGATCATCCGCACACTATCGCAACCGCTATTTGCAATCCTTTTCTTGCTTCCAGCGCTCGGCCAAAACCCAACTGCTTCCATCCCTTCCACTGGTTTTGCCGGGCTGGATGAGTACCGGGCGTCGCGGATTTCCATCTACACGGACGATTTCGGGCAACTGGCACGCTACCGGGAGGCCAACGCCGCGCTGGCGCCGCCGGCGGCGAGCGAAAGCCGAGTGGTTTTCCTGGGCGACTCCATCACCGACTATTGGAAGTTACCGGATTATTTTCCCGGCAAGCCTTATATCAACCGCGGCGTCGATGGGCAGACCACGCCGGAGATGCTGGTGCGTTTTCGCCGGGATGTGATCGAGCTGCACCCGAAAGTGCTGGTCGTGCTCGCGGGAACCAACGATATCGCGGGCGTCACCGGGCGCACGTCGAACGAGGATATCGAGGCCAACTACGCTTCGATGGCCGAGCTGGCGCGGGCGCACGGGATCCGGGTGGTGTTTGCGTCCATCCTGCCGGTGCATAACTACACGCACGATGCCGAGGAGTCTTTTGCGCTGCGTCCGCGCGACAGAATTCTGGCGCTGAACGAGTGGCTTAAGGACTACTGCGGCAAAAACCGTTTCGTGTATCTGGACTACTTCAGCGCCGTGGTTGACGAGCGAGGGATGCTGAAGCGCGCCCTGGCTGACGACGGGCTGCACCCAAATGATGCCGGGTATAAGATCATGGCGCCGCTGGCGGAGAAGGCGATTCAGAAGGTGCTGGCGGAAAACAGAGCGCTGTAGTGGCCGACCTTCAGGCTTGCCCTGACGGAGGAATGGGCCGGTGCTTTCGTTTTTCGCGGATTTCGGATGGCCAGTCTAAAGTCTGGCCACTACAACTGCCGGCGGGGATTACCAGCCTGAAGGCTGGCCACTACAAATCGAGCAGCGCTCAACAACGAATCTTCTATTTGCCGACGTTTGCCAACAAATGCAGTAAACTGTGAGCGTGAATTTTGAATGGGACCCGGCCAAGGCCCGAGGCAACCGCCGCAAGCACCGGGTAACGTTTGAGGAGCCGCCACGGTCTATGGCGACGCCCTGGCGCTGACGTATCCAGAGCCGGATCACTCAATTTCGGAGCAGCGGTTCATCACCATCGGAATATCGACCTCCAAACGGGTTTTGATCGTGGCCCATGCCGAGCGCGGCGATTCTATCCGGATTATCAGCGCTCGGAAAGCTACACATAGCGAGCGAAAAAAATATGAAGAAAACAACTAGGAAGCGAAAACCGGCAAGCGACCTGCGGCAGGAGTACGACCTGTCCAGCCTGAAGGGCGGAGTCCGGGGAAAATACTTCGAACGCTATCAGTCGGGCACAAATCTCGTGCTTCTCTCCCCGGATGTGGCCCGACATTTCCCAAACGAACAGTCTGTCAACTCTGCCTTGCGCGAATTAATCCGTGCCGGCAAACGCCCGCTGCACCGCGCTCGATAGCCGCGCAACAACCTAAACTCACTCAAATTATTTGTCAGCGCGGCCCGTAGTGGCCGACCTTCAGGTCGGTGCTTTTTGTTTTTCGCGGGTGCCGGATTGCCAGTCTAAAGACTGGCCACTACATAGGCGACCAAAGGCGCGGCCCTGTCCCCAGTCATCCAGTCATCCCAGTCATCCTCCCGTACCACAATTGGGGTAGGGAGAAACGCGCCTTCCGTAGTGCAAAAAGATCATTCCATCGCGTGATGCGCCGCTCCTAGCCATCCTGTAAATCAGAATGGGAGACCCAAACCACGGTGACGCGGCGAGCTACGCAGCACGGGGATTCGGGGCAAAGTAAGGAGCAGAGCTATGAAGACGCATTCCATCATTTCCTGGTACCGGATTTTGCGGGTGCATTATCGCTGGCCGATGTTTCAAGCAATCCGCTACGCCCTGTGGCTGGCGCGATAGGAAGAGGGCGCGGAGTAGGACTTTAACGTGTTGCCATGGTCCCTCTGCTTCATGGCCGACGTTCGCGGGGCGCGAACGAGGGAGAAAGTCGGCCATTCCGGTCGGGATGACTGAACGGAGGAGGCTGACCCGCTGTAACTTAGTTGGCCTCTGTGCATCCATATGGCACACTCCGGGCGGATGAACTAAGATTGCGCCGCTGGTATCACCGCGAGTGGAATCTATTGCGCAGAGGTTCAGAATGGCGACAAACGCAACACAAGCAGGAAGCGCCGCGTCCAGCTTCGGCGGGCGGTCCGAGGCAGCAATGGGCCTGGCACTTATTCGTCTGACGATTGGCGCGATGTTCTTCTGGGTGTTCTTCGAGAATAAGGGGAAGGGCCTGTACACGCCGGGAGGCTACGCGGGGCTGATCAATTACTACATCAAGTCGAGCCATTCACCGGCGATATGGAAATGGGTTATGGGAATTATGGCCAGCCACGCGACGCTGGCTGCGCCCATGCAGGGCGTGGCAGAGTTTTCGCTGGGAGTCCTGCTGTTGTTTGGTCTGTTCACACGCCCGGCGGCTGTTATCGCGTTCTTTTTACTGGGCAGCCTTTGGATTTCGGAATTGGGTACGTCGTGGATCTGGGAACTGCTGGTTCCGGTGATGGCATCATTTGGACTGGCGATAGGACGCGCGGGGCGCACCTGGGGCATCGATGCAATTCTGGCGCGGCGGAATCCCACATCGCTGTTGTGGTGAACAAGGAATCCGCTTGCGAGTGTCGGTAATTATTCCAACCCATAACGAAGCGCAGGCCATCGGGCGTGTGCTTGCCGATCTGCCTTCCCAGTTGGTCACGGAAGTTATCGTCGTCGACAGCAATTCCACGGACGGAACGCCGGATGTCGCGCGAAAGCTGGGGGCACATGTTATCGATGAGCCTCGGCGAGGCTACGGGCGCGCTTGCTTGACCGGGCTTGCGAACGCGCAAAAACCGGATGTGGTGGTTTTCCTGGATGGCGACTATAGCGATCGCCCCGCGGAGTTGCCGATTCTGCTTGCTCCCATCATCGAAGGCCGCGCGGACATTACGCTCGGTTCGCGACTGGGCGGCAAGAACAACGCCGGCGCGCTGCCGTGGCATCAGGCCTTCGGCAATCAGCTGGCCGCGGGCATGATCCGTCTTTTGTACGGGGTGAAAATCAGCGACCTCGGTCCGTTTCGCGCCGCCCGCGCCGAGGTGCTTCGCGCCCTGGCGCTCGAAGAGACTACCTACGGCTGGGCGGTGGAAATGATCGTGAAAGGCGCCATCGCGGGATTTCGCATCGTGGAAGTTCCCGTGAGCTACCACCCGCGCATCGGCAAGTCCAAAATCAGCGGTACGGTAAAGGGCACGATTGGGGCGGGGTGGTTCATCCTGAGCCGCATCGTGTTGTATTCTTTTCGACGCCGGAGAGCGGGATTGCCGCGACCCGCGTAAGTTCCGATCGACCTCTTATGGAATCCACAAGACCGACAGCTGAATCTCTTACTCACCCAAACCGCACCTTAGTCATTATGGCGAAAGCCCCAAGGCCCGGCATGGTCAAGACGCGCCTGACGGAAAGCCTTTCGTCTGCCGCCGTGATCGCGCTGTATCGGTGCCTTTTGGCGGACACGCTCGAACTGGCAAAGTCGTTGAACGGCGTGGAGGTCGCGGTGGTGTGCCCTGAGCCGGATCAGGAAGAACTGGCGCAACTGGCAGGCAATACAGTGCAGGTAGTGGCGCAAGAAGGCGCAGGCCTCGCCGCCGGACTCAACTTTGTTTTTCGGCATTTCACCGCTGCGGGCCGCCATCGCGTGATCGCGTTTAACAGCGACAGCCCGCATCTTGCTCCGGCGGTTCTGGAGAGCGCGTTCGAAATACTTGCCAAGCACGACGTGGTTGTCGGGCCAACCAATGATGGAGGCTACTATCTGGTTGGCGCCAAGGCCGCTCATCCAACGCTCTTCGAAAGCGATGGTCTGGGAACAAAGACCGCGCTCGAAAGATTGCTGGCGCGCACCAAGGAGCTGAATCTCTCAACCGGTTTCTCCGAACCCTTTTATGATATCGACGTCGCCAACGACCTGATTCAGCTGGCTCGGGAATTGCAGCTTGCTCCCGCAAAGGCCCCGAGGACCGCTCGCTGGTTCACGGAATGGCAGCCTGCATTCGCGCAACTTGGTCACCGGGCGGGGGGCCCATAATTCACTGCATCCAGGGACCTCTGTACATCATCCAAGCGACACCCGTTTCATTCACTGAGGAGGAAATTCATGACCAAGTTGCGCCTTTGTAGGACGATCTCTTGCCTGTTGCTGGGGGCCGCGTTCTTTGCGGGCACTTCCCAGGCGCAGACGCGCCCAGCCATAGTCGAACAGCTTGCCAAGACTTATGGCCTCGATTCTTATGGGCAAGCCGAAGCCTTCCGCTACACCTTTAACCTAGATCTTCCAGCCCTGAAGTTGAAGCTGTCGCGCACCTGGACGTGGGAGCCCAAGACCGGCGCAGTCACGTATGAATCCAAAGATAAGGATGGCAAGCCGGTGAAGGTCAGCTACAACCGGAACCAGATGGCCAACGCCCCCGCCGACGTGAAGGACAACATCGATCCGGGATTCATGAACGACAACTACTGGTTCATCTTCCCCTTCCACGCCTACTGGGACACCAGCGCCAAGGTGACCGTGACGGAAAAAGCAAAATTGCCCATCGGAAAAGGTACGGCAACACTCGTGTCGGTGAAATATGGCTCGGAACTCGGCGGCTACACCCCGGGAGATACCTGGAACCTTTATGTCGGTGCAGACGGCCGAGTCGTGCAATTCGTCTATCTGCGCGGTGGCCCGAAGAAACCGAGCAACGTCACCACCACCTGGGCAGGCTATGAGAAGGCGGGGCCGCTGCTCGTCTCCACCGACCATCGCGGAACCGCGGACGGCTCACCGGCGCGCATTTTCTTTACTGGCGTGGCCTACAAGCTGGCGGGATCAGACAAGTGGATGGACGCGACTCCGGCTAAGTAACGCCGCTTTCCCCGACGAACCAGCGCTAACGCGCAATCACAACCGTGGTGCAGGAACTGCCAACTTTGGGGAGATCACGATTTGCGGCCATGCGAAGTTCAAGCCGCGGGCGCTCTCCCCGAATGATTGGGCAGTAAAAATCCGGTTGCAGCAGTGCTGCTTGCAGACGCCGTCGCCCCGCGCATCCTCCGTGACATGTGTCTCGAAACTCGCAAGGCCGACACGCTTCGGGAAGCGTGCGAGCCTGCTCAAACGGCGCAGAGTTCAATATCCCGGCCCCTGAAGAAATCAACTCGGCCAGCGGCTCGCCGAGGCCCGGCCAATAGACGCACGGCTGCGTCGTGGCGCGGGGCGTCACTCGCACCGTGCTCACGCCGCATCCGCCTTCCAGCGGCGGCAACCCGGCCATCGCGCGAACCAGCGGCTCGCCGATGGCAATCACATCGGTGGCCTCGAAAAGCGTGCGGAAACCTTGCCAGTATTCTTCGTAAGTAAGCGCATAAAGATCAGACCGCACCGCCTGATAGACGTTCACGCGCAGGGGAGCGGCAAAGCGTTTCGCGACTTGCGCAACCTCCGCCAGCCGCAAGTAGTTTGACTTCATCATCACCGCAATAATCGTCACCGG
>DATHOY010000289.1:0-55119 GCA_035484435.1 Vulcanimicrobiaceae bacterium | reverse complement strand
GAGAGCTGGAACAACGAATATTGAAGGCAATTAAGACCGGTGTGCGGCCGGTGGCGGTGGCATTTCTTGATTCCGAACCCGCAGGAGTGAAGAAATTTGAGGGCACGCAGCCTTCCGGATGCAGCTTCTGGCGGATTGCCGCGGAGGGCCGCACGTTTTACACGATTCCCGAGAATCATTTTAACTGCGCGGTAGGCGCATATACGCACAATATAGCCCTTTCACCGGCACGGGAAAAGGAAACGGGTGACACGCTGAAGATGATGTTCGATCTTGGGTATGTGAAACCGGAAGAGGTGCCGCAGATTCCGCGCCTGGCAATGTCCCCGAAGGCGATTGTGTATTCGCCGCTGGCGGAGGCGCCAGTGGATCCAGACGTAGTGCTGTTTGCGCTGCGGCCGGCGGGGGCGATGCTGCTGCAGGAAGCGGCAGGGCGCGCGGGAGTTGGCGTGGGTGCGCCGTCGCTCGGCCGGCCGACGTGCATGGCGCTGCCCGCTTCGCTGCAATTTGGCGCGATTGCGAGCCTCGGGTGCATTGGGAATCGCGTCTACACCGGGCTGGAGGATAACGAAATGTACGTGGTGCTGCGCGGCAAGGATCTGGCGAGTGTGGCCGAGGCGCTGCAGGTGATCAGTGGAGCGAATGCGGCTCTGCGGGATTATGCGCGAGAGCGGCGGGAGCAGCTGTCGCACTCTGAGTTTGACGGAAGATAGCGGATAGAAGCATGCCACGGGATATCGGAAAATTGACCTCGCAATCGGAAGTCAGCGAGGTGAAAAATGAGTTCGTATCGCGTGGTGGCCATTCCCAGTAAAGTTGCCGAACAAGTCAGAAATACCGGAAAATCCCCCAACTATGGTTTCCCGGCGCATCGCGAAGTGGCGGCGGGCCGCGCGCCTTGCCGGCATTGCCTGAAGTTGATCCGGAAGAATGAAGAGGAGTTGCTGTTGTTTACCTACGATCCTTTCCGGGAGTTGGGAGAACCGCCGCTGCCCGGTCCGGTCTATATCCACGCGTCGGAATGCTCTCGCCATCCGGAGAGTGCTGTGATTCCAGAAGAATATCGCGGGCGGCTGTTGACTTTGGAAGGATATGGAGAGAACCGCGCGCTGGTGAGGGAAATCCGTGTTAGCGAGGGAGCGGAGGAACGGGCGGCGGAGCAGTTGTTCAGCGAAGTGAAGGTTCGCTACGTGAATGTTCGCAGCACGGAGGCGGGTTGTTTTCTGTTTCGATTGGAACGGTGTTAAAACCGATTTCCCGCGCAGAATTTGGCCAGGGATCCGCAAAAAAAAGCAAAAAGGCACGATTTATCGTGCCCCTACATCCAGTTAGAGGGCGGCCAGGTCTTCGTAGAGATGCGCGATGGCCTTGATGCCGCCGTAGTAGTTTTCGAGGGCCAGATGCTCGTCGGGGGCGTGAGCGTTTTCGTCGGGAAGACCGAAGCCGAGGAGAACGCACGGCACTTTGAACGTGTCGTGCATCTGGGTGACGAACGGGATGGAGCCGCCTTCACGAATGAAGACCGCTTTCTTACCGAAACCTTTTTGCAGAGCCGATTGAGCCACCTGGAAAATAGGCGCTTTGTAGGCGGCTACCCAGGGCTTGCCGGTGCTCAGGACATCGAAGCGGCAGTGCACACCTTTCGGAAGCAATTTGCGGATGTGCTTTTCCACAAGCTTGGCGATTTTTTGCGGATTCTGATTGGGAACGAGGCGCGTGGAAAATTTCGCGTAGGCCTTTGAAGGAATGACGGTCTTCGCGCCTTCACCCTGATAGCCGCCCCAGATTCCGTTGAGCTCGAAGGTGGGGCGAATCCAAAGTCGCTCGACCGTGGTGAAACCTTTTTCTCCGTCGTAAGCAGGCGCGCCCACGGCGTGCTTGAAATCCTTTTCTTTCCAGGGAAGCGCGTTCAGCGCTTTGCGCTCTGCGGCAGGAACGGCGGCGACATCGTCATAGAAACCGGGGACGGCCACGCGGAAATTCTTGTCGTGCAGCTTGGAGAACAATTCCGTGAGGATGGTGAGCGGATTGGGGACCGCTCCGCCATAGACGCCGGAATGGAGATCGCGCGCGGGGCCGGTCAGCTCAATTTCGTAGTAATTCAAGCCGCGCAGGCCATAGGTTATGGACGGGACGCCTTTGCCGAGCATAGAAGTATCCGAGACAAGTAAAGCGTCCGCCTTTAGTTTTTCCTTGTGGCTCTGGACGTAGTCCCACAGGCTGACGCTACCAACTTCTTCTTCACCTTCAATCAATACTTTGACATTGACGGGAAATTTGCCGTGCAACTGGTGCAGCGACTCGAGCGCCTTGATATGGATATGAACCTGGCCTTTATCGTCGGCGGTGCCGCGCCCAAAGATATTTCCGTTGCGTACTTCCGGCTGAAAGGCTGGAGAAGTCCAAAGTTCCAGCGGCTCGGCGGGTTGAACGTCATAGTGTCCGTAGAAAAGGACGGTCGGTTTGCCGGGAGCTTCGAGAGATTCGGCGTAAACCAGGGGGTGGAGGCTGGTGGGAACGATTTCGACGGTCTTGAACCCCGCGTTGCGCAAACGGTCGGCAACCCACTTGGAAGCGCGATCGATATCCGGTTTGTGTTCGCTTTTGGCACTGACGGAGGGGATGCGGAGAAATTCGTAGAGCTCGCCGAGATGCTGCTCGCGGCGACTTTCTATAAATTCAGCAAGGTTCATAGGAGGCCCCCAGGCGCAATGATAATGATTCAGATCTACTTGCCTAACTACCTAAAAATGATGAAGAAAAGCGCGGCAGCGGTTTGGTCTTGAATGCGCCCGGCATGAAGCCGTAGCCGCCTAGGTATTCTACGGCCAGCCGATTGGGGCTTACAAGTTCGCCGGACAAAAAAGCATGGCAATTGGGCACACCTGTCCGAAAGGGCAATTGACGCTTTCCAGAGCCGGGCCGATGATGGGCACACTATGCAAGAAACCGCTTTCGCGACAAACCGGCGCAGCCAGCGCGTATTTCACCGCATGAAGCTGCAGGCTCTGGGCCGCAACCACGCGGGCAAGAAGTTTCGTGAGGTATGCGAAACGCTGGTGGTGAACTCCCACGGCGGCTTGCTGATGCTGACGCATGAAGTGGACAATGACGAAATGCTGGTGCTGGTGAACCCGGAAACGCAGGAAGAGCAGGAATGCCGTATCGTATTTACCGGGGAGAGCGGAGCAAGAGGAATCCGCGTCGGGGTGGAGTTTTTGACCCCGGCACCGCACTTCTGGGGGATTGATTTTGACGCTCCCCGCCAGTGCCCTACGCAACAAGACCAGGCGCACTAGAGGGCATTTTCACTCCCGGCAGCCCTCCAAACCCATCGGCAAACCAGTCGCGTACATGAGTGCCAACGCTCAAGTTGTGAATGACCCATTCGAGTCTTAGAGACGGAGTCAATGCGATTTCGGTTCAAGACGACAATTCAAAGGGAGACCCGACGTGACAAAGCCGACTGGTCAGAGCAAATTCTGATATCAAAGCATTTTACCTTAGTGGTCGAAAGTCAGCTCTATACGGCAGGCGCCCTTGTGAGTTTTGATGCGTACGTGATCGGCAAACTTCCGAATCATAAAGGTCGATAGAAGTGCTACACCCTCAGAGGTGCCCAGGCTTTCCAGTGAAGGAGCCGATTCCGCAAGCTGTATTGGGACTCCTTCATATTCTAAATCCGCAGCCAGCTTGAATTCGTCGAACTCTATGCTGACTTGCACTCGTTCGAGCCCGGGATTGAACGCTAACGCGCTGTTTACTGTTTCATGGACGGCCTGCACCGCGGATATCACGACTTCCCGGCGCATTCCCCAAGCGGCGCCCTGTTCTTCCAGCATGGAATCGATTTTCTCCATGTCCTCGCCAGGCACCACCTCAAAGCTAACTCGTCTTGCTATTCCCACACGGAAAAGCAAGCTGAGAGAGACTACCAGAACCGTCGCAAGCGCGGTCGATGAGCTAAAGAGCGGGCGTAACCCTTCCGGAACATGTCGATAAAGTTCCGGCGCCATATCCACGCTCAAACCAAAGAGCAACGAAATGCCCACGGCAAAAATGCGCCGGGAGTCCAACATGCGCGAAGTCAAAAGTTGCATGCCTCCTAGCACGATGAAACATGCCGAGTAAAGAAGAATGGCTCCAACAACAGGCGCCGGCATCACCGCCAAAACGGCAGCGAGCTTCGGAAAAAACGCCAGAGCAGCAATCATGATTCCGGTCGGAATCGCAAGGCTGCGGCTGGTCGTTCCCGTTGCCAGAGAAAGCCCGATGCAGCTGGACACGGTGGTTTGAGCTAGACCGCCGGAAAGCCCCGAAAGCAGCGTGCTCAGACCGCTCGTGAGAAGGCCGCCACTCGCCGACTTCATGTCCGTTCGCTTCCAATCCGCATCGTTAATTTTTTGACAAAGAGTCAAGTCTCCGACCATTTTCAACCCGGCAGTGAGAGACGCGATCAGGAACGGGGCGAGAAGAGAAAATCGGAAACTCAATCCGGAAACTACCCGATGAGGGAAATTAATCCATGGCTCATTCAGCTCGCGCACAAATTGCGCCCACGGCAGGACACCCGAACCAAGCGCCAGAATGTATCCAGCCGACAGACCCAACAACATGGGCAAAGCATGCAGCTTTCCTTTATTCCAAACCGTCGCGCCCACCATCACAAGCAGAGTTACCGCTCCAACCAGAAATGGGCGCAACTCCGGAACACTTCCCTGCCCGGTATAGCCGACGAACCTCGGACATCCCAAGCGGATTAACTGCAGCCCCGCCATGGCCACCATTAGCCCGGTTACTTCGGGAGGAAACAAAACCCTGGCCCGGTCCAAACCCCGGGACAACAAAATCAACAAAATTCCTGCTACAGCGACCATGCCGAACAGCACCGGAAATCCACCTGCTTGCACCGCAAGGATAGAAGTTGGCAAGAAGATCAAACTGCTGGTAAGCGGGGCAAAATAGCCGCTGCCAAGGGCGCCGCGAGTGGACTGCAAAATGGTAGCGAGTCCACCTGCGATCATGGAGATTCGAATGATCGACGCCGCCTGCGCTTCTGTTCCCCCGATCGAATTTACGATGACCACAACGTAAAGCCATCCCACAGACAGGAGGAATACGTGTTGGAACGAAACACCGAGCCTCACCAACAACGGAGGTGTTTCATCCACGTCGTAAAGAAGATTAGAGGGCCGTTTGCGAACCACGCCGGCGCTATCAGCATCTCCACCTGACGGAAAGAATGCCGATAGCATTTGGCGAATGGTAATCAAACGAGCGTTTAGGAGTCCTTGCGAAGACATTCTTCGATCTCAGTGTCGGAACGATTCAATCCCAGTCAGTCGGATTTCCGCCAAATAACGACGGCGAACTATAATCGGAGCAGTGCTGCAAGACCAGGATCACTGAGGAGGACCGGTCTCCTTCACTTTCGCCAACGGGATCTGCGAAAACAATTGCAGGTCGATGATCATGTTCAGCCGCCGGTCCAATTGAAAAAACGTTGCGGCCTTTTTTCCTGGCAGCACCTGGTTCACCACCGGTACATACTTCACCCGCAATGCCTGCACCTCCGCATCCACCTCCAGCCAGTGCCGCACATAAATCACCGCGTCCTGGTCCGTCATCGTTGACCACATATGCGCGTACTGCTTCAACAAGTCATATTTCTGGTTGTTCACTTCCTGTAGGTCCTTGACGTAATGGTTGTAGATCGGCCAGAACTTTTGCGCCTCCGGGTCGGAAAGAGACAGATTCTGCCCAATGACCTGCATTTTCTTTGCTCGCAAATCTTGTCGTAGCATGGCGATGTCCTCGTCCGTAATCGACGGGTTGATAATGTTCGGCACGACAACTTGCTGCCCAGGGTCCACTTCCCGCGCCATTCTCGATCCCGCCGAAGCCCATCCGAACAAGGCTGTCGTCATCACCATCCCCGCAACGAACGCCCCAACCAATCGAGCCGTTTCCTTCAGTTTGCTCATCATACCTGTTCTCCTTACCCAAGACTCCACATTGCCGTCCGCTGTCGCGAAAATCTGCTAGCCCAAGATACCTCATGGAGGCCAGTTCACGACACATTTCCTTGATTGTTCCGACTGCACCGGGCTAGGCTGCTCAGCCTTCTTGGCTTTCGCAGTTGTACTAAGAAACGAGGCCCTGACTGTCTAAATTAGTGGGGAGCACTACAGACTACACATATTGTCGATAAGAGATTGCGGTACGAATACAACTTTTCGTAGATCGCCTCGGAACTTCTGCACTTTCGTCTTGGTTGCGATTCCGAGCGGAAATTCGAGGTAGGGATGGAAGTAATTATTTAGGTATGTCCACTGACCTGAAGCTGGAATGGACAGTTATTTCTCAGCCAGCGTTTCGGGGCGTGGACATCGTGACGGTGAAAGAGTTGCTTGGGCACTCGACCGTCCTGGTAGCCATGCGCTACTTGCATCCGAATCTCGAAGCAAAGGTGCAGGCGGTAGCAAAACTCGCAGCAGACTTTGACAAAACTGTGACAGTACTCCCCAAAATGCAGCAGTTGATTCCTAAAGTGTCACAAATTAGCCGCTAACTCACGGAGTACGTTAGAATTAGAAACGGAGGAGTGGGTGAGCGGTTGAAACCGGCGGTCTTGAAAACCGTTAGACTCGAAAGGGTCTCGGGGGTTCGAATCCCTCCTCCTCCGCCAGATGCGTGCTTCAGTTGCGCCTAGTTTTTCGGGCCCTGCTTGGGTAATCATTACGCTATGATCCGTCGAGTCGCTCCCACCCCGCCGCCGCTTCCACCCGTAAAATAGAGAGTCAGCAAACTATGTCCGAAGCCCGCAGAATAGCCTGGCTGGTGACGGCCTGGGCCGTGTTCCTCGGCATTTACGCCGGGGTCTCTTTCTATTTGAAACCGGGCAGCTCGCTGAGTGCGTTCGGAGATATCGCGCAGTGCTTCGTGCCGCTGGTGGCAAATGCCGGATTGCTGATCAACGCGGGCACACCGCACTGGCGCCGGAACATCTTCTGGATGCTGTTGGCGCTGAGCTGCTCGATGTGGATGATGGGGCAGTTCGAGTGGACCTACTACGAGATCTACCTGCACCGGGAAGTGCCCGATCCATTCGCGGGCGACATTATTTTCTTCCTGCGCGGCATCCCTCTGATTGCCGCGCTTGCCCTGCGGCCTCACTTGAAGCGGGAAGAGTTGCGCATGGGGCTGGGGTACCTGGATTTTGCGCTGCTGCTGACGTGGTGGACGTTCGTGTACGTGTTTTTTGTGCTGCCATGGATGTATGTCAGCTACTCCGAGGGGGTTTACAACTACGCCTACAACGTCCTGAACACGCTGCAACAGCTGGTGGCGATCCTGGGATTCGGGGTTTTCTGGCTGCGAACACGAAACGCGTGGCGAACCGTGTACGCGTATCTTTTTAGCGCCTCGGCGCTGTATATGCTCAGCTCGCTGGCCAGCAACGTGGCGATTTCGCGGCACGACTACTACACCGGGAGCCTTTACGACCTCCCGCTGCTGACCGTTTTTTTTGTTTACGGCATGGCAGGATTCGCTGCGTTTCAACGGAGAAAGGAACTGGACCTGCCTTCGGACGGCAGCGTAGCCGGGGAAACGGAAGGCTCGACGAGCGGAAATGCGTGGGCCGCGCGGTTGGCGATGGGAGCGGTGTTGTCGCTTCCCCTATTCGCCCTGTATGCAATGCATCTGGAACACGACGCGCGCGCGATCCGGGATTTTCGTTTGACGGTGACGCTGATAACGGCGGTGCCGCTGGTGTTGCTGGTGTTCCTGCGCACGCACCTGGCTGACAAGGATCGCGCGCTGCTGCTGGCGAAATCGGAATCTTCCATTGAGAATCTGCAGCGCCTGCAGACCCAACTGGTGCAATCCGAAAAACTGATTTCGCTGGGGCAGCTGGCGGCGGGAGCGGCGCATGAAATCAACAATCCGCTGACGGCGATTCTTGGATACTCGGACCTGCTGGCGGACGATCCCGCGTTACCGGAGCGCGCGCGAACCACCGCGGGAAAGATACGCGAACAGGCGCGGCGCACACGCAACCTGGTGCAGAATCTTCTGAGCTTCGCGAGACAGGTTCCGCCGGAACGGACCCTTCTGGACATCAATTCCGTTATTTCCAGCGCCGTGCAGCTTCGCGCGCTGGATTTGCACACCGGAGGCCCGCGAATCGAAACGGAACTGGAATCCGTGCTCCCGGGAGTGCGGGGTGACCACAACCAATTGATGCAAGTGTTCTTCAACATCGTGAACAACGGGCTGGATGCGATGGGCGACAAGAGCGACGGCGTCTTGACAATCAAGACACTACGCGATCGCGGGAGTGTGGTGATCTTGTTTTCCGACAACGGGCCGGGAATCAAAGAGCCGCACCGGGTGTTCGATCCGTTTTACACCACGAAGCCGGTGGGAAAAGGCACGGGACTGGGGTTGAGCATCTGCTATGGCATCGTGCAGGAACACAGCGGAAAAATACTCTGCTACAACGGGCAGAAGGGTGGCGCGGTGTTTCGCGTGGAATTGCCCGCAGTGTTGGCGGTATTGCCAAGCAAGGGGACTATGCCTCCCAGCGCGACCCCAGTACCGAGCAAGCTATCTTAAGCACGACATCGCGGCGCGGCCGCAGAAGTTCGCGGCGGAAGGATGCATGGACGCAGATGGTGGAATTTGCGGGCAAGGGTGTCCACAAAAGGCTGAAGCATGAGTGAAATTGCGATCCGCACAGAACAGCTGACGCGGCGGTTTGGCGCCTTGACAGCGGTGGACGGCGTGGATTTGCGCGTGAACGCCGGCCAGTTCTTCGGATTTCTTGGACCGAATGGCGCGGGAAAATCCACGACCATAAAAATGCTGACGGGCTTGCTGGCGCCGACTTCCGGACGGATGGAATTGCTGGGCCTGGATTTTCAGCGGAACCCGATCGACGTAAAACGCCAGATCGGAGTGGTTCCAGAAGGCATGGGACTGTTTGAGCGGCTGACCGGCAGCGAATACCTGCATTTTGTCGGGCGAATGTACGGGCTGGATGGCGCGACAACCGAAAAACGGACGGCAGAATTGCTGGACTTCATGCAGCTGGCGGACAGGGAAAAGACACTGATCACCGATTACTCACACGGCATGCAAAAAAAACTGGCTCTGGCCGCAGCTGTGATTCACGGGCCGCGGATTCTTTTTCTGGACGAACCGTTTGAGGGCGTAGATGCGCTGGCGGCAGGCGCGCTGAAGGCACTGCTGGGCCGGATGACCGAGCGCGGCGTAACCATTTTTTTGACCTCGCACGTGCTGGAGATTGTGGAGCGTTTGTGCAGCCATGTGGCGATCATTCACCAGGGGCGATTGGTGGCCCAGGGGTCGCTGGAAGAGTTGCGCGCCGGGATTCCCGGGGCGGAGGGCGAAAAGAAAACGCTGGAACAGATCTTCCTTTCCATCGTGGGCCAGAGCGGAGGAGAGCAGTCGCGGCTGGAGGAGTTGACGTGGCTGACGTGATTCAGTTGCCCGGAGTTGCGGAACAACTGAAGCTGGTGGCCGGCTTGCGCTGGAGTTTGCTGAAGAACAACCTGCAAACCAAGAATAACCGTTGGGATTTGATCGGAATGATCCTGGCCGCGGGGGGAAGCGCGGTGATGGTGATCGGCCTGTGTGTGGCGTTTTACGCGGGAACTTATTTTTTCCTGACCCGGGGACGTGCCAGTTGGATGCAGCTTCTTTACTGGGCCATTTTCCTGTGGTGGCAGGTGGTTCCCATCCTTGTGGCCGGATTTGGGGCGAATTTCGAGTTTCGGAACTTCCTGCGATTTCCGTTGAGCCTGCGGGCGTTTTACATTCTGGGATTTGGGTATGGCTTCGCCGATTTTGCGGCGGTTTCGTCGCTGTGCTGGATTGCCGCGATGCTGGTGGCGACGGCAGTGGGGAGGTTGGAGCTGCTGCCAGTAATGGCACTGGCGAGTTTGTTGTTCATTCTGGTGAACGTGACACTGGAGCGATTGCTTGGCTCGTGGCTGGAGAGAATTTTTGCGAGTCGCCGTGCGCGCGAAGTGCTGGTGGGATTGTTTGTGCTGTCGATGGTTTCGTTGAATTTTCTGAATCCAGCGCTGCAGAAGTGGGGAGATCGCGGGACGCGGCCAAAGATTCTTCATCTGATTCCCTATTTTTCCGGGCTGCCTGCTTCTTTGACGGGCAACGCCGTGGACGCCGCGAGTAATGGGAATTCTCAGGCGCTGGGGGTCACGTTCGCCGGATTGCTGGTCTGGCTTGGCGCCACGAGCGGCTTGCTGTGGCTGCGTTACAAGGCGCTGTATCTGGGCGAGGAATGGAGCGAGAGCGGCGCGCCGGCGGCGGCCAAGCACCGACTTCGCCGCCAAGCATCTGCCTCCGCCCGGCCTGGCTTTCTTTCGCCGCCGATTGCCGGCGTGATGCGCAAGGAATTCCACTATTTGACGCGAAACGGATTTTCTTTCATCACCCTGCTGCTTCCGCCGGTAATGGTGGCTTTCTTTTCGATGCAGTTTGCCGGCAACAATTCGATGGTCAAGGAACACGGATTGCCGCCGCAGACTTTTTTCCCGGCGGCGATGGCCTACCTGATCCTGATTCTGCTTTCTCCGGCATACAATTCGTTTGCTTTTGAAGGACGCGGGATCCAGTCGTATTTTATGGCGCCGGTGCGCATGCGGGACATTTTGGTTGGCAAGAATCTGTTCCTTGTCTGCGTGGTGGGAATAGAACTGACGGTTTCTCTCGGCGTCCTCGTCTGGCGAATCGGGTTTCCCGGCTTCCCGTTGTTTCTTTCGACGATTGCCGCGGCCGCGTTTGCGGTGATGGGGCAGTTGACGATTGCCAACTGGTCCGCGCTGAGTTTTCCAAAAAAAATGGAGATCGGGAAAATGAAGGGGCAAAGGAATTCAGGAGTAGCGGTGTGGACCGCGTTTGGCGCGCAGATTTTGATCGGAGGAATCGCCACGGTCGTGCTGTTGACCGGCCGGTGGTTCGGGAACCCGTGGCTGCCCGTGGCAGTATTTGCCGGGTTGACGGCGGCGGCGCTCGGCGGCTACCTGGCGTCGCTGGATCCTCTGAGCACTCTTGCAGAACGCAAAAAAGAATTGCTGATCGAAACACTTTGCCGGTAAGCCGCTCCATCCGCTAACATTCATCCTCGCAATTCCAAATCGAGAGGGCCAAATATGAATGGATTCATCCGGATCGCGATAGCCGCGTCGTTTCTCGTCTCGACGGCCAGAGTTGCCTTCCCGCAAATCAAAAATGATACCGCGATGCCGAAGGATACGGCGGCGATTTCGGGGTACGAGCAGGAGTTTTCGAAAGAGCTTGCTCGCGAGTTGAAATATTTTTCGCCAAAGACGGACAACGTAGGGAATGTCTGGGTGGAATTCGGGAGTGGCGAGCCGCACCGGCTGATCGCCACTGGAATGGATCAACCCGGCTATGTGGTGAGCGCGATTACGAGCGATGGATATTTGCGCGTGCAGCGGCTGCCACAAGGTGCGCCGAATGCGGTGTTTGACGCGTTGAATTTTGCGCAGCCGGTGTGGGTGCTAACGCGGAGCGGGAAAGCAGTGAATGGCGTGTTTGCGGGGCTCTCAGTGCACCTGCAGCCGGGGCGCGTGAATGGGCCCAAGATGAATCATCCCGATGAGATGTACGTGGATCTTGGCGCGAAGAGCGCGGAAGAAGTACGCGCGGCGGGCGTGGATGTACTGGATCCGATCTTGCCGCAGACGAACTGGATGACGATTGGAAACAGTGGAGTGGCTGGGCTGGGAGCGCTGAATCATCTGGACGTCGAAATGCTGACGGATCTGATTCTGGAAATGAAGTCATCGAAGGCGAAAGGAACTACCACTTTTGCTTTTCTGGCGCAGCAATATACCGGAATGCGCGGGCTTGGCAGGATTCTGACTGAGATTCCTGCAAACGAGATGATTTACATAGGGAGAGTACGGCCGGAACAATCGGCCGACGGCAAAGTAGTCCCGGACTCGCCGAAGCCTGGAGCCGGAGTTGTGTTGGGTTCACCTTCGACGGCGACGGAGGCTGGGCAGAGATTTGTGAAAGAGCTGCAAGCGATTGCCGACAAATTGCAGATCAAGAGTGTGAGCGTTGCTGCGGCGCCTCCGCGGATTGCCAGTTATACGAAGGGCGCGGAGATTCCGGGGCGTTTTGCAGAATTGGGAGTGCCAACGTTGTGGCCGGTGACGCTGGCGGAGTTTGCGTCATGGGAAGACGTGGGCCAGCTGCATAGATTACTGGAAGCGTTCCTGGAGGTTCAACAGCAACCGAAGGGGGTGAAAGGCGGAATTGTCGGAGCAGCAAAACAAAGCGTGTTGCAAGCGCTGGTGGAGGCTTACGGAGCGAGTCGGCATGAAGAGGCCGTCCGGCAAGTAGTGCTGAACCGGCTGGATCCGCGGCTGCGGAACAAGGTTACGCTGGATGTGGGCGGGAACCTGGTGCTGCATCTGGGCGACGGGAAGAAAGATGCGGAGACGCCGCGCATAGCCATCGTTGCGCACATGGACGAGATTGGTTACGAAGTGAAGCAGATTGAAGACGACGGGCGCATTCAGGTGGAAGTGTTGGGCGGGGGTTACACGCAATATTTTCTGGGACACGCGGTATTGGTGCACAAGAAAGATGGAAGCAAGGTTGGCGGTGTGCTGGAATTGCCGAGCGGGTGGGAGAAGGCCGGCTTCGAGTGGCCGATGAGTTCGCGATCGATGGATGAACCGGCGCGGGTGTATGTGGGGACGCAATCGAAGAAAGAAACGGAAGAGCTAGGCATCGCGACAGGCGATTTTGTGACTGTGCCGAAGGAGTATCGCGGATTGCTGGGGACGCGTGCGAACGGGCGGAGCTTTGACGACCGTGTGGGCTGCGCCGCGCTGATTGCGGCGGCGAACGCGATCGGGCCGGATTTGCCAGGGCGCGACGTCACGTTTGTCTGGTCGACGCGGGAAGAACTTGGACTGGAAGGCGCTGCGGCCTTCGCGGAGCAGGCGGCCAAGCAAGGTCGCTCGCCGGATTTTGTGTTTGCGATCGATACGTTCGTCAGTTCGGATTCGCCGCTGGAGTCGAAACGCTTTGCCGATGCGAAAATCGGAGAGGGATTCGTGGTTCGCGCGGTTGATAATTCCAATATCGCGCCTCGTGAATATGTGGATCGCTTAGTGGCAATGGCCCGCGAACATTCGATCCCCGTACAGTACGGGGTGACCGGAGGTGGGAACGACGGCTCTGTTTTCGTTCGCTATGGCTCCGTGGATGTGGCCATGGGCTGGCCGCTGCGGTATGCGCACTCACCCGGAGAAGTGATTGATACGAAAGATGTGGATGCGCTGGGACAAATCGTGGAAGTTGTCGCTCGCCGGTGGTGAGCTGCCGGATTGCGCTAGCGTGAGCTCAACAGCGCGGCATAGCGTTCGGCGATAGCCGGCCAGGCGAAATGCGCTTTATAAGCCGCTCGACTGCGCGCGGCTAGGTCAGCCCGAAAACCTGGGTCCGATAGCACGCGAACGAGAGCCTCGCTGAGCTCGTATTGATTATTCGGGCTCACCAGGACCACGCCGGCGTCCGTCACGGGCGGCGCAGTTTCGGAAATAGGATGAGCGATGACGGGAAGGCCGGCTGCGATTCCGGCGATAGCGCTGCTACGGCGCGTTGAGATGCCGTTGCGGACGAAGAGGAGCACATCGCAAGCGGCTAACTTACTTAGGATTTTCTCAGGCTGAACGATGCCCTCGACGGATAGATCAACCGGATACTTTTCCAGCCCTTTACGAAGATCTCCCTCGCGGAGTTCGGAGTAGCGGCCGAACACGGATAGTCGAATGCGTCCAAGCTTCAGCGCAGCATGCTGGACAGCGGCGAGAATCTGCCGTGTTTCTCGAGCGCCCTGCTCCCCGCCGGTGATACTGAAAACGCCAATCGTGGGAATGTCTGATGTTGTCCGGGAAACAGGCACTTCGGCGAAGGGCAGATTTGCACCTACCGGAATAAATGCCGCTTTCGATGGAACCGCCGCGAGCCAGGTAAGTTTTTCAGGTGGTACGGTGAAGATAGCAAGGTCCGCCAGTTCCAGCGCGCGGCGCATCGTGCGCGCTTGAACGCGGTGGCGAAGGCGATCAATGAGGCGCGGACTGGTGAAGGGCTCAACATCGTGGAAGACCACCGCCACGCGCGCCCCCGCGGATTTCAGCATGCGGAGCACACGCGGAAATTTCAGTGGGAAACCGCGAGCCGACCAGGCGAGGGCCGTGTACTGCACCAGCACCCATGTGTCGCGCCAAGCTTCTGACTGGAGTTGCAACGCTCGCAGGGACTGGCGCCAGCCGTGAAGTTCCCAAGGGACGCGGCGAATCTGCAGTTGAAATCCATGGGCCTGCAGCGCGTCACCGAGATACCGGCAGTATTCTTCGACGGCGTCAGTGGGCACGTCTTTGCGGCCAAGGAGAGCCAGGCACGTGGTCGTCAAGGGTGGGATCTTTCCGGCACAGGAGTCGCTGCGGAATCGGTCGTGCGCTGCGGGGACAAAGAGGCAAGAACGCCACCGAGACGTTGACTGAATTGCGTGGCTCCGCCCTCGGAGAGATGGAGAGGGTCATCGAAGAGCGATTCGTCCTGAATCCAGCCACTGGCATCGACGTAAATTGCACCGAAGGGCGAGAGCAAATTGCGGACATGCGTGGTGTATTGCGACCAGCAAGCCGAACCGTAAAATACACGGCGGTGCTGTTCGCGCATGGGCATTTCGACCACGGTAACGGTCACACCGAGATCGTGCGCCTGACGCAAAATCTCGCTGATGGGTGGGATGAGAGGAAGATTAAGCCCGGCTTCGCACTGGAGGCGAAAATCGTTTGTGTCAGCTGCTTCCAGCAGCGAAAAATCAGCGGCGCGACCCATACTATTGCTGTTCTCCGCCGGCATACCCTGTTGCGCGATTGCACGACGAAGAATTTCCACTTTCGCCCAGATCGCGCCGCGTTCCGCGAACATGGGAAAAGCATGCATGGCGCGGAACTGGAAAGCATCATGAAGCGAGAGGGAATAGAAGCGGCGAGCGTACAAGGGTTCCACGTAGTAGAGCATGGCATGATTGCCGAACAAGTCGCCGATAGCGAACTGTACAGGAGTGGTGAGCTGAAAATCATAGAAGCCGTAGAGAACCAGACGAGGGCGGATGCCATGAGAGAGTGCGTAGCGTAGAAGAAGCAGGTGTTCAACGGGAGTAGTGGCTCCAAGCCCCAGATTGCTGGAACCGCGCGGTGCGGAAAGTCCGGCGCCCGAATCGAAAGCCGCTTCATCGAAGCCGGCGGCGACGAGAGAATTTCCAAGTGCAACGACGCTGGCCGGCTGGGACTCGCGGGCATGGCGCATGACCTGCCGCGGCCGTGAATTTCGGGTCAGAAAGATTATCACCAAGTTCATGACGGCCAGGCCCGCCAGTAGAACGACGGTTGAGAGAATGAGTTGGCGTTTGGTAAGCATTCAGCCAGCGATTCCTGCTAAAAGTCGATATAGATGAATTTTGAGCTCTGGCCTGAAAAGACGAGCACAATCCCAATCAGAATGCTCCACCAAATTCCCCAAAACAAGTAATTGGTGAGCTTGACCGGGCAGCCACCAGGCGGAACATCCGCCTCGCCTGCAAGGTATTCGAGAAGAGCTTGACACCAGGCAACCGCTGACATTGTTTCACCCCACAAAGAGACGCTGGAAAAAATAGAGAGCCGTGTGAACGTCCATGCAAAAGAAAGCCCACGCAAGGTTCACGCAGGTAAAAGTCAGCACCCACGAAAACGCACGCGCCGGAATTCCGGGAGACGGGACAGCACCAGGGCGATGACGCCACCAGCGATGAATGGCGAGCATCAGGCCGTGCAGCAATCCCCAAACAACAAAGTTCATGCCGGCGCCGTGCCAGAGCCCGCTGATGAACATGGTGACGAGCAGGTTTACATAGATCCGGGGAATGGAGGTGCGTGAACCACCGAGCGGAATGTACACATAGTCCATCAGCCAGGACGAGAGGGATATGTGCCAGTGCCGCCAGAATTCGGTAATGTTGGAAAACAAATAGGGCCAATCGAAATTTTCCGGAACCTTGATGCCGAAGAGCCGGGCAGAGCCAATAGCGATATCGGAATACGCCGAAAAATCCACGTAGATTTTGATCCCATAGGCGAGAAGCCAGAGCGGAAGAACGGCGCGATGGGCAAGCGCAATGTCGTGCACATTGAGATGATTGGTGTAAGCGGTAAGAAGATCCGCCAACGCAAATTTCTTGACAAGGCCGGCAAGAATTCGCGTGAAGCCGCGCTGGACATCCAACACCCAGTCCGAGGAAATGCTCCTTAGCTTCGGCAAAAAGTCCTGATACCGTTTTATGGGCCCGGCAACCATGGTTGGGAAAAAGAGAATGAAGGCCATGTACTCGCCGACCGTTCCAGTCTCCGTTTTGTTGCGGTAGCGATCCCAGGCGTAATGCAGAAATTCAAAAGTGAAAAAGGAAATTCCCAAAGGCAGGAAGGCGTCCCGCCAGTAAAGGGGGTTGTGAGCAGGCACCGGCCAGACCAATCCGGAAAGGAAATTGCGGTATTTGAAAACGACAAGAAAGAGAATCGTCTGCACAACGCCCAGCCAGCAAAACCAGGAAGCGGGCTTGTAAAAGCGGCTGAGGAACGACTCCCATAAAAAGATAAGCAGGCACGCGGCACCGATGGCCCCGCCCAACTGAGTGTAAGAAAAATACAGGAAGAAGAGGCAGCCACTGACAACGATGACCCAGGGTCGCAAGCTTTGGCGGGAAATACGAAAAAGAAGAGTGGCGGGAAGCAAAAAAAGAAGATAGTAATCCCAGGTATTAAAAATCATGAAGCGGGATCGTGGCTTTCTCCGCGCTGCGAAAAATACAGCGCCGCGAAGGATACGCGAGTGTAACCAACGATAGGGTGGAAAGCAACGAAGCGGCCAAGGCGCGCTTCATTTCTCCACCAAAAAACTGCCGAGGAGCAGGGCGTCCATGCCGGAGCTGAAGAAGGTGCGGATAGCGTCCGTGGGGGTGTGGACGATGGCTTCGCCGCGCAGATTGAAGGATGTGTTCATAACGACGGGAACGCCCGTGCGCTTACCAAACTCGTCGATCAGGCGATAGTAGAGGGAATTGATTTCTTTTTCGACGGTTTGCGGGCGGGCGCTGCCGTCGACGTGCGTGACGGAGGGAATGACGGAGCGCTTTTCCGGCCGCACCTGAGCAGTAAGAATCATGAACGGAGAGTCGTAAGCGGACTCGAGATATTCGGGAGCGGCTTCTTTCTTGAAAGATGGCGCAAAGGGCCGCCACCATTCACGGAATTTCACCGCGTTGTTCACCTTGATGTTCATCTCGGGATCGCGCGGATCGGCGAGGATCGAGCGGCCGCCTAGGGCGCGTGGGCCGAATTCCATCCGGCCCTGGTACCAGCCAAGAATTTTCCCCTGCGACAACATTTCCGCTGCCGTGGCGGCGGGATCGGAAAGGGGCGAGTAGCGGATTTTGTAAGTCTTCAGCGCGGTTTCGATGGCATCGTCTTCAAACGAAGGACCGAGATACGCGTGGCGCATGGCCCGCAGTGGGAGACGCGCACCGCCGTCGAGAAACGGCGCAAGGGCAGCACCCAAAGCGACGCCGTCGTCGGAGGCGGCGGGTTGCACGAAGAATTTGTCGATCAGCCCGGAGGCAACGATTTTTCCATTGGCCTTGGAGTTCAGCGCCACTCCGCCGGCAAGGCAGAGATTTCTGCTCCCGGTTTTTTGCAACGCCATTCGAACGACGCTGAACATCGCCTGTTCGCACATGTCCTGCACAGCGTAGGCGATATTTTTGTGACGGTCCTCAATCTCGCTTTCCGCAACGCGCGGCGCGCCCAGCAGGGGAATCATGCCGGAAAATGAGCCGGCATTTTCGCCGATGAGCTTTTTCGTGTGAACGCGGTACGGCGAATCCAGTGGATCGATGAAAGGCGAAAGGTCCACGCCCGGCTGGCCGTAGGGAGCGAGACCCATTACTTTCCACTCGTCGGCGTTGCGCTGAAACCCGAGAAATTCCGTAAACTCCCCGTAAAAAACTCCCACGGAGTTGGGAAACGGGATGGTCAGGACGTGATCGAGACGTCCGCCCCTGCCGTGCCAGATGGAAGTGGCTTCCCACGCGCCGTGGCCGTCCAGAACAACCACTGCCGCGTCATCAAATCCGGAATAAGCATAAGTGCTGAGGGCATGCGCCAGGTGATGAGGAACGAAGCGCACGCGTGCCTTGGAGGACGGAAAATGGTGGCGGTAACGATTCGCGCCGCCATTCTGATGCCACATACTGACAAACTGGCGCGTGGCATTCAGAAAGTTGAGATAGGTGAGTGGCCATTGCCCGGTGGCGTAGAGCTTCAAATCGTGACGATATTCGGGGCCGGGCGCCTGCCAACCGAAGCAGATCTCATCCACCTGGTCCGGGCGGATGCGCGCAAATTCGAGGCAAGACTGGATCGCATTGACCGGGAAACGCGGATCATGCTTCAGGCGGCTGATGCGCTCTTCCGCTACCGCAAACTGAAGCTCACCGTCGCGCACAAGGCAGGCGGAGGAATCATGCATTTGGGAGTAGTTAATGCCGATCGTGATCATCGAGAGTCTTGGCCTTTCTTCGATAGAACGCGCCAGAACAATTCCTCCAGCTTTTCTGCAGAGCGCTCCCAAGTGTAGCGTTTGAGTGTTTCACGCGCCATCTGACCCAGTTGCTGACGCAGGGAGGCTGAATCCGCAAGTCGAAGTACCGCGGATTCAATAGTCCCCGCATTCGCGGCGGGAATCAGCAACCCGTTGTGGCCGTCCTCCACAATATCCTGCATACCACACGTTTCGGTGGTGATTACCGGCATTCCCGACGCCATGGCCTCCAGGAGGACCGTTGGAAGCCCCTCGATGAGGGACGGGAAAAGGAAGACGTCATGGGTCGCATAGAGTTGCTGCATGCGTTCCGATGGAACCACGGGTTGAACTACAACGGTAGAAGCGAGTTTGGGGCCGAAGAATTCCTGGATTGTCTCCGGGGGGCACCCGCAACCGGCGAATGTCATCGTTAAACCCGGGATTTGCGGTTCAAGGCGTTCCAGTGCCTCGCGCAGATAAAAAATACCTCGCTGATCGAGCCACGTGCCGGCGTAGAGAAGTTTTAAGGGGCGACCTGAATCGTAGGTGCGGGGAAGGTAGAAGCGAGAATCAGCTCCATTGGGAATATAAGCGGTGCGATCGGAATCAAGATTGTATTTCAACAGAAGCAGATTCCAGACATCGCGGCTGTAGGCATGCGCGCCATCGGCGGTGCGAATGGCCCCGCGATAGAGCGGAAACGTGTAAAAGCGATGCCAAAGCCGGTTGCGCAAACGAAAATTCCAGGCGCGGCCTTTTTTGACCTCGCGGCTTTGCACGTAGACGCGGCGTTCTTCCAATCCGTGAAGGGTCATCACGCAGGGCGGAAGCCCGCGCGAGCCAAACCAGCGGCGGCGTATGCCGTATAGAAGTCCGGAAGGCGCGTGGAGATTCACAATGGAAAATCTGCCGGGATCTTTGGCGATGAAGCGTTGCAGCCGGTAGGCAAACGCGAGTTCGCTGAAGCGTGCGGAGACCTTGTCGTGGCCGAAGAGGTCTTCCTGGAAAATGTAAGTGATCGAGTGGCCTCGTTTTTCGAGTTCGCGCCCGAGACTATAGATGATGGCGGCGACGCCACCTTCACGGCGGCGAGGAACGTTGGCGGACATCAGGATGCGCAGCGGCTGAGGGTTGGAAGCAGGCGACGAAGTCATCAAACGTTCCAGTCCCCCGTTCGGTCAACGTGATTGGGACGATGCAACGGAAGAAACTTCTCGCGAGCTTTGGCGTAAAAAGCGTTGGAAACCAGCTTTCGCTTGAAGGCATTGTAATGCCTGGGAGAAAGCAATAATGCAGGAAACAAGCTGATGTATTTAAACAACCGGCGAACCGATGACGCATGACCGTGACTCAGGTTGTAGCTTCGGAACTCCGTACGGAAGGAGTCGAGCGGCGATCCCTGCCCCAGGGAAAGGCGGAGGACATCCGCCTCGGTTTGGACGGCGTCGACTATAATCCGAGCAATTTCGGGCGAAACGCCTTCTTCGGTGAAACGGCGACGCAAAGCAACGGCCAAAGCAAGAATGACAGCATGCTTGCGGCGAATGGAAGGTACGTCCTGACTGCTGATCTGAAATAGATTTTGTCCGTGAAGTCGGTAAAACGTCAGCGATTCGCGCAGAAGAAGAACTTCAGAGAAAAGGGCGCCCAAAGTGAAAAGGAATTCGTCGGCCTCGATGACCAATGCTTCAGGAACCGGACCGATGCGGCGCAGAAGCTCGGCGCGAAAGGCCATGCGACTGGTGCCAAGGAAGCTCTTGCGGAGACGAAAAGTGCGCGCACCTGCAACGGAATCAATGCGAAACCTGGGCACATCCCGAACCAATTCGCTTCTCCGCGCTCCGTCCTGCAACACTTCGGTAATGCTATGGCCGACGAGTGCGACCGAAGGATTCGCGGTGAAAGCATGTGCAACTGCGGACAGTTTGTTCGGAGCCCACCAATCGTCGCCATCGAGGAAGGTGATCAGTTCGCCGCGGCATTGCGGAATGCCATGGTTAAAAGCGGAAGCCTGGCCGCCATTGGGCTTGCGAAGAATGCGGATTTGAGAAGCGTATTTGGCGAGGATTTGCGGAGTGCGATCCGTGGAACCGTCGTCGACCACCAGAATTTCCCGCTCCGAGGCAGGGAAATCCTGCGACAGCACGCTCTGGACCGCCTCTTCGATGAAGCGCTCGTGGTTGTAGGTATCGATCAGTACGCTGACATGTGGCGTGGTCATCGAAAATCCGGATTCCGGTTGGAGAGCAAACACACCTAGTGTACGCCAGTTGGAAACAGGGACGGAAGTGGACAGCTAGCAAATCACTTCAGTTCGTAGTCGCCAATATAGGTTTCGCGGCTGATGCCCAGCATGCTGAGGAAAAAGGAAGAGAAGATGATCTGGATACCGAGAAAGAGCCACGTGGACCAGAAGAGAATCTGGCGGATCTGGTAAAGAGGCCCGAACCCGCCGGTGACCCAACCCCAGGTAATGCGCGCGCAACCGATCAGACCTGCGAAAAAAATCAGGCCGCCTATCAGCAGCCCGGTCTCCAGCGTGATTCGCTTGAGAAGGCGTTTCAGGGAGATGGTGCCGCGGTCAAAGCGTGCAGCGTAGCTGAAAACTTTGGCGAAGGCGCCGATGGAGAGGATCTGCATGCCAAGAAGCGTGAAGATCACGCCAAACACCATCGTGTGGACGTCCAGTGTTACACGGGGCGTAATCTGGCGGGGGCCGGGCAGCAACCAGAAGATCAGCGCGAGTCCGCAGGTGAGTAGCGAGCCGCCGGGAACCAGATAAAGCCAGTTGGGCGCGTAGAGAAGCATGAAGCGAAGGCTGCGCCAGCCGTCGCGGAAACTGCGGAGATGGGGCGGGCGGTCGCGCTTGTCGGGCCAGAGGATGATGGGAATTTCGGAAATGCGGGCGCCGATCTGGGTGGCCTTGATGACGAACTCGAGGGCGAACTCCATGCCGGAGCTGCGCAAGTCCAGTTTGTCGTACAGGGCTCTGCTGAAGCCGCGCATGCCGCAATAGCTGTCGCCCACTCCGGCGTGGAAAAGGAAATTCACCAGCCAACTGAGGCCGGGATTGCCAAAATACCGGTGGAGCGGAGGCATGGCGCCGGGCTTGATGCCACCGCGAAAGCGATTACCCATGACCAGGTCGAATCCGCGGCGCAGTTCCTTGACGAAATTGGGGACTTCGCTGAAGTCATAGCTGTCATCGGCGTCGCCCATGATGACGAATTCGCCGCGCGCGGCCGCAATACCCGCTTTCAGCGCAGCGCCGTAGCCGCGCTCTGGGACGTGAAGCACCCTGGCGCCATTGAATTCGGCGATTTCAATGGAACCGTCGGTCGAGCCGTTGTCCGCGACGATCACTTCGCCGCGGAGTCCCGCTTGGCGGAGGGAAACAATCGCTTTTTCAACGCAAAAAGCCAGCGAATTGGCTTCATTCAGGCAGGGGATGACGACGGAAACATCGAGGCGCGGTTCTGCTTGAAGAAGGGTGCCGGCATCGGTTTTGTCTGCAAGCTGCGCTTGACCGTCAGGCGTCATGTTCGATTCATCCGCGAAAAAACAGGGCACCGAGGGTGCCAGGGCGTGCGTGCCAGCCTGTCGAATTCGACGGAAAGTGCTTGAATAGTTCCTTTCCTAAATATAGCACGGCGATTGGAGGCCGGATCCAAGGCGCGTTGCACTTCCTGAAGTTTCGGCAAGCCATTGAATATAGAATGAAGATCGGCGCGATTAGCGAGCATTTCCGCCCGGAGAACTGTAAACTCTGACAGACACCAGCCCAGACTCCAGAGCGACCACGATACCTATGACCGACGATCAATCCGGCCCGAGGACTGAGTCGCCGTCGCCCGCGACGGCCTCTGCACGAATCCAAGCACCACCTCTTAGTTTGTTGTCCATTGTCATTCCAGCTAGAGATGAGGAAGGGTGCATCGCCTCGACCGCAGAACACTTGTATGTGGAACTGCGGCTCCGGAATGTTCCCCACGAAATTGTGGTGGTGGACGATGGAAGCACCGACAACACCTGGAAGGCGCTGGAAGAGGCGAAGGAGCGGATACCGACGCTATCGCCGCTCCGAGCGCCTGCGCCACACGGCTTTGGCCGCGCGATTGTCCACGGACTGGACCACTCCAGGGGCGACGCTGTAGTGGTGATGATGGCCGACGAATCGGACGATTGCCGTGACGTGGTGATGTACTGGAAAACGCTCAACGAAGGATACGACTGCGTTTTTGGCAGCCGGTTCGTGAAAGGCGGCGGCACGATCGATTATCCGCGCCTGAAATTAGCGTTAAACCGCCTGGCAAATTTCTTTATCCGGATGCTGTTCCGAATCCAGTTGAACGACACCACGAACGCATTTAAAGCCTACCGGCGAACGGTAATTGACGGATGCCGGCCGTTCTTGTCTCCCCATTTCAATCTGACCATCGAGATTCCGCTTAAAGCAATCGTCCGGGGATACAGCTGGAAGGTTATCCCCATCACGTGGCGCAACCGGCGGACGGGAGCGCCAAAACTAAAAATCAGGGAGATGGGCAGCCGTTATTTATTCATCTGCCTGTACGTGTGGCTGGAGAAGTATTTCAGCCGCGGAGATTATAAAAAGGGCGACAGTTAGAGGGCACAGACAGCGAGGATTTCGACAGATGAAACGCGCAATGGACGAAAGGAAAGATCCCGGTGACTGACGCCGCGATTCAAGAAAAGAAAGTCACTGCGCGACACCTGGCGATTTGTCTGGCGACAGTAAGCGGTGCGATGTTATTGATCTGGCCGGTGGCCGACCTGCCGTATGGCGACGATACCGCTTATACGCATATGGCACTGAATCTGGCCCAGACCGGTCATATGGCCTACGACGGCTGGGAGGCCGTCGTGCAGATTCTGCATACCTACTGGGGAGCGCTGGCGATCCGGCTATTCGGATTTTCGTTTCTCACAGTGCGATTGAGCACGGTTCCCTACGCGCTAGGATCGGTGTGGCTTTGCTATCTGCTGGCTCGGCGGGCAGGTTTGGCTGCGAAAGCGGCCCTGTTTGTAACGCTGTTGCTGGGCCTTTCGCCGATGTTCCTGCCGGTTGCCCTAAGCTACATGACGGACATCCCTGGCGTATTTTTTCTGTTTGCTTCGCTGTATTCATTTGCGCGCGCGGAGGAAATCGCAGGGGAGCCCAAGAGCTTCGGCTGGCTCGCTTTGGGTACGGCGGCGGGACTCATCGGAGGAACGGGCCGGCAAATCGTTTGGTTGGTACCGCTGGTGGTGTTGCCGTATCTGGGATGGGTAAGACGCAAACAGTGGAGGTTTGTGCTGTGCGCGGGTGCCGCATGGATCATCGTGATTGGAGGAGTACACTCCGTTACTTCCTGGTTCGGACAACAGCCGTATACGGTGTATCAACCTTCCGTTTTAAGTGAGGTATTTTTAGCGATCGGGAAGCCGTTCCGAATGACGGTCACCGCCGCCCGGGTGGGTTTGATGCTGGTCCTGCTCGTGCTGCCGGCCATGGTTCCTCTGGTGATTCGCTCGGTTGAAGATACCTGGCGAGGACCGCGGGGCAGAAAAATAATGGTCGCCGCGCTTCTGATGATGGTTCTGGCAGCGATTGCCATTCATCCTTCTCTGGCCTCGATTCCCTGGATTACGAGCACGCTGAATTGGCAGGGAATCAATGGAGACGCACCCCTGCCAGGCCGGCCAATTGTGCTCACCAGCCCGATCCGGGCTTTGGTCGCGGTCGCTGTCTACTTTTCCGTCTGCATAATTGCGGGAGAAATGTGGAATATCCGGCGGCTGACGCGGCGGATTACAGCTCTTATGGTAAGCCCCACGAGCAGCGAGTTTCTGCTGGCGGCCATGTCATTGTTCACTGCCGTTTACTTTGCCCTGATTGTCGTTCGCGGCGCCGATTTTGCTATTTTCGACCGCTATCTTCTGCCAATCATGCCGTGGGCCGCAACCGTCGCTCTGCTATGGTTTGCAAAAGACAATCCTCGTGCTGATGAGATCGGACGAACAGCGATGCCTTTCGCGTGGGCGCTTTTGTGCGTACTGGCCTTCTATGGGATCGCGAGCACCCAGGACCTATGGGCACTCGCGGAAGCGCGAGTTAAGGCGACGCGAACGCTGGAGGCTGCGGGCGTACCCCGCACGTCGATTGACGCCGGGTTTGAGTACAACGCCTGGACGGAATTAATGGTGAGCGGGCACTTGAATTTTTTCAGGGTGCGGAATCCTCCGGGCGCGTATCGCCCCGGATTGTCGCAAACTCCGAGCGTTGAACCACAGTATGTGCTTGAGTACGCGCCGACGCCTGAAACCGAAGCCAGCAAATTTGGCGTAGTGCCTTACAGCTCTCTATTGCCCCCGTTCCACAAACAGGTGAGCATTGATCGTGTGCTGCCGGACGCGGCGAACGCTCACTGACACCTATTTCGAGCCGGCTGTATGCAGGCGCTGGGCGTGATCGGCGATGATCTGGCGAAGAATTTCATCCAGGCCGATGGTGATGGACCAATTGGGATAGTGGGAGCGCAATTTCGCAAGATTTGAGATGTAGCAGATGTGGTCGCCCTTGCGGTTTTCGTCGACGTATTTCCAGTTGAGCTTCTTGCCGCCCATCTGCTCGATTTTGGCGATGGCTTCCAGCATGGAAACGCTGTTCTCCCGGCCTCCACCGAGATTGTAGACTTCGCCCGGGCGGGGATTGGCTGCGAACTCTTCGATTGCACGAACGACATCGTGGCTGTGAATGTTGTCGCGAACCTGTTTGCCTTTGTAGCCGAACACATTATATGTGGCGCCGGTAAGCGCCACCTTCACCAGGTAGGACAGAAAACCGTGCAGCTCGACGCCGGAATGCGAAGGACCAGTGAGGCAACCGCCGCGGAAAACGCCCACCTTCATGCCGAAATACTTGCCATATTCCTGCGCCATCAGGTCCGCGGAAGCCTTGGATGCGCCGAAAAGGGAGTGGAGCGTCCGGTCGATGCGGCAGTTTTCGTCGATGCCATTGAAATCTTCGGATCTCGCGTATTCCCAGCGGGTTTCCAGTTCTTTCAGCGGGAGCTCGTTCGGCGCGTCGCCATAAACCTTGTTGGTGCTGAAAAAAACAAAAACGGCATTCGGGCAGTGGAGGCGCGTGGCTTCCAACAGATTGACGGTGCCCAGAGCATTGACCTCGAAATCAAGGATAGGGATGTCGCGAGCCTTGTCGTGCGAAGGCTGGGCGGCACAGTGAATGATCAGGTCAAAGGTGTGGTTGCGAAAAAGTTCTTCGAGTGAACCCCGGTCGCGGATGTCGATGTTAAAGTGGGTAAAATTCCTGGTGGCGTTGCGAAGGCGTTTCAGATTCCACGCGGTATCGCCGGGATCGCCAAAGAAAACACGCCGCATGTTGTTGTCCACACCGACTACGGTATGTCCCTGCCGGTCAAAATGCTCAACTGCTTCGGATCCAATCAGCCCGCTGGAACCGGTCACGAGTATTTTTTTCACGGTTGAAGACATGTTCGACATCAAACTCCCGCTAGGAAATTAGTGAAACGCTTCGCCCCACAATATTTTCTCTTATCCGCCACCCGTAACGCCATAGAGGGGTTGCGGATACAATGTGGACCGAATTAGGGCACGTAACGCATGCGCAATTCGGTTTCGTTCTTCCGGATCCAGTCGAAGATCCGCTGGAATCCAGTTCGCAAATCGGTTCGTGGATTCCAACCAAACTGCGCACCAGCTTTGCGGTTGTCGGTCCAGTAGAGCGCAATGTCTCCCCTGCGGGGCTGGTCCGAAACGGTGATCGAGGTGGAACGCGAAGAGAGTTCCTGCATCGACCGCGTGGCTTCCTGAAGAGAGATGGCGTTCCCGGGACCACCACCGAGATTAAAAACTTCTCCGCGGAAACGCGCAATTTTGGCGATCTCCAGATCGAGGACGGAAAGCATGTCTTCCACGAAAAGGATGTCGCGCACTTGTTTGCCCTGCCAGCCAAGATAAGTAAGCGGCAAATTGAACCAGTGGGCGATGGCCCACCAGACGACCCAACCCTGGTCTGCGTGGCCGAACTGGCCGATCCCCGAAATCACGCCGAAACGATTCACAACGACGGGGAAATCGTAGGCCTGAGCGTACTCCTGACACGCGGCGTCGGCGATCAGTTTGCTCAGACCGTAAATGCTACGTTGGCCGCCATCGATCGAAAAACCTTCGGAAATGCCGTGAACCGGATGAAAGCCGGCGGGCCGCAGTTCGCTCGGGAGGCGGTTCCATGCTTCGGAATCGTACTCGAACCGCGAACTCGTTTCCTTCCGGGGAAGAACATTGAGACGATCGGCGCCGTAGACCCGATTCGAACTCCAGAAAATCAGAGGGATTCGCCGCGGACGGACATACTCAAGAATATGAATGGCGCCGAGCCCATTGTTGGTGATGTCAAAAAGCGGATTCGCGTAACCGGCGACAACGGAGGGCTGTGCGCTAGCGTCACAGATTAGTTCGATGCCGGAGGGGAGGTTCGCCAGGTCTTCGGGGTTGCGGACATCGCCATGAATAAAAGTAACGCCGTGCCGATCGAGAACCGGAATATTTTTTTCGCTGCCGCGGCGCACCAGATTGTCCATCACGGCGACCTTGTTCCCCGCTTCGCGGAGATGCAAGGCAACGTGAGAGCCGATGAAACCACAGCCGCCCGTGACTAGTACGTTCAAGGCGCGTTCCTCCTCTCAGGCCACTTCTGCAGCGAGGTTATTTATGTGCTCAGCAATAAACGGATATCTCGGTACAGAAAATAAATCGGCCTGAGCCAATCAAAAGCCGCAACTCTCTAACGGCGAGTCCTGCTGTCCGTGGGGAATGGGCCAGGAAAATTGTAACGGAAATGGAGAAAAACCGCGTGGCCCAGGACATGGGGGAGGCCCTGGTTCGCCTATAAAGGTGACCCAGAGTCTGCTCATCCGGAAGGGTTGCCTTTCTGGCGCAGGCCGATGCGCTGGCGCAGAGGCCGAGTGACGTCCAACAAGCGGAACCAGGCGGGAGAGAGGCGATCGTAAACGTCCCGTTTGGCCTGCACATACCAATCGCGGTGATTCCTGTGCATCCCGTCCGGTTTCAAGAGATGGGTGGCGTTATCGAGCGTGCGAAACCTGCGATGACCGTGGAGCAAGGCGTAATTCTCCTGTGCTTCCTCGCCCTCCCAAACGCCTTTTTCTCCTTCGGGGTGATACCCATAATCGTGATTCTGGTGCACGGCACGCACCATCGCCGATGCGTCAATCAAGCGGGCGCCGGCGCTTCGGGCAAACCAGAGCAGCCAGTTGTCCCAACCGGGCCTGCCGATCACGAATTCGGGAATTTGGTTATGGAACAATCCCTTGCGGAAGACGAAGTAGTCAATCCACTGCGAGGGCCGCTGGCGGTTCGTGCGGATGGCCAGCGTTCGAACTTCTTCTTGCCAGCCCGGGCGGTCAAAATGGAGCGGCTCGCGAATATCCACATCCCAGCGGCGGCCGGCGAGCAGAAATGGTTCAGGCTGGCCAGAGACACGCTGGATAGCCTGCGGAAAATCCTCGAGCAGAAGAATATCGCAGTTTACGTGGCAGAGCAGATCGTGCCGCGCGATCTCCTGTGCCTGATCGTAAATGCTGGCAAGATATTTTGTGCCAAAACGATTCTTGCGTACCGCTGGAACATGGCGAAGACCAAGCTCTGAGCATACCTCCGCGGCGCCTGCGTCATCGCCAAACAGCAAGATCTCAACGTCGGGGTGAATCTGCCGCCAACTGCGCAGTGCATTGCGCTGGATCACGTCAATGTGACCCTGAAACGGCTTCGGAGTGGAAAAAAAGGTCAGCATGATTTCGCCGGTTGCGCCCCGCTTGTGCCTGCATAGCGCCACCTTCGCAGAAGGCCCATCCACTCGCAAGTGACAACCTGATTCGCCACAGGGATTTCGCTCATTTTGGGATCCACGAAAAGACGGACGGAAGGTTCAAATAGCCACTCCACTCGTCACGGCGATGCTGGAAATTTTCCGTCGCGACGAGCATGTCCGGTACGGCCTCCCACAAATCCACGTTCTGGCCATCGCTCCACAAACTGACCTGAAACGAGTATGTCCCCGGTTTGATCGGCAAATAAGGGAATTCGTAAACCAGGTCGACCTGGCCGCGAGGAAACTCCAGATCATCCGTCGCCCAGCCCCATACGATCTGTCGCTCGGCGTTATAGAGCGTGACGCCATGATGGCCATGGTGAATCGGCTGACGCACGTCAAGCGAGAATTGAATTTTTATAGGACCGCTGGAGACAAGCGTATGGGGTGAGTCTGATGCAGGGTCGATCAATTCCCAAGACTGAAAGCGCGCGCCGTGAAGATTGTCAAAACTGCGCTCATCAGAACCGCGATCGGGGGAGGTCATGGCGGTCTCGTAGGCGCTGACGACCTCGGCGGTTGGGCCGGTCTGGCGCAACTCGCCGGAGTCGACCCACGCAGTCCGATTACACAGCCTGCGAATCTGATTCAACTGGTGGCTGACCAGAATAATCGTGCGGCCGGCACGGGCTACGTCTCCCATTTTGCCGAGGCATTTCCTCTGAAACTTCGCATCGCCGACGGCAAGTACCTCGTCCACCAGCAGAATCTCCGGCTCCAGGTGCGCGGCAACCGCGAAGGCGAGCCGGACGTACATGCCGCTGGAATAATGCTTCACGGGAGTGTCAATAAATTTCTCGAGCTCCGCAAAGGCCACAATTTCGTCGAACTTGCGGGTGATTTCCTGACGGCTCATGCCCAGGATAGCGCCGCTTAAATAAGCGTTCTCACGGCCGGTAAGTTCGGGGTGGAAGCCCGTGCCTACCTCCAGAAGACTGCCGACACGACCGTGAATTTCCGCCCAGCCTGAAGTGGGGCGGGTGATGCGGGAAAGAATCTTCAGCAGGGTGGTTTTGCCGGAACCGTTGCGCCCGATCAGCCCCAGCACTTCACCCTGGCCGACTTGCAGGGAGACATCGTTGAGCGCCCAGAAAGTATCCGGTTTTTGCCGCTGAAACAGCTTCCAGGGGGCCCGCAGGGTGCGCGCCAGTGAGTCACGGAGAAGTCCGGAGGAAGAGAGCGCGCCCCGCTCGTAGCGCTTGCTAAGGCCATGGGCTTCAATGACGGCGGTGGTCATACGCGGTCGGCGATGCTCCCTTCCATGTAATTAAAGAAGACCAGGCCGCCGAAAAACACAAAGCAGACGATGAGGGAAGAAGCGAGAAGCGTGGCTGTTGGAGCCTGTCCGGTGCCAGTAAGAGCCCAGCGAAAGCCGTCGATCACACCCGCCATGGGGTTCAAGCCGTAGAGCCAGCGGTAGCGTGCAGGAACCATGGAACTGGAATAGTAGACGGGTGAGGCCAGTGTCCAGAACTGGACAATGAACGGAGTGAGGTATTTGACGTCGCGATAGAGCGCGTTCAGTGCGGAAAGCCAAAGGCCGACACCGAGGACGGTGAAAACGGCGAGAAGCAGGAAGAGAGGCAGAAGCGCAAGCGTCCAGGCCGGCCGGATGCCGTGGGCGAATGTAAAGATCAGAAGCACGACAAAGCCGATGCCGAAATCCACCAGGCCGGAAAGCGAAGCGGAGACTGGCAAAATGAGCCTCGGAAAATAAACCTTGGTGATCACCCGCTGATTTTCCACCACCACATTGGTGGCGAGAACGAGTGCGGTGGAAAAATACGTCCAGGGCACCAGCGCCGCGAAGCAGAAGACGGAATAGGGGAGTCCCTGAGAAGGCAGCTTGGCAAGCCTGCCGAAAAAGAGGGTGGCGACCAGCATAGTGAGCAGTGGCTGCACGATCACCCAGGAGACGCCGATGGCCGTCTGCTTGTAGCGAACCTTAACGTCACGCCAGATGAAAAAAAAGAGCAGCTCGCGATATTTCCACAACTCGTGCAGTCGTAGTTCGAACCAGGTGCGAGACGGCTCAATGCGCAGGGTCAAGGAGCCCGGCGGGCGGTTCGCCAGCGGGCCGGCGGTGGACGGATTGGAGGTCACCGAAGCCATTTAAAGGCAAAATACCGGATGCGATTTGCTGTCCATCACAGGGTAACAGAATCGGTTAAACGAGACGGAGAAGGAGGCGAGTGACGCGGCGAGTTTCGCATTTTAGGCGCCAGCTACGGTTGCGCGTCCTTCTGTAGTTGCTCAATATCTTTTTGTTCGATCTGGCGCATCATGTCTCCCCGGTGGAAAAAATAAGAACGCAAGCGTGAAGAGATCTGGCGCGGAACCACATAAAACTGGTTGGAAGCGGCCTCCGAAAAAGAGATTGAACCGCGGGCAGGAATCAAATGCGTGCCCCACTGATAAATCATGCCCAAATTCCAGAGCGTAAAACACGCCAACACGGCGGTAGAGACGAGCAAGGCCACGCGCTGGTTCGAGAGCCGCCCGGCGCAGATTTCCAGGGTGATCGCCAGACCGAAAACGAAGAGTGACGTGAGCGAAATGAAAAACCGGTTTCCATAGGAAGAGATTCCCGCCCAATCCGGATAAATGGAGATGAACAGGTAGAAAGCAACCGTTGCCGCTAGAAATGGGCCGCCAATGCGAGGCGACCGGAGGGCAAACCACAGCAGGCCCAGCAGCGAGAAGACCAGGACCGGAGTCCAGGAAAGCAAACCATGGTTGGCGGAAAGAAGCACCTTCAGGAAGACGGGCGACCCCCAGAGGAAATCGCGCAGGGGAAGATAACCGGTCTTGAAAGGCCCACCGTAGACAATCAACCGGGAAATGAAGGTCGGCAGGAGACAAATGCATACTGTGACGCCAAAGAGAAGTTGCCTGGAAAGCAACGAAAGAATCCTGCCGGTATCGAGTTCCCGGGTGTCGCGGAAATATTCGCGGTATTGCCAGAGTGCTTCCACCAGCAGTACGGCAACGAGCATCAGATTGGGGTAGTAGACGTTCAGCATGAGGCCGGTGATCAGCCCAAGAATGATCCACTGTCGCAATGTGCGTCCGTCGCGGGTTTGTTCCCAGTACCAAAGAAAAAGCGCAGCCATGAAAGCGGAGTGCGCATGCGACCATGAAGGGTTGAAATACATGTATACGGGAAGCGAACTGGCCCACCAGATCGTGAGTGTGGCGACAAATGCCCACAAAGAATCGACATATTTCCGGGCGAGCCGGAAAGAAAAGAGCAAAGCGAGAAAACCGTAGAGCGCGGTGCCGAATGCCATAGCGTAACGGTACGGCGCGGAAAAGCCATCCGCCGCAACACTGGAACCGAACTCCCGCGCCAGCAACACACCCACGTGCGCAACGAGCAGGAATGGCGACCAAAGCAGCGCGGGGCCGACGGTGAAATGATTTTCGAGGTGCCCCGTGATGGTACGGAACGTGGCCTTCGGCTGGCCGGATTCGTCGAGGCGCCCTTCGCGAAAACTTTTGTTGGCGGCCTGGTAGTCGTGGGTGAAATCCAGGGTGTGTTCGATGAGCGGGGCGCGAGCGTAGGCGTAGTAACCAACGCCATCGCCGCGAACCCAAGGGTTCACTAAAGGAAGCGAAAGAAGAAACAACGCCAGAAGTGCGCGCTCCAGCGCGCGAGGTCTCGTTTGCGACTCAGCATTCAAGGAGAGCACAGGCACCTTTGATTGGAGCGAACTTACAGGGCCACGTGAGGTACCGGAGGAGCACTTCGTGGTTATCCAGCCGCCCTGCGCGGAAGCATAAATGGCTTTGAACTGGATACTTACTGAATGTATGAATTAATTTCTGCAACCGGCATCCAGAAGGCGTTCAACTCGCCGAGCGCTTGGCCACGGCTGCCCCGGAAAGCAAACCTTCTTTTTGCCGAAAGTAAGCCGACACACGGTCAATGATATCAGCAAGATTCGTCTGAGGGCGAAATCCCGTCAAGCCGTGCAATTTCTCGATGGAGGGCACGCGCCGCATCATGTCTTCGAAGCCCGGCTCGTAAGCCTTGTCGTAGGGCACGAACTCGATGGAAGAGTGGCTCCCCGTGCGGTGTTTGACGATTTTCGCCAGGTTCTCGATGGTCACTTCTTCGGTGTTCCCGATGTTGATTACTTCCCCCACCGCGCTGGCCAGAGGCATCAGGCGGAGCAGGGCCTCCACGGTGTCACGGACGTCGCAGAAGCAGCGGGACTGCTGACCGTTGCCGTAGACTTCGATGGGTTGGCCATCGAGCGCGCGCTTCACAAAGTTGGGAAGAACCATGCCATAGCGCCCGGTTTGCCGCGGGCCGACCGTGTTGAAAAAGCGGACAACGATTACGGGCTGCTTTTTTTCTTTCCAATAAGAGAGCGCCAGAAATTCGTCGAGGGCTTTGGAAGCGGCATAGCTCCAGCGTCCCTTTGTGGTGGCGCCCAACACCAGGTCCGCGTCTTCGTGGAAAGGCACGTTGGTGTTTTTCCCATAGACTTCGGAAGTGGAGGCGATCAGAACGAGCTTTTTCTTTTTGGAGGCCGCTTCCAGAATCATCTGCGTCCCGTTGACGTTCGTCTCAATCGTGCGGACAGGACTTTCCACGATTAATTTCACGCCAACCGCAGCCGCCAGGTGAACGATCACATCGGCGTCATCCACCAATTCCGCAAGGATCTGCCTGTTCTCAATGCCATCAAGATGGTATTCGAGCCGTTCGGAGCCTTTGAGGTGGCGAATATTCTCCATGCTGCCGGTGGAAAGATTATCCAGCAGCACCACCTGCTCGCCCTTTTCCAGCAAGCGCTCGGCAAGATGCGAACCGATGAAACCTGCGCCGCCCGTGATCAGATATCGCACAACACCTCCTAGAGTTTGTCCGAATCGTCCCGGTCCAGGGGCTTGGAGGGGACATGCTCGGGGGCTTCTTCGTGCCCCAATTCCAGGGCTTCCTGTGGGCCGTAGCCGTAGGAATAGGGGTAATAGCGATAGGAATAGTAGTAATCCGGGGCGCTGGCATCCACGGCGTTGAGCACCACACCCAGCAGGCGACTCTTGACGCTGGTGAGGAGGTCGCACGTGCGCGTAAACGCCTCTTTCGGCGTCTCGCCGGAGCGCACCACGAGCAGCACGCCATCCGCCTGTACGGACAAGATCACAGCGTCTGTTGCGGCCATAATCGGCGGCGAGTCGATCACAACAAATTTGTATTTGGTGCGGAGTTCAGCGATTGCGTCCGCGAGTTTGTGCGAAGAGAGAAGGTCTGCCGGATTGGGCGGCAGCGGTCCGGTGGGAATGGCAGCAAGATTCGGAATCGCCGGGTGCGGTACGGTCACCAGATCCAGTGTGGAGACTCCCGCGAGATAGGAGCTTAGCCCGGCGTATTTACCGGTGCCCAGATTCAGCAATCGGCCAACGCCGGGTTTGCGAAGGTCGGCATCGACGAGAACCGTTTTGTCGCCGAGTTGCGCCAGGGTAACGGCCAGGTTGGCCGCAGCCGTGGTTTTGCCCTCGCGCGGAAGGGCGCTGGTTACGAGGATGACCTGCGGCGGGTGATCCGGCTGCGAGAGAAGCAAAGCAGTCCGCAGCGCGCGGAAAGCTTCCGACATCTGCGATTTTGGCAGATGCTGCGCTACAAGTTCGATGCGCTTCTCGTGGCCATTCGCGGCAGAGCCGCCGAATATGCCCATTCGACGCTGGCGACCTGCGCCGTCTCCAAAGGCTGGAACGACGGCAAGACTGGGCAATCGCGAGAGCGTTTCGATATCGTCGGGAGTCTTCACCGTGTTATCGAGGTATTCCCGCAAGAGTGCGAGGCCAATACCTCCGACAAGGCCCACGAGGAAGGCGAGCGCGATATTGCGGGCCTTGGCAGGCCGCGAAGGATAAGAAGGAATCATGGCCGGGTCAACGACGCGAAGGTTGGAAGATTTCAGTCCTTCGGAGATGCCTGCTTCCTTCAATTTGGTCAACAGTCCTTCATAGAGAGTTTTGTCGGCTTCCGATTCTCGCTTGAGGATGTTGTACTGGACCATCTTCTCGGCCATGTTGTTGGTCTCGGCCTTTTGCACTTCCAGTGCCTGGCGAATCAGTTCTTCGCGTTGTTTGGCTTCGCGATAGTCGCTCTCCAGCTGGAGGATGATGCCTCTGCTTTCGCGGGCAATCTGATCTTCCACTTCCTTCATCTGGGATTGCAGACGCTGCACTTTGGGAAAATTGGGCCCGTACTGGTTGACGGCTTCGGTATACTGCACGGCCAGCTCAGCGCGCTTCTTCTGCAAATCCTGCAAAAGGGCATCAGCGCGAATTTCCGGAACGGCATCGATGTCGCCGGCTTTTGCGTACTCGTAAAGCGCCTGCTTCTTCAAAGTCTCGCCCTGCGCGTCGGTAAGTTGCTTGTCCAGGTCCGCCAGGCGCTGGGTGGTGATGTTGGATTTGTCGTCCACACTCCAGATCTGGTTCTGCCGCTCGTAATTGATGCGGGCATCCTCGGACTGCTTCACGGTGAGCTTTAGTTCGTTGAGCTGCGAAGTAAGGAAGCGGGTTGCTTCAAGGGTGGCTTCATAACGGCTCTGGATATTCTGCGCTTTAAAATTTTCGAGGTGAGCGTTCAAAATCCGGGCGGCCAACACAGGGTCGGTGGATTCATAACTTACTTCCATGAGCCGGCTGGACGGAATGCGCTTCACGCTCAAGCTGCCCAGGAACGCGGCGACTTCCGGAGGACGCTTTTGGTTGGCAAGCGAGCCGGTGGCGATGGCTTCCGAGGGGATGCCTCCGGCGGAAAATTCGGGGTTTGCAGCGAGCCCGGTGTTGCGAATGGTTTGAAGAGCCAAGGTTTCACTGGTAAGAACCTTGGATTGGGTCTCGATGTAGTTGTCGAGATCCATCATGGAATCGTAGGAGTCGGCGCCCTGGAACGGAAGGATGTTGTTGTTCTCGCGATCGATCTCAATGGTGGCCCTGGCGACGTATACCGGGCGCATGCGGAATGTAGCGATACTGACGATGGTTACGACAGTCAGCAGGAAAGACAGAATCAGCCACTGGTGCTTGCGCAGAATCAGCAGGTAGTCGTAAAGGTGCGGCTCCCGCGGGGAGAGATCAATCGCCGGCACGCGCGTCGACGCCGGCAGCACATCAACCGACCCGTTGCTTCCGGGATTTCTGGGAATCAGTTTTGCGTCTTCGATCATAGTCCGTTCTTAGTGGTACGCCAGCCGGAATACCGCCACCGCCGCGCCAATACCCAGTCCAATTTCCAAGGCTTTTAACAACGCCTGCTTGGTCTTGTCATCCGGAACAAAAAGAATATCGCTCGGGCGCATGGTGATGTCTTCGGATTCCCGGTTCAAAACTTTCTTCAAGTCCACCGGGGTTTCGATCTGCTTGCCGGTGTCATCCTTGCGGATAATCACCGCATGCTGGGTCTTGGCGATGTTGGTGAGCCCGCCGGCGAGCGATAGCACTTTCAAGGTCGTGAGTTGTGTGCGGTCGTTGGAAACAACAAAGCCGCCCGGGCGAGTGACCGCTCCCAGAACATATACAATCCCCGCATGCGGCACGGTGACGACGTCGCCGGATTGCAAAAAGATGTTGTTGCGCGTGTCACCCGTCTCCAGGAGATCGTTCAAGTTAATGGTAATGGTCGTGGAGTCCGGAGTTGCGGGACCACCGGCAGTGTCGGCACTGGCGGGGGTGGCAGGCGGTTTTGCCTGTGCCAATTCTTCAGCGGACGGAAAGGACTGAGTCTTCGTAGAAACATCGGCCGTTTTCTCCGCAGGTGCTTGGGAGGCAGGTGGAGTAAGCGGCGGCGGCTCGCCCGAACCCGGCGCAGCAGTCCCAGGGTTGGTTTCTGGATTGGCAACTTCTACCAGGCTAAAAGTCCGATGGCGGGTCACAATTACGATGTCACCGGCGTCGTTGGCGATGCCGCCCGCTTCGGCAAGAACTTCCAGCAAAGTGACATCGCGGTCGGCTTGATAAACCATCGGATGCGTGACCGCGCCGACCACGGTAATCGGCTGGCTGCGATGTTCCTTTACAGCCACGCCGACCTCGGGGTGCGAAACCAGGCCGTTGGCTTCCAGGAGTTCCGCAATTTTTTCTTCCGCTTGCGTTTCGCTCAGACCTGCAATGCGCAGGCGAACGGGAATGAGCGGAATGCTGATCGTGCCGGTCTGGCTGACCCGCACTTCTTTCGAAAGCTCCGGCACATCAAAAACGGATATATCCAGCAGGTCTCCGTTGCCAATCACGTAGTCGTGGGGAGCAGAGCTCTTCGAGCCCATCGTGAGTGTATGGATGCGATCGTTTACTTGTTGAGGAGTTTCACCGACAGTGACGTTCTGCTGGGCGCGCAGGGCGAAAGGCGCACTGAAGAAACTTGCGGCAACGGCGCAGAGAAAGAGGCAGCGCCGTCCCATGGTTGAATATGGGACCATCAGAGTGGGTGACCCCCCATCGGCATTATACAGTCTGACACCATTAACTGGCCTCTACTTTTCTGGTTTTCCGGCGGGGCGGGGAGCTTTCCGGAATTCCCGGTGTCGACGCTTGCAGGCGGGCGGTTGCCAGATGAGCCGACACGAAAAACAACAGGGCGTTGGCTGGGATGTGAAGATTAAAGTCTACTAAACTATGCACCAATAGCCCACAACAACCGACAAGCCCCGAGAGGTTCAATGCCGCCCCAAACGAGCCGCCGAGATCTTTCAGCCCCTTGACCGACTCGATGAATAGAATCGCCAAGAACCACAGGCAACAGATTCCGCCAGCCAGACCCGTTTCCGCTAAGACCTCCAGATAGTCGTTGTGGGTGTGGTTCACAATTCTTGCGTCGTAGTTGGACTCGTAGGGCGGGAAGACCATCTGCAGCGTGCCCAGGCCGGTGCCCAGGACCGGGTGCTCCAGGAAGATCCGAAACGTGTCATGCCGCATGGACGCCCGCTTCCCCCCGGTGACATCCATTGACTGGTAGTTGGCGAATCGCTGCAGCACTTCCTGAACACCTATCCAGGAAACCGCCAGGATCGCGCAAAGCACCAGAACACCGCCGGCCAGCATGTATTTGCTCTGAAGGCGCCGGACCAGCAGGAGCGAGAAGAGAATCAGCAGTTGCACCGCAAAGCTGATGATGCCGGCACGGGAGGCCGACAACAGCAGAGCCACGATGGGCACCACCGCGAACAAGCCCACCAGGAACAGGCGCTCCCGCCGGACTTTTCCCAGCACCAGCGGCACCAGCGCGACAGGAATCAGGATTTCCGCGAACCCGGCGAAGTGGTTGCGGTTCACGTAGGGCCCAAATGCCTGGCCCCCATAACGCATTACCCGGAACCAATACAGCTTCCCGTTGAACGTGAGGTACTGCAGGATGCCGAAGACGGAAACGAAGAATCCCAGCGACATCAGGAACCACAGAAGGCCTCTCCAGTGGTTCATGCGGTAGTACGCCTGGGGCAAAAGAACCAGCAGGATGATGTAGACGATCAGCAACTGCAGCTGCATCCGTGTGTCGTAGGGCGAGGCGGTCCGGTGGAAAATCAACTGGACCAGCGTCAGCAGCAAAAACACCAGAAGCGGAGGCAACAGGGGAGAAAATGTAATCACCTCCTGCTTCCAGGCAAACGTTCGCAGCGCCCAGATCACCAGCAGCGCTGCAAAGCACACTTCCAGAATTCCCTGCGACCACTCCTCTACCGCTCCAAACGCCAGAACCGCGAACGTCAGCAGCACGCAGATCCCGATTCGCAAGATTTTCATGGCCGCCGGCGCTCCACTGCCTTCGGCACAAGCGTTACATCATCCACCCAGGCATCGCCGGAAATATGAATGTCGGCATCCGTGCTGGGCTCCCGGGTGACGCAGACCTGCACAAGGCGGATACCCGGCCCCGCGGTCCAATCCTGTTCGATGGAAGTCCACGCCGTCGTGCCGTGGATGTCGCGCGTGGATTCCGGCGGGAACTGAATATTCCCGATGGGTCTCAGGTGGAATCGAACTCCCTGGTCACCAGTTAGGTCTTTTGTCTTTACCCAGCCGGAAAAAAGATATTTCGTGCCTGGAATCACGGGCCCCGAAGCGCAAGCAAGATCCGATCCTGGGTTGTGCTTGCCGTCGAAAGTCAACCGAAGCGACTGCTTCCCGGAAAGCTTCTCGCTGGTGTCAATCTCGGTGTGAACTCCCTCCACCAGCGCGTGAAAAAACCATGCAAAAGAATCGTTGCTGAGGCCGGACTCAAAACTGGGATCCCAGAGAACCGAATCCCGGGGTTGAACCAGCGGAGGCAGGTTCATGGTGGCCGTGCCCTGGTCCCAGATCCGGCGCGCGGCCTCGTAGTCGTGACGCGCCATCAGAATGCCGACGAGGTTGTTGAATTGCCGCAATTGCAGCTGCGGATGGAGCTTTGTCAGCCGTATCCAGATCGTTTGCGCCACCGCCAACTGCTGCGAATCCACCGCTTCGGCAATCGCGTCAACATAAACGGAAGGGATCGGCGGAAGTAGGTCGTTCAAAATGGCGTCGATGTCCGGGTCGGCGCGATACACGCGAGAAAAGACTGCACCCGCGCGCTTTGGGTCCGACTGCAGGGCGAGCCGAAGTTCCGCAAAGGCTTCCGGTAACGTGCCTTCGCGAAGAAGAAAATTTCCGTAGCGCCACGCGACATCGGCGGAGGCGGGGTACGATTTCTTCGCGCGCAAAAAAGCACCCTGCGCCGATGCTGTGTTTCCATCAAGTTCGTATGCCGCGCCGAGATCCAACCAGGCTTCGGTGTAACCGGGATTCAACGCGATTGCTTTTTGGTAAGAGTCGACCGCAGCTGCTACATCGGGCTGTTCCAGATTGAATTGTTGATAGTGTCCCAACCGATACCAATATTCAGGATTGCCCGACTCCAGGCGAACAGCCCATTGCAGCTCGTTGATGGATTTGCCGTCCGCCGCAAGCCCCGCGATGCCCGAACGCACGCCGAAAAAAGACACCCATAGCGCAACGAGCAGAGAACCGATGACGAGCAAGCCTCGTGAGAGGGAATCCGAAAGGCGCAGGATCATCGCAAATTACTGTGCCTAGAGAGAACAGTAGAAGCAAGAATAAATTGGAACAGGGAGTGAAAAACTTCGTTCCAGTTTGGAACAGTTTGCTCCCTGGACTATTTCCCGGACCAGGCGACTTGGCTTTCTTCCACGCGCCCGCGGCGGCGCACGTCAATACCAAGGCGCTTGATTTTCTGGTTCAACGTGGAAAGTGGAATCAGGAAACGCTCCGCGGCTTCCGTTTGATTCCATCCTGTGCGCTCCAGCATGTCAACGATTATGCGGCGCTCGACTTCGTCGATGATCTGAAAGAGTGAAGGAGTCGGATTATCGGCGGCGGTTCGAGCGCCCGCCTCGCCCGGCAACGGCGGCAGAAATTCCGAAAGCTGCAAGCGGACGCCACGGACAATTTCCTTGCTGCGCACGGATTCGGGCAACAGGTCGACGTCCACGCGCTCCTGCGTGGATAGCACCACGGCGCGTTCCACAACATTTTCCAGTTCGCGAACGTTGCCCGGCCAATCATAGTCCATCAGCAATTTCATCGCAGACGGTGTGAACATTCGCAGAGGCTTGGTGTTTTCCGTGCAGAATCGTTCCAGGAAATGCGCCAGCAGTATCGGAATATCTTCGCGGCGCTCACGCAGCGGAGGCAGGTGAAGGTGGATAACGTTAAGGCGGTGATAGAGGTCTTCGCGGAATCGCCCTTCCTTCACCAACGAGAGCAGATCAATGTTGGAGGCCGCGACGATGCGCACGTCCACCTTGAGTTGTTCCGTGCCGCCGAGGCGCATGAATTCGCGCTCTTGAATCACGCGCAGGAGCTTGGCCTGGGTCTCCGGGCTAACGGTGGCAATTTCGTCGAAGAAGATAGTTCCCTGGTCGGCGACTTCGAAAAGGCCTTTTTTGCTAGCGACGGCGCTGGTGAAAGCGCCCTTCACGTGGCCGAAGAGTTGCGATTCCAGCAGGTCGACAGGAATGGACCCGGTGTTGACCGGCACAAAAGCGCGATCGGCGCGGGTGGAGGCCGAGTGAATCGCTTTCGCGATCAATTCCTTCCCTGTGCCGCTCTCTCCGCTGATCAGGATCGTTGACCTGGATGGCGCAACCTGCGCCACCAGGTCAAACAGCGTTAGCATCTTTTCGCTTTTGCCGATGATGTTGGGGAAATTGAAGCGCTGCTTCAGCGCCCGCTTCAGCTGAACGTTTTCCTCGCGCAGGCGATGCGCCTCGACAGCTTGCGCCACCTGCGCCAGCAATTCGTCGTTGGACCACGGCTTGGTAATGTAGTCCATCGCGCCGCTCTTGAACGCGGCTCGCGCCATTTCGATGGAGCCGTAGGCGGTGATGAGCACGATTGGGAGATTGGGATTCTGCCGGCGGATGTCTTTAAGCAGTTCGATTCCGTTGCGATCCGGCAAGCTTACGTCCAGAAGCAGCAGGTCGTACGGATGTTCCCCCAGGCGCGCAAGTCCGGATTGCCCGGTATCCGCCATGGAAACCTGATACCCCTCGGTTTTCAGAAGGAGTTCCAGCCCCTCGCGAATTTCCGCTTCGTCGTCAATAACCAGAATCGAGCCTTTAGGCATGAACCGCTTTCCTCACGGCCGGAAATTCAACGTGAAAGGATGTTCCTCGCCCGGGGGCGGAGCGCACATCGATCTTACCGGCATGTTCTTTGATGATCCCATAGCTCACGGAGAGGCCCAGGCCGGTGCCGCGGCCTCCGGGCTTGGTCGTGAAAAAAGGGTCAAATATCTTATGGATGTGGTCGCGGGGAATCCCGTTGCCCGTGTCCGCCACTTCAATTTCCACGCTGCCATTATGGGCGCCGGTGCGGACTTCCAGAATTCCGCCGGTGGGCATGGCATCGCGCGCATTCAGAAAAAGATTCAGAAACACCTGCTGCAGCTTGTTGGCGGAGCCGCGGACCGCCGGCAAATCGTCGGTGAGATGCTTCACGACCTGGATTTGCGAGGTTTTCAGCGGGTGGGCAACCAGGGAAAGCGTTTCTTCCACCACGCGGTTGACGTCCACATCCGCGAGTGCGCTTGGGCCGGTGCGCGAAAAATTCAGCAGGTTGTTCACGATTTCGCTGGCGCGGAAAGTCTGCTTCACAATTTTTTCGATGATGGATTGCCGCGGATCGCCCTCCGGCATCTGCTTGGCCAGCATCTGAATGTAGTTGGAGATCACGGCCAGCGGCGTGTTCACTTCGTGGGCGACACCGGCTGCCAGCAGGCCGAGCGACGTGAGCTTCTCCGTTTGCGACATCTGCTCTTCCATGCGCTCCCGCTGCGTCACGTCGTCAAACAGCAGCAAGCGCCCGATGCGTTCGCCGGCCTTGCTGACCAGCGGCGTGATGGAGACGTTCACCACCATCGAGAGGCCCTGGTGCTGCAATCTTTGTTTGTAGATCCCCGTGACCTGCTCGGCATCGCCGCGGCTGGAAATTTCCTGCACGAGCTCCACAGGCAGAAGGCCGGCAAGCGGCTGGCCCACCGCGTCGTTGCGCGACACTCGAAAGAGCTGTTCCATGCGGCTGTTCCACGCTTCAACTGTGCCGTAAAGATCGACTGCCAGAACGCCCACGTTGAGCGATTCCACGATGTTTTCGCTGAAATCTTTCAGGCGCGCCACTTCGAAGGCTTTCTGCTCGAGCGAGGTATACAACTGCGAATTGTCCAGCGCGATAGCCAGGTATCCGGCGATGGTCTGCACCAGCTCAACGTCATCGCTCGACAGGAAATCACCGTCCACCGTTTTCCCGAGGCCGAGGAAGGCCACGGTGCGCTCCCGTATGCGGCAAGGAATGAAGTAGTTCAGGTCAAGCTGCTCAATCGTGCGGCGCACGGAATCCGCCACATCCGGCACGCTGCGGGATGACTCGAAGAAAATCGTGTTATTCGCAAGTTCCGGCGTGGCTGATTTCAGAAAGCTCAGGTCAAGGCGCTCGCTCAGGCGCACTCCCATCGAACGGGCCAGGCGCATCTCTCCAGGATTCTGCGCATCCTCGACGAAGATGGCCAGTCGATCGACAAGCAGCGTCTGCGAAACGCGATCCATCACCGAGCCGAGCATGGGTTCCAGGCGCACTTCGTTCGTAAGGGTGCGGCCAAATTCGATCAGCGTGCGGCGGTAATCAAGGCGGTCGCGATAGAAGAAGCGGTCGAGACGCGCCTGGATACCTTCGCGGAACGGCTGGAAGAGGAATGCCGCAACAACAATGGCGATCATGCCGCCGACGGAGCCGGTGGTCTGTTCGTGAAAGATCTGCGCAATCAACGCAACCAATCCGAAGTACACCGCGGCCACGGCCGCGGTTGCCGCCGTATACGCCAAGCCGCGCTTGAAGATGATGTCCACGTCCATCAACCGGTAACGGATGATGGCGTAACCGAAGCAGAGCGGAATCAGCACCAGGCTAAGCGCGGAGAACTGCATCCAGGGCAGCGTGGCAGCGTCAAAAATATAGGGAATGATGTACAGCAGCGTGAACGGCAAGCTGCCCGCAAGAGTTCCACCGGTCAGCCACTTCAACTGTTGCCGCAAGACGCCGGAGCGCGAGCGCCGGTAACTGAGATTGAAAATAAATCCGGCCGCGAGGAAATAAAATGCCAGGAAGCCGAGCTCCAGTTGGTCCAGCTCCACTCGGGAGCGAGTCGTGGGGACGAAACCCGCGGCATTCAATGCCACCAGAATATGGACCCCAAGCAGTGCCAGCGGCGGGAGGTAAACCCCGGCGAATTTCAGCAGGGATTTACGCGAAGTTTCCGGCCGCTCCGGAAAGACCAGCGCGAAATGCAGCAAGAGAGCCGGCGCGAACAACCCAGCGAAAACACCAGACCAATAGACTTCGAGATCAAAGGTGTCCAGCTTGCCGCTGTAATGGAACGAACAAACAACAAAGGAGACCAGACAAAAAACGTAGAAATGCACGGCACGCGGCGCGTTCCAACGCCGGGCAAATATGAATAGCCCAATGAAGAGATACAGCAAGCCAACGACACGCAGATAATTTTCGACGGTGATGGGTTTATGGGGCGGGGTGGTGATCAGGCGAGTTTCAAATTCCTCGCCGTTGCGGGAAAGTTTATAGCGAAGTTGCGTCCAGAGCCCGGCGCGATACAGACGATTGGCCACGGAAGCGGCGCGCGGCACCGCAACGTCATTGATCGCGAGCAAAATGTCTCCGGAATGAATTCCGGCCGCGGAGGCGGGAGAGTCGGCGGCGACCTTCCAGGCTTCGACGCCAACCGCGCCATCCGACCAGGCTACGCCGTCGTCTACTTGCTCATAGCGCGAGCGCTGCACGAAATTCAGCCAGGCAAAGACGATAGCTGCCAGCGTGGCTAACGCCAGCACAACCGCACCTACCCGAACACGAAGATTCTGTCGCATCGCAGCCTTGAAAAGCTCGCACCTAACCTTAGTTCAATTTCTGCAACTGGTGTTCCAATCTTTAGTAGATGCCTAACGCCATAACAGGATGCAAATAAATAACTTAAAGATGCCTTCCGGGCAGTGGGCGGGTCGCATCCCGTTTTCAATAGATAGGATACGGATTTCGAGAGGTCCCAAAATCGCTAAAACTGAAGGCTCACGCCACCCCGGAAACTCCTAAAGGCGGGGACCAGCAGCAGTTGGCCATCTCTGGTGTTCAGAGAGAAGTAACCCTGTGCAAGCAGGTTGTCGCATTCGGCGTTGGCTTCCCAGCGACCGAACAGCATACGGGGCAGAGGTTGCCGGATGCCCACATTCAAGTAGGGGCTTACCTGATAAGCAGCTTCGCCGTACGGGTCCACCCTCGAAAGAGCCGTGTCGTTGATCCACTTGTAGCCGGCGGTAAGGTGAGTGCCGCTCTTGGGAATTCGGGCGGTGACTTTTGCGGCGACAGACTGACGTTGGGCATTGCGCAGGCCATCCCGCAGGCCGCCATCCATCTCCGCTACCGGAACCAGGGCACCAGAAAATGCATAGATGGCGGTAAGTTCAAGTTCGTCGTTCAGCTTTTCACGGAGGGCGATACGGCCACCCCAATCGCTGGAAGCGCCGCCGTCATAGGCAAAACCCTTCGAAAAGAAATCCTGGAAAAATTCCTCGGGGGGCAAGCTGCTGCCACGGCCAAACAGGGCCACGTGACTATAGTCGTCATGAAACGCGGCGATCTGGAAGACCCCGCGGGTTCCCATCTTCCGCTCCGCAGCCAATTCTTCGTGGCGCCCGCTCTCCAGAACAGGCCGGCCTCGCCGCATCAGGAGCGCGGGGAAAGCATCCAGCTGGTTCAGCGCGTCGGTCAGAACTCCAGGGGCGTCCATTCCTTCCAGTGCGGCATTCAAAGCGTCATTCGGAGTGGTGCCATTGGGCAGGGCTGCATAGATCGCATCCGCGTACCAATTCGAGGTGACGCGAGTCTCAAGCTTCACGCGCGCACGCAGGCCGGAAGCAGGCGCACCCAATCCAACCAAAACATATTCTCCACCGGCGCGCACCAGAAAACGGCTGCCCAACGCGAGGGTTTCGGTCTGATCGAGGCGAATGCCACGGAAAGTCAGCCCATTGTTGCCCACTTTGGCTTCGCGCAATACCAATGTGCTCGAAGGCCCCGATTCCGACGAACCGGTCGGCAGCCAGACGCTGGCAATTCCACCTGCGGGAGAATCTTCATCGGGCGTTATCTGCCCCGCAAAAACAATGTGATTGGAGCCGGCAATTTTCTGGTCGTAAGCGAAGGCAGTGCTGGGCGCGGCCGCAACATTCGAAACCGAACCGGGGCGCCGGGCACCGTCGGTCAACGCTACGATTCCCAGCGGCCGGTGCACATTCTGTTCGACAACGATGGAAGCGGTGATAGTTCCCGGCGGATCGGTTTCATCCCAGTGCAGTACGGGGCGCAGTTCCGGTGCCGAGCGCAGCACCCATTTCCAGTCGTCCGCTTCGGCAGCGCTGGCCACCGGCGGCCTGCGAAGCTGCTCGATCGAGGCAAACATGGATTCGAGCCGGATGCGAACCGTCGTGGTCAGGTTGGGTGAAATCTGGATGTGCTTTTCAAGGAAAGGCAGAAAACCAGCCAGCGTCACGCGGACGGTGTACGAGCCCGGCGCCAGCTTTTCGCCGGTGAAGATGCCGTCGGTGTTGGTCAGGAAGAGATAGGTAGCGGCAGCGCCGGGTGTCTCAGAAAGAATGGCTACGGTGGCGCCCAATTGCGGGATGCCGCTTGCATCGCGCACCTGGCCGGAAAGCTTTCCGAGAATAGAAACCGGTTGCTTGCTTGATTGGGCAAACAGGGAAGGCGCGCCACAGCTCACACCCACAGCGGTGCCGAGCAGGACCCCGAAGCACAAGAGGGCGCCGCGCTTCACTCAGTTACCTCCCAGGTGTGACGTTCGCCGCGGTCTTCTGATCCACCGGATTCTTCACGGTGAACTCCGCGGTGCGGGAAATCGTTACGTTCGCCAGCATGTCGGTCGCGTTGACCTCGAGAGTATACTTCCCCACGGCCAGCGTGGCCAGCGGCAAAAGCCGCTCGATGGTCACTTGATCGCCAGTCCGCTTCATGTCGGCGGAAGTCTCTTTGAACTGCATCACCTGCTGGTCGCCCTTTTTTACCGTATAAACGAAGCTGGCGTTGCTTTTGTGAGTTTTCTCGTCACCCTTCAAGTTATAAATCTGGAGATAGATGCCGAGCTTGTCGGCGGTGGTGAAGTCCGCGTCCAGGCGTGGGCGCACTTTGGACGAGCCAAGCACGAATTGGCCGGTGCCGATCTGCTTCGCGGGGACGTGCTCGATCTGGTCGGCCAGGATCAGCGTGCTGGCTTCCAGCTTTTCGTCCTCGTAGCGCGGAACCGCTAGTCGCGTGTTGACCGCACCGACGTTGCCGCTATCCACATCCTTGATGACCAGGTCCAGGCGGTACAATCCCGGCCGCAGAGGCAGCGATTTCTGATAGACCGACGATAGTTTCATGGACTGCTTGTAGAGCGATTCTGGATAATCGCGCGTTACGGAGTCTTCGAAGGTCTGCACCACTCGATTGGTCAGCGTGCTGACGCGCCCGAAGATGTTCAGAGAGGCGCTGTAAACACCGTCTTTATTTTTGAATTGCAGTTGGTTGTTGGGCACCTGTATGGTCACTGGCACCAGGACCGTGTCGTTGGTTACCTTCAGAAAGTCCGTCCGGTAATTGAACTTCACCTGATCGCGGACCATGCGCGAGGTCACCAGCGCTTCCAGGTCTTTGTACTTCACTTCGGGCGGGCGCTGAACTTTGGCGTACAGTTCGAGGCGAGTGAACTCATTCAAGCTGGCCGGTGTTCCACCAAGCGAGGTGCCCAAATGGGTGCCGTCGGAGCGGGTAAAACGGTCCGTCTTGGATGCCAGGCCCATGGATTCCATCATCGTAAGGCCCGCCCCGGGCACATTCAGCAGCGCGTCTTTTTCGGAAGGATCCATTGTCAGGTGATACTCGCCGGAACCACTGGGGTCCACGAATTCGAGTTCCACGTTTTCCTGAATGCCTTCCAGATACCGATAGCGCCAGCGTTCCCAGGGATACGTTGTTGTGGAGCCGCCGCCCTCTTCTGTCGGGCGATCATAGGTTCCACCGGTCGGATGCGATTCGATTTCATCCGGGGCACCCCAGATGATGTAAATGCGACCGCGATCCGTCTTCCAGCCGGGGATGCCGGAAGCATAGTGTTCGTTGGTGTAGGCGATCCGGCGATAGTGCTCTTCCTTAAAATCGTTGTCCGGCATGTCCGGATTGCTGCTGCGGCGCAGCCAAAACTGCTCGATGAACTGTTCGCGCTCTTCGTTGGTTTCCAGTTGCAGGAAAGCGGTGCGCTCTTCCGGAGAGATGATGTACGTCACATCCTCGTTCAGCCAGGTCTTGAAGGAGTTATCGAGCTCCTTCAAGGTTTTCTTCATTTTCTGTTTCTGCTCTTTAGAAAGTTTTTGATTTTGCGCAGGCGCTGGGGGATTGGGATCGGGAGCTTGGGCTTGTTGTCCGGTAACAGGGAGGAGGAGCAATACGTACGCAGCCACGCCGGCGGTAACCTTGCGAAACATCATATGCATAGAGACACCTTTAGGGACACTGAATTCTAATCCTGTGCACCTGAGACGTCAAATAGGGAATCTTGTTCATTCAAGGACATTTATCCCCCGATGCTGGTTAGACGTGAGGAGAGGTCACGGCGTTGCCCAGAGAGAACAATTAGGGGCAGAGGCGGGAATTACTGGACGCGGTGGTTTTGGACTTCCGAGCCGACGAGCGTATCGAAGATGGCGAGAACGTGGCGGCGGTATTCCAGCATGCGCGAAAAAACGTCGCGCAACTGGGGCTCGCGTTCGGCTTCGCGGTGCCATTTGGCAAGAACCGCGGGTGGAACTTCAATGTCCTGGCGCAGTTTGTCCGCGGAATGCCCGCGCAGAAACAGTCCGTAGAAAAACGCCGCTTCCCGCTGCGGATACTCCAGATCCACAGTGACTTCAGGCGGCAGGAACGTGAGCATGGTCGCCATAGGAAAAATGCAGTTTACCGAAAATCGATTCCGCGTCAAGTAGAACTCGGGTCCTGATGCCTCCGGCTGGTCAACATCCCCGCCTGGACCTCCAGCGACCCGGGGCCGCTTGACCGCATCCAACCGGCATAGGATGCTTAAGGCCATGGGGAAGTTACCCAAATCGCTAGCCGGCCGGACCGTGGGGCGATTCCTGCGCTTTGGCATGTTGCGGGGCCTGCGGTCGGTGGAGATTGACCCCGACGACTTCCGCCAATATCTCGCCGACAAACACAATCTTTGGATTCCGCACTTTGGACGCATGCGGGATGTCCCCATCGAACAGCTGGATGCGATTGCGGAGAAGTTGATTCACAACGCGCAACGCATCGCGCTGGCGCAGGGCGCGGGTTTCGGCCTGGGCGGCATGATCACAATTCTTCCCGACGCCAGCCTGCTGACCATTATTGCGTTACGCCTGATTCAGCGGCTGTGCCTGCTCTATGGATTCGAAGAGCGCGAGTCCGAGCGCCGCATACAAATGTGGTTGGCCGCGGCAGGCGCCGCAGGAATTGACCTGGGCAAGGACTTAGCGGAAAAGCAGATCGCGGAGCGTCTGGCCCCGCGGATTGCGGGACGCCTGGCCGTGCGCATTGGCGAAGAAAGCGCGGAAAAATGGGTGGGCCGCATGGTGCCGCTTGCCAGCTCCGCGATTGGCGGAGCGCTGAACTATACCTTCATCCGCACGTGGGGCCGCCGGGTGCACCGCCATCTGCGGGAAAAGCATCTGGCCGAACGGGCTGTCGCCGCCCGAAACGTGCAATCCGCCAAAACGATTTCCATTCGTTAGACCGTCAACGTACCGCAGGCCGCCATGACCAACCAGCCGTTTTTCCTTGGTGTCAACTATCCCTGGGAAAACTATGCCGAAGACTTCGGCGTGAGTCCTTCCGGGCATCGCGGAATTTCGCTTCCGGAGAATCTTTCGAAAGTTGCGCGGGAGTTCGCGCGCATCCGCGATTGCGGTGTGAACGTGGTCCGGTGGTTCCTGTTCGCCGACGGGCGCGGCGGATTCCTGACCGAAAAAGGCATTCCCTTGCGGCCGGATGAATTTTTGTTCGCGGATGTTGGCGCGGCGCTGGAGCTGGCGAACCGCAACGGGCTGAAACTTTGCTTTTCACTGATGGATTATCTGTGGCTGCAGGACCGCACAGGGAAGCCTGCCGAGCACTCCAATGAACAAGTCCTCCAGTTCGCCGCCGGGCGCGAAGGATTTCTTCACCGCGTGCTGATCCCGACGTTCCGCGAATTCCGCGAGCATCCCGGGCTGTTCGCCTGGGAAATCGCCAATGAGCCGGAATGGGCCATCCGCGAATTTCACCGGCAACCGGCCGCGAAGGTGCGCTACGCCGATTTCCGCGCGTTCGCGGAGGAGATCGCACAGGCCGTTCGCGAATTCGCGGGCGTGCCGGCAACAATGGGCTCGGCAAGTCTGGCGTGGGTTCGCGCCTGGAGCGAGCTCGGGCTCGATTTCTACCAGGCGCACTACTATCCCGTGCAAGACCCCTCCGGCAAATCCAGCCTCGCGCGGCAACTCGCATGCATGCCACCGCTCGACAAACCATTATGGTTGGGAGAGCTTCCCGCCAAGGATGACACGGCCTCCGACTACTCGTTGAAACGATCGCTGACGGAGTGCCGCGACGCAGGATTGCTCGGCGCCGCCGTCTGGCGTTGGACGACGCCGGAAATGGCAGGCAGCGACGCGCACCTCGGGAGCGTTGATCCCGAAGACCTCGCTGCGTGGAACTCAACACTCAGTTCGCGCAACGCCACCGCCTGAGCCGGACAAAGGTCGTACTGCGTCAATCCAGCTGTGCGCTTACTATTTGGAGCACTTCGCTGGAAATCCGGAATTGGCCGCCGTAAAGTAGAAGAAGACTCCGATGTTGGGAAGAGAGGTTTCATGAAGACGATGCACAAAATGCTGACCGGCGGAATTCTTTTGGCTGCGGGTGTGGGACTGTTGGCAGTGCCGCAGTTCGCCGCATCGCCCGAAGACGAGCCGACGCCCGCTTTCCACTCGGAAGCACCGAAAGATGCTCTGCCTCCCACGATGGAAGCCTCTCTATTCACCGACATTCAGACCTTCAACGCGTACGTCATCGCCGGCCGCACGAAAAAGGTTCTTTACCAACAGCCTTGCTACTGCCACTGCGATCGCAGCCAGGGACACGGCAGCCTGCTCGACTGCTTCGTCAGCCGTCACGGCTCCGGCTGCGACATCTGCCAGAAGGAAGATTTTTATTCGTATGAGCAGACCCGCAAGGGCAAAACTCCCGCGCAAATCCGCGAGGGCATCATCCACGGCGAATGGCAAAAGGTGGACACCACGAAGTATGCAAAAAACTATTTGCCGCCGGTTGCTGCCCCGGCGAAGTAGCCGCCGAAGCGTTCCTCAGTCGTGATGGCTCGGAAGGAACATGCGCCGGAAACTCCGGCCACCACATTTCTCCGCCAACACAACGTCAGCTTCACCGAGCATCTTTACGATTACGTAGAGCGCGGCGGCACTGCCGAGTCCGCAAAACAACTAGGTGTGGACGAGCACGCCGTCGTGAAGACTCTGGTGATGCAGGACCAGGATGCAAAACCCCTGCTGATCCTGATGCATGGCGACCGCCAGGTGAGCCTCAAGAGTTTTGCGCGGCAGATCGGCGTGAAAAAAGTCGATCCGTGTAAACCGTATATCGCACAACGCCACACCGGCTACCAGGTCGGCGGAACCTCTCCCTTCGGCACACGCAAGAATTTGCCGGTCTACGTCGAGCGCAGCATCCTCGCTCTTCCCTCCATTTATATCAACGGCGGACACCGCGGCTTCCTCGTTCAGATTTCACCGAACGTGCTGACCGATTTGCTGCACGCCCAGCCGGTGGATAGCGCCGCCGCGGAATAAGCGTTTTGCGTGCGGCTCCGAACACGTTCTGCTAAACTCAACCCCCGCAATGCAACTTCGCTCGTCTATCCAACAACTTCAGGGGTCGGCCATGAAACTGGAACGTTCCGCAAAAATGTTGCTCTTTTTTTCGATCATCGGAATCTGCGCCGTTTTGAGCATCGCCGCCAGTTCCGCCACAAAAACATCCGGCGACGCATCGTGGGGTTTCGCGATCACGAATCTGGACCGCACCTGCAAACCCTGCGACGACTTCTACCAATTCGCCATGGGCGGCTGGATGAAAGCCAACTCGATCCCAGCGGAGTATTCCACCTGGGGATCGTTCGCCGTGCTCCGCGACAAAAATCTCAGCGCCATGCGCACGATTCTGGAAAACGCCGCCAATGCAAAGCCCGCCGCCGGTTCGAACGAGCAGAAGATCGGCGACTTCTATTCAAGCTGCATGGATACCACCCCGATTGAAGCGGCCGGCAGCAAGCCCCTGGCCGCCGATCTGTCCGCCATTGACGCCATCCAGGATCGCAAGGGCCTGGACTCTGAAATTGCTCGCCTGCATCGCCAGGTGGACAACGTGGGATTTGTGTTCGGCTCCACGCCGGACTTCAAGAACAGTTCGCAGATGATCGCGGTCGCGCGCCAGGGCGGGCTGGGCATGCCGGATCGCGATTACTATCTGCGCGACGACGACAAATCCAAACAGCTGCGCGAGGGTTACCTGAAGCACGTCGCCAAAATGTTTGAGCTTACCGGCGACTCGCCCGAGAAGGCCGCTGCCGAAGCGCAAACAGTAATGGGATTTGAAACATCACTAGCGAAGGCTTCGCGCACCCGCGTGGAACTTCGCGACCCGGAAAAAAACTACAACAAAATGCCGCTGGCGGATCTGAAAACGCTTACCCCGGACTGGTCCTGGGAAGGCTACATGCACGCCGTCGGCTCCCCCTCGGTGACCGAGATCAACATCGCGCAACCCGATTTCTTCAAGGAACTGGACCACCAGCTGAGCACCACGCCGCTTGCCGATTGGAAAACGTATTTGCGCTGGCACGTGATTCACAACGCCGCGCCGGCTCTTTCCGACGCTTTCGTGCAGGAGAATTTTGAGTTTTACGGCAAGCAGCTTTCCGGCACCAAGGAGCTCCAGCCGCGCTGGAAGCGCTGCGCCCAGTCCGCCAACCAGAATCTGGGCGAAGCGCTGGGCGAAGTCTACGTGCAGAAATATTTTCCGCCGGAGGCCAAGGCCCGGGCGAAAGTGATGGTGAACAATCTGATTGCGGCGCTGCGCTCGGACATTCCCACGCTTTCCTGGATGGGGCCGGAGACGAAGAAGCAGGCTCTTGCGAAACTGGAAGCATTCAACGTGAAGATCGGCTACCCGGACAAATGGCGCGACTATTCGAAGCTGAAGATCGATCGCGGGTCGTACCTCGCCAACGTGCGGCGCAGCCTGGAATTCGAGGAAAACCGCGACCTTGTGAAGATCGGCAAGCCGGTGGATCGCTCGGAATGGGGAATGACCCCGCCGACGGTGAACGCCTATTACAACGCGACGTTTAACGAAATCGTTTTCCCCGCCGGAATCATGCAGCCGCCATTTTTTGACCCCAGCGCTGACGACGCGGTGAATTACGGCGGCATGGGCGCCGTGATCGGCCACGAAATCAGCCACGGGTTCGACGACCGCGGCTCGCAATTCGACGGCCAGGGCAATCTGCGCAATTGGTGGACGGCCGACGACCGGAAAAATTTCGACGAGCGCGGCCAGTGCATCGTGGACCAGTTCAACAGCTACGAAGTGGAGCCCGGGCTGCACCAGAACGGCAAGCTGGTTCTCGGTGAGAGCATCGGCGACTTGGGCGGCTTGAGCATTGCCTACGCAGCATATGAAAAATCCATCGAAGGAAAGCGTCCGAAGGATATCGACGGGTTCACGCCAGAGCAGCGTTTCTTTCTCGGCTGGGCGCAAGTGTGGGGCTCCAACCAGCGCGCCGAAGCGGCCCGCCTGCAAACCAACACCGATCCGCATCCATTGGGGCGTTTCCGCGGCAACGGACCGATCTCCAACCTGGAAGTTTTTGCGAAGGCCTTCGGCTGCAAGAAGGGCGACGCGATGGTGCGCGAAAATTCCTGCAAGATTTGGTAGCTGGCGCCGCTCTCGAGCAGTCTTTGCAGTATTCACGTGGACGTAGACTTCTTGCCTGCGCGCGGGCGCAAGAACGCCTGCCCGGCGACACGTTCTCGACCTGGGGGAAACATGAATCGCAGCTTGCTTCATCTCGGAAGCTTGATGGTGTTGCTGTTGGGATGGGCGGGCGCGCCGTTGCGAGCCCAGACGGCTCCGCAACCCGCGCAGAACTGGCCCGCGCCGCAGGCAGGCGATTATGTTGTCCGCGATTTCCATTTCCAATCCGGCGAGACGCTGCCGGAAGTGCGGATGCACTATTACACCCTGGGAAAGCCGGTGAAAGATGCAAACGGCCGCACAACGAACGCCGTTCTGATCCTGCACGGCACCGGCGGCAGTGGTGACAGTTTCTTTCGGCCCATCTTTGCCGGCGTTCTGTTTGGGCTCGGCCAACTGCTGGACGCAAGCAAATACTTCTTGATCCTTCCCGACAATGTGGGCCACGGAAAATCCAGCAAGCCCAGCGACGGCCTCCACGCCCGCTTTCCGCAATACGAATATGCGGACATGATCGCGCTGCAGCACGAACTGGTCGAGAAGGGCCTCGGCGTGAACCACCTGCGCCTGATTCTTGGCACCTCCATGGGCTGCATGCATTCGTGGATGTGGGGCGAAACGTATCCGGATTCCACGGACGCGCTGATGCCGCTGGCCTGCTTGCCGGTGCAGGTGGCCGGGCGCAACCGCGTGTGGCGCAAAATGGTGATTGATGGGATTCGCCAGGACCCAGAATGGAAGAATGGCGACTACACCACCCAGCCGCGCTCCGGACTACAGATCGCCGCGGACTTTCTGATTATCGCCGGCAGCGCGCCGCTGCACATGCAGGAAGATTTGCCGACGCGCGATGCCGCGGAGAAATTCCTGGCCGATTCGATGAAACGCATCACTTCAGGCATGGACGCGAACGATTTTCTCTATGCGGTAAACGCGTCCCGCGATTACGATCCTTCGCCGAAACTGGAGACCGTTCGCGCGCAGGTGATGTTCATCAATTCCGCCGACGATTTCATCAATCCGCCGGAACTTGGCATCGCCGAGCGCGAGATCAAGCGCGTAAAGAATGGAAGATTTCTATTGCTCCCGGCTTCGGAGCAGACCCATGGCCACGGCACGCACACCTGGGCCGCCGTCTGGCAGCAGTATCTGAAGGAACTCCTGGACCGCTCCGCCAAAGGCGATTAGCGGCAAGCCTTAGCGCATCGGAACGTCGCGGCGAAGATAATTGTCCGTCTTGTTGAGCCAGTCCTCGCGCGGCGGATCAAAAACGTCGAGGTCCAGAGTGTCTTCAAGCGCCCAGGCTTCATGCGGCATGTTCGAAGGGATGCACAACACTTCACCGGCGCGCACGACAATCTCTTTCCCGTCGATGGCGAATTTCAGCGCGCCCTCCAGAATGTAAGTCACCTGCTCATTCTGATGATGGTGCTCGGGCACGTGCGCACCTTTTTTTAGGAACACGCGCGCCAGCATCAGCTTGTTGCCGACGACCATTTCGCGGTCGATCAGGTCGTTCAGCTTTTCATGTTCGACGTTTTTCCAGGGGATGTATTTGCATTCTGCTTTTTCGCTCATCGTTTCAAGTCTCCATAAAGGCGCGCTGCGTTATCGTGCAGATAGTTTCGCGCCAATTCCAAAGCTTTTGTTTCATTGAATGCGCCTTCGTCGACGAGTTCCGCCAGCGCCGCCGCTAATCCGGTTCGGGTGGTGCGCGCCGCCAACCACATGCTCTCCTCCGCGCCCAGCGCGTCGTTGAAGGGAAATGCGTCGGAACCGTACATCAT
>DATHOY010000288.1:0-12193 GCA_035484435.1 Vulcanimicrobiaceae bacterium | reverse complement strand
GCAGCGGACTCCAATTTCCGAAAAATACTCGCTGAGGTCTTCGGCCATTCGTTTGGTGAGCGTGGTGACCAGCACGCGTTCGTTTTTCGCCGCGCGGATTCGTATTTCTTCCAGCAAATCGTCCACCTGGCCCTTCACGGGCCGAATTTCGACTTCCGGATCGACAAGCCCCGTCGGGCGAATCACCTGTTCAACGAAAACGCCCCCTGATTTCGTAAGTTCATACGGGCCGGGTGTCGCGGAAACGTAGATGGCCTGGTTCACGCGGTGCTCGAACTCTTCGAACGTGAGTGGACGGTTATCGAGCGCCGACGGCATGCGAAACCCGTAGTCGACCAGCGTTTGCTTGCGAGCGCGGTCGCCGTTGAACATGCCGCGGACCTGCGGCACGGTGGCGTGCGACTCGTCGACGAAGAGGAGATAATCCTGCGGCACGTAGTCCAGCAGCGTCGGCGGCGCTTCGCCGGGCAGGCGGCCGCTGAGGTGGCGCGAATAATTCTCGATGCCGTGGCAATAGCCAATCGTGCGCATCATCTCCATATCGAACATGGTGCGCTGCACAACGCGCTGGGCTTCAACAAACTTTCCCTGTTTTTCTAACTCTTTTTTCCACCAATCGAGTTCGTCCTGGATGCTGACGATCGCGCGGTCGCGCTGGTCGGGCTGCATGACGTAGTGCGTTTTCGGATAAATGGGAACGCGCGCGATGTCTTCCTGCCCGGCGCGGATTTCGCCGGTCAGCGGATCGATCTGGCGGATTTTGTCGATCTGATCGCCCCACATTTCAATGCGATATCCGTTGTCTTCGTACGTCGGATAGATTTCCAGGATGTCGCCGCGAACGCGAAAGGTTCCGCGGCGGAGATCTTCGCTGCGCTCGTACTGAATGTCCACGAAACGCCGCAGCAGGGCTTCCCGCGAAGTCTGGTAGCCCTTTTCGAGCATTACCAGCATCCCGAAGTAAGCTTCCGGCGAGCCGATGCCGTAGATGCAGGAGACGCTGGCCACGACGATGACGTCCTGGCGTTCAAAGAGGGAGCGGGTGGCGCTCATCCGCAGCTTGTCGAGTTCGTCGTTGATGGTGGCTTCTTTTTCGATGTAGATGTCGGCGGCGGGAACGTAAGCCTCGGGCTGGTAAAAATCGTAATAGCTGACAAAATATTCGACCGCGTTTTCGGGAAAGAACCCTTTGAACTCGTGATAGAGCTGCGCGGCCAGCGTTTTATTGTGCGCCAGAATGAGCGCTGGGCGGTTGGCCTGCTCGATGACCTTGGCCATGGCAAAAGTTTTTCCGGAGCCGGTGACGCCGAGAAGAACTTGGTGCTTGTCGCCGGCCTCAAGTCCGCGAAAGAGTTGGTCGATGGCAGCCGGCTGGTCGCCACGTGGCTGATAGTTGCTGCGCAGCTTGAAGTTCATCGTAGGGGTCTCCAGCGGGTTTTTCGAGCACCGCGGAAACTTCCATTATACCGCGAGTGGCAAATTTTCGTGGCGAAGGGAACTTAGGGTGCGGGCACGGCAGGAGACTGGGGAACAAAGAGGGTTTCCAGGTGGCTGGTGGCTTCGACATTGTAGTGGACGTCGTTGGTGCCGTCGGACTTCATCACGGTGACGTCCATGGATTGCTGGACGTCTTCGTTGGCCCGGAGGACGAGGCCGGTTTTGCGCGAGATATACGTGATTGCCTGGTTGGTGCCCTTGGCGGTGCCGAGGGTTTTCAGTTCGTGAAGGCGATAGGATTCCGGCGTGGAATCTTTTGGCGAAGATTTTTGCTTAAGCGTGGATTGCGTCAGGAAGACCGCGCAGGTTTCCGCAGGTAGAACAGGGCACTGATCGTCTCGGGCGTACGTGGTTTCGCGTTCCCAGACGAGGCCTGCAATCAGGGAGTCGCTGGTTTCCGGCTCTTCGAATTTCCATTTCTCGCCGGGCTTCAAGCGGGAAGGCGGAAGCGTCCAGCCGAAGGCAAAACGGGCGACCCAGAATTGCCAGATCAGGCGCTGTTCGGGCGAGAGATCGTCAAGGCCATTTATGTTGCCGAGTTGGCCGCTGCCGAGAATGTCGAAAGTTAATTTCTGTGTCGGGGAGGTTGCCGAATTGGCTTGTGTCAAAGTGATCGGCTGAACTTCCGTTTGAACACTGGCGACGGGATGAGGCTTGCCAGCGAGCACTTTTTCTACGCTGACGCGAATCTGGCTGGAAAGATCGCCCTGAAGCTGTTGCGGACCGAAAAAGGTGGAGACGCGGCTTTCTGTTTTTACGGAGCGATTCAGGCGGCCGTGGACTTCGTAGAGGAGAGTTTGCCCCGACTTCAGTTGCGGAACGAACAATGGGCGTGTATCGCTGCGCAGGCTAACGGCACAGAGCAAAGCGATTGCGGCGAGAACTGCCGAAGTGAAATTCCAGTTCACGAAACCAGTTCGCGCGCCTCGCGAGTGGACTATTTTTGCGGCCATGAGAACTGCCGATCGAAGAAATCGCTGTTCGCCTGCAGGGCGCGGAGCCAGCTGGAGTAGAGAAGGAAGTCATGCACCTCATCGGGGAAGACGAGTTGTTCGATGTGCACCCCGCGGGGGCGGAGGCGCGCGACGAGGTCGACGGTCTGCGAAAAGATGACGTTGCGGTCGTCGTCGCCATGGATGAAGAGGACCGGAGACTTCCAGGTGTCCACGTTGGAAACGGGCGAGGAATCGTGGGCAAGTTTGTTCAGGTCGGGAGAGATATTTTTGCCTTCCCAATTGTCAGTGGGCCAGTCGTGCACGCCGTGGGTGTCCACGCCGGCGGCGAAAACATCTGAGTTGCGGCCCAGGCCCAGGGCGGTGAGATAACCGCCGTAGCTTCCGCCCCAAAGACCGACGCGCTTCGGATCGACGTCGCTGCGGCCCTGCAGATATTTTCCGGCGGCGAGCACATCCTGATATTCGGATGCCCCGCGTCCCGCCCGGCCCGGGGCTTCGCGAAACGCGCGGCCATACCCGATGCCGCTGCGGTAATTGATCGCCAGAACGACGTAGCCGCGATTGGCAAGGAACTGGTTCATCGCGTAGGTGTTGAAGTAATAGCGCATGTAGTGCCAGCCGAGAAGCATCTGGCGCATCGGCCCGCCGTGGAGGAATAACAGCGCGGGCCGCTTTTCACCGGCGCGCAAATTGCGGGGAAGGAACAGCTGCGCGTGAATTTCCTGGCCGTCGGCGGACTTGAAGACGACGGGTTGCGGCATGACGAGATCGTTCGCGGGGTAATCCTTGAAGCTTGCGGCATCGAGCAACGGAGTTGCGGCGGCGTTGGGCGCAGCGGCCTGGGCAAAGGGCAGGCCGAAGTGGCGCGCGTCCGAGCGAAGATACGCAATGGAGCTGGAATCGCCGACAAACACCCCGGCCCATTCGATCGAATCACCGCGAGTGAGTTGCTGCGCGGCGCCGCCGGGAAGCTGGACTTGCCAGAGATGGCGACGATCCGTGTCGCCGCAATTGGAATTGTAGAGAACCGAAGCGCCATCGGGAGAGAGCGACCACTGCTCGACTTCGCACTTTCCCGGTGTCAAAAGTTTTGGCGCGCCACCCGCGAGTGCAAGCGAGTAGAGATGCTGCCAGCCATCTTCTTCGCTGGCGAGGAGCAACGTGTCGTTCGCGCCCCAGTTGAGAACTCCGCCGCCGGTGTCCGAAGCCATATAAGGATACGAGCCTTCCGGAGCGGAACTGCTGTGCCAGATTTCGCGCGCATGGGACGCGTCGGCGTCGGCCACCCAAACGGCCCATGGTTTCGGGCGATCCGGCTCAATGAAATACCCATTGGGAGAATCCCGCTGAACCGCGGGGCGCCGCACAAAGGCAAGCTGCTTGCCGTCGCGCGACCAGACGGCATGGGAATCGGAATCGACGGACGGCGCGACGAACTTCACGCTCTTCGCATCCGCGTCGTAGATGCCGATAAAACTATGATCGCTGCGCGAAGTGGAAAAGAGCAGGCGACGGCCATCGGGTGACCAGCCGAGCGGTTCATTCTTGCCGCGAACGACAAGTTGGACGGGCTTATCTTCAGCATTGGGGCCGGCCAGCCAGACCTGGTTGCCCTTCGCGTAGGCAATGCGGCCCTGCGAAGAAATTTGCAGCGTGTCGCCAGCGTCGATCTTTCGCGGCGTCCCGCCTTGCCATGAGACGAGCCAGATGTCTTCCTCGGTGCCGGCGGGATTGCTGGTGGGATTCGGATATTCGCCGGCGGAATTTTTTCCTTCACCTCGGACGTAGACGACCGCGTCGCCACCCGGCATGAAACGCAGTTCGGAAAGCTCGCCGCCGTCGTCCTGGTTGTAATTGGTAAGTTGGCGCGCGGCGAAGCCCGGGCCTTCAGCCACCCAAATATTCGAGGGGCCCTTGTGATTCTGGCTCCAGGCGAGCCGGCGGCCGGTCTTTGACGCGGTAAGCTCGTTCAGGAAAGGGGCGCCAAGAACCTGATCGAGAGTAAAAGATTGTTGCGCATGTAGCGTGCCGGCAAAAGTGAGAGTGAAAATTACGAAGCAAAACCGCAGGCGGTTCCAGGGCATGTTTTGGGCGATCCTCCCGATTCGGAAACTTTTCCTCACTGCTGTTTTCTCGCCTGCGCCACAGGTGTGATTTCCACGGCGGCAACGGGTTTTTCCAGCGGGCCGCGCAATTGAAAGAGCCGTGGGGCCGCGACGGATTTCACGCCACGTTTGTCGGCAGCGGCGGGCGCAAAAGTAAGCTTAAGGTCTTGCGAAAAATCCAGAGTACCGTCCAACTGCATTTTGTTGCGAGGATTTTCCAGGACCAGCGCATCGAACTGAACCGCGCGGTCATGTATGGTGAACTCACCTTCGCCCGAGACCCAGCGGGAAGCGCCGGTGTGGAGTGTACCCGTATCCATGCTGGCGCCAACGTCCCAACCACGGAGTTCGAGGGACTTGAGATGCAATTCGCCGGAGCCGGCGAGGGCTGCGACGAGCGCGTTGCGTCCAACGCCGGAGGTTGTCAGGTGCAGCTTTCCGGAAGCGGCACCGCCCCAATATTCGGCCCAGTGCGTGGACCAGGGCAGTTCGGAAAGATCGGCGCGATCCACCTCCGCGGAGATTTCATATTTGGGCGGAACGGAGAAAACGGCGCTGACACTTCCGCGCGCTGTGCCGCCCGCCCATTCGGCTGCGGCGTCGCGGACTTCCAGGTGCAGATCGTGAAACGCAACGTGGGCTCGGGCCTTCGCAAGTTTTATTTTTTCAATGGAAAGGGAATCGGCTTCGAGGTCGCCCTCGGCGGTGACGCGGCGAAGGAGTTCGCTGGGCTTGGCATTCGCATCGGATTTGCCGAGCAGCGAAGGAAGCAGGCGCTGCAGCCAGTTCGGGCGCGCGCGCGGGCCGAACCACAAATCGAGGTCCGCCGCGTCGAGATGATCGGCGTGGAGCTGGAACTTCCAGTTGTTGCCGTCGGATTCATCGAGTGCCTGGGCGTCGCTGATCGCGCCGGACCACGTAGCGCCGAATGCGTCGGCGCGCACGATTGTTGCGGAGCGATGGCCGTTTTTCCAATCCAGGCGGGCCTCGTCGAGCTTCAGTGGAAGATTCAGGCCGGCGGCCTGCAGTTGCGCTTTGGTGAAAGTGAGCGAACCGCTCCAACGGCCGTTGGAGACGCCATGTTCCCATTCGCGAGAAACGTTGCCGGCGGTGCCGCCGGTGATTTCCCAGCCGCGATTGAAGGTGTGGCCAAAGGCGGACGCGGCTTTGAAGAAGTCGCCGGCGTCGTCGAATTTTCCGGTCACGCGCAGAGAACCTCTGCCGGCAATGAAATCATCGCGGAAACGGATTTCAAGCTGATCGGTGGAGGCAGCGGTAGTGGTGGTTTTTGCGGCCGCCTTCTCAGACTTCGTGGCAGTTTCCTTCGCGGGGGATGCCAGAGACAGTTGCACCGGCAGCAATTCGAAAAAATTATTGTGGGCGGCACCCAGCACCGGTCCGATACGCAGCGGCTTGGCAAAGCCGGGCAGGCGGAGTTCACCCGCGGCGCTCGAAATCTGCACGTCTTCCCACGAGAGCGGAAATCCGCGCAGGGCAAAGCTCGCTTTGAAAAGCTGCCTGGCGTCCAGGGATTCGGCGACGTCGGGTTGAAACGCGCGGTACCACGCCAGCAGATCCTGCGCCTGGATGCCGGAATCTTCGATGCGCAAATTCCAGTCGGACATGCCTGCGGTCTTGAGTCGGGCCGCACCTTCGAAATGCGAGTGGGGAAGATCGAGAGTGAGCGTGTCCGCGTGCGCTTCGCCGGCGGCCACGTCCCACAGGCCTTTCAGATTGAGGCTGGCGCCGGGATTGTCGCCGCGTTCGGTGAGGTCCCAACGATGAATTTTTGCAGCGCTGGCGTGCAGAGAGAATTTCCACGCGCCGGGCGGTGCCGGTGCACCGGAATCAGGTTTGCCGATACTGGCGTTGCCGTCCAGCGTGAACGCCCCGCGGACGCCGAAATCGTTGCCGGTGATCATGCGGAAGAGATCCGCGATGGAGACTTTGTCCCAATGCACCTGAATTTCCGCGGGTTGCAGGCGAGCGGAGGTGCCGGCAACTTCGCCGCGAACTTGCAAGGTGCCGGTGGATTGCAAAGGAACGCCGCTGCGCCAGGGTTGGGCTTCCAGGCGCAACTGCCAGCGGCCGGGGCCGGTCTGCTCAACGCTGCCCGAGACGTTGGTGAAGGCGAAGGGGCGCTTTTCGTCGCCGGTTTTGAAATTGATGCGGCCGTCGTCGAATTCAATTGTTTGCAAATGGTTGCCGGAGGCCGCGGGCCTTTGCGGACCATAGGCGATCGGGACGCCACCGGATTTTGACGGAGCCGGAGGCAACCAGCCTTCGAGATTCCAACGGCCCGATTCGTTGCGAACAAGAATCAGGCTGGGCCTCGAAAGCGAGATAGTGCCGAAATCGAAGTGGCCGCGCAGCAGCCCGAGCCAGCGCACGTTGGCCGTCATGCGGTCCGCGCGAAGGAAATATTCGTGGCCGAAGGCGGGATTTTCGCCGATGCTGACACCTTCCACGTCTACGCGGGGGAAGGGCAGGATATCCATGGAAAAGCTCCGAGCTTCCACGGGGCGGCCGAAGGATTTTTCTAGGTGCGAAAGAAGATAAGCGCGCATGCGGCGCGTTTGCAGGAGGAAGGGAAGGCCGAGTTGCGCGAGAATCAGAAGAATCGCGAGCGCTCCGATCCATTTACCGTAAGTGCGAAGACGAGGCATGCCGTTGAAGTTTCTCAAAAGTGGCGGGGAAAAAACAGGGGCGGGAAAAATTGTGGGTAGAAGGGGTAGGTTCAAGGCGGATGCGCGCGTTGGAGTAACCCAAGAGGGAGGGGCAAGCCCCTCCCCTACAAAAGGAAACATCGATGGAACGATTGGGGCTAGTGGACGGTGTGGAGCATGCGGCTCCAACGGGTGCGGGCGGGGAGATGAGTGATGGTGTCGAAGATGGCGAGGATACGCTGGCCGAAGGAAGTGTCCGAATAATCGTTGCTGGTGGCGTCGACGGACCAGTAGATGAGGAACGGGCGGCCCATGATGGCTTCGCGGTCGACGAAGCCCCAGTAGCGGCTATCGCGGCTTTGGTCGCGGTTATCCCCCAGGGCAAAATATTTGCCGGGGGGAACGACGAGTTCGTCGCCCTGAACGTATTTGCGAATTTCATGGGCCCACTCGATCTGCACGGGCGGGATAAAAAGCTGATTGCTGGGAGGCGGAAAAGTGTAATTCAACGGATCGTAGCCCGAGGAGGGATCGTGGACGACGTAGGGTTCATTGAGGAGTTTCCCGTTCACGTACACCTGCTGATCGACAATTTTGAGACGATCGCCGGGAAGACCGATGACGCGCTTCACGAAATGCGGATGATCCTGATAAGGAAATTTGAAGACGATGATGTCGCCGCGTTCAAGGTCGCGGTAAGGAAGGAGTTTTTCATACCAGTGGCCGCGGCCGCCGAAGATGAATTTATTGACCAGGAGATGATCGCCGACGAGAAGAGTTTTCTCCATCGATGGGGAAGGAATCTTGAACGCCTGGACAACGAAGCTGGTACCGAAAAGGGCGAGGATAACGGTGACGAGGAGCGATTCGAGATATTCGGCAAGCGTTGTGTAATTTTCGTGGACGGGTTCGGCCGCCGAGGAAACTTGCGGCAGCGCCACCACTTCCGGCGCTGGGGTCAGCGGGTCGTGCACCAGCGATTCATCCGGCATTCGGTCCGACCTCTTCTCCTTGCTTTGCCTCGGCACCTAGAAGTTTATCCAGCGCGCTGCGGGCGGCTTTCTGCTCCGCTTCTTTTTTGGTGGTGCCTTCGGCGCTGGACATGAATTCGCCCTTCACCCAGACCTCCACGCGAAATTTCTTCTGGTGGTCGGGCCCGGTTTCGCCCGCCAGGCGATATTCGGCTGGCTGTTCGCCTTTGGCTTGCAGAAATTCCTGCAAAGCGCTTTTACGATCCGATTCCGAAATGCGATCGCCGTCTTCGAGGGCCTGCTCAAAAACCGTGCGCCGGAGCAAATCGCGCGCCGGGCCGAGGCCGCCATCGAGATACATGGCAGCGACGATGGCTTCAAACGCGTCCGCCAGAAGCGCGGGCTTTTCGCGGCCGCCCGTTTTTTCCTCGCCGCGGCCTAGGCGCAGATGTTCGCCAAGGTGCAGTCCGCGCGCGGCAATTTCAAGAGAGTGGGCGTTCACGATGCGGGCGCGGCTCTTCGAAAGCTGGCCTTCGGTCCATTCGGGATAGTTCAGCAGCAGGTATTCACTGGTGAGAAGTTCCAGCACGGCGTCGCCGAGAAATTCCAGGCGCTCGTTGTCCTGCACAATGGAGCCGGTGAAGGCGATGTCCTCGCCGCGCGCCGAGCGCAGCTCGGGAACGGCGGAACTGTGCGTCAGGGCGCGGTCCAGCAGAAGCGGGTCGCGAAACACGTACCCGATGCGTTCCATCAACCGGTCATCTTCACCGCGGAGCATGGTCTCCGTTCGCTCTCCGGGGCGCGGCACAGAGGAATTACTTTGGCGCGCTCAATTGCGTGGTGCCCATTTTCTTCGCTTCGTCGGCGCCGGACTTGCAGGTGGCCTGCAGCCCGCCGGGAACAGCCGCGCACTTGGTGAAGGCGTTGGCCGCATCCTCGAAATGGGAAGTTTTTTCGTTGGCGATGCCGAGCAAATAGTAGTTCACGGGATCGGGAGTGGGGTCGAGCTTGACGGCCTGCTCGAAATTCGGAATCGCTTCGGCAAATTTCGAGCGGCGGACAGCCACAAGTCCCAGGCCGCTGTAGGCGAGAGCGGCAGTCTGGTCCTTGGCCTTGAGAAAATCGGCGTCGCTTAACTCGGCGGGTTTTACCAGCGTCGGCAAAATCTCGAGAGCCCTTTTCGAATACTGCTCGGCTTTCTCCAGGCGCTTTTGGGGCTCGACCGTGGAGGCGTTCATGACGCGGGGAAGCGTGGAGCCCATGATAGCCAGCGCCTGCGCGTCGTTGGGGTTCAACTCGATTTCCTTGTCGCCAACGGTCTCCATCTTGTCGATCTGACCCAGACTGCTATAGCCGCGAAGTAGCAGGGAGTAAATTTCCGGGCGATAACGACTCTGAGGATACTTTTGCAGGAACGCCTCGCCGAGTTGATCCTTCTTGGCAATGTCGCTGATCGGGGCGGCGCGGAAGGCCTGGATGGCGGCGTCTTCTTCGGCGCTCACCGGAGGGGGCGCGTTGTCGAGAGTAAGCGGCGTAACTTCGGCGGGCTTGTCCTGTTTTTTCTCTGGATTCAAAGTCGGCGGGGCCTGTTGGGTCCCCTGAGCGGAAATGCGCGGGGCGGAGAGGAGAACTCCTCCCGCGAAAATCAACGTTGCGAGTTGCATTGAATTTTTCATAAATCTTACTTCCTCCGAATCAGGGCGGCGGCTTACGGGCGTTCCGTGGATTTTCTCAAATTCAAGTCACCCAATTCCTTCTGGGCGGCTTGTTGGGCCTTGGCTGGGGCCCCCGGAACCGCGAGCGCTGCCTGATATTCTGATTTTGACTGCTCCAATTGGCCTTCTTCATCCAAAACTCTTGCCAGATAAACGTGGGACCACGCCAGCACCATCGGGTCCTGAGCCGCGGCAGCATCGCCGGCGGTGAGGCGGCCGAAAACTTGCTTGGCGCGCGGGCCGTCGTGATCGAGCAGCGCGACCAGGCCCAGGCCATACCACGCGCGAATCTGATCGGGGTGCTTGGCGAGGACGTTTTTGAAGGCGGCTTCGGCCGCACGGGGATTGCGGTCGGCGATGAAGCGTTCCCCATCCGTCAGTTGCGCAATCATCGCTGGATCATCGGGCAAGGTTGTGGAGGCGGCGCGGCGCCTGCGGTTGAGAGCTTCGGTGTTGAGTTGCGCGGATTGTTCGGGACTGGATTCTCGAGCGAACGTAATCACGGAGGCGCGGGCGACTTCAGCCTTCACATCCATCTTGCGCACCATCTCCGGGAAATAATTGCGCATGGAAGGTTCGTTTTTTTCGTAGTCGGAGAGCCCGGTGAAAATCGGGCGCACCAGTACGTAGCCGTCGGCGTCGTTGGTGTTGAGGGCAACCTCACGCTCGCTGGGCGACATGCGCTTGATTTTCAGTTCCACAGCGCGGACGGTGCACTCCGCGAACCAGGAGGGAAAGTCGTCGCGAAGGTCGGGGGAAAGCCTGGGCGCCTTGGCGCCGATTTCATAGATCGGGCGTTTCACGGCGATGATGTGCGGGTACATCAGCGGAAGCGGGTCGAGAAGGAAATGCAGAAAGGCGTGGCGAACGACATCGGTGGGAACGTCTTCGCTGCCGCTTAAGATGATGGCGTAATGGTCGCCAAAATTGCGCACGTTGGTGATGCGGCCGACCAGCGGCTCGACGATGATCGAGAAAGTGCGCATCTGGCTGGGATCGTTCAGTTCACGCAAGTAAGTGTTGGCGACAAGCACGATTTGCGAAATGGGGTCGTGGAGCCGCTCGATTTCCTGATTGTAGATGGGCTGGACCTGGCGCCAAAGCTGGCCGATGTTCTGCTCGGTGTAGTAGGCGGAAAGAATTTCGCTGAAGCCTTCGAGGGTCAGCAGGTCGGGAGGAAGCTCGTCGCGCCGAAGAACGGGTTGGAACTTTGGAGCGGGGCCGGAGACGATGCCGAACCAGACGTAGCGCGAGAGCATTTCGGCGGGGTCGCGCGATTCATGCTGCTGGTAGAACTGACGCGCGGCGTCAACGGCCGGGCCTTTTTGCTGGCGCAGGCGGGCGCGCATCTGGGCGCGAAAGGCGGACCAGTTGTCGGTACTGACGTCGCTTTCGAAGCCGGAGGCGTAGAGGACGCACATGGTGGCGAACATGGCTTCGTTGCCGTCGACGGTGATATTGGTGGCCGGGGCGATGTGGGGGCGCTGGCGGGGAAGCGGTGCCTTGGCCGTGGCGGAGAAGGTCCACAGAGCCAACGACAACAAGGCAAAACTAAGTTTTCCTGAATGCTTGAAATTCATCTGGTCTTGCCGCACACGGCAGTCTGCCACTTTAGTGGGAACGGTATGGCCGGCTCATGAGTCTTGGATGGCGGTATCCCCTGTGGATACGGACATACACGAATCGCGGTGTCGCAGCCTTTTGCCAATGTACAGGCGCTCCCCCCGGTAGTCAAGGATGTGGGGAGTCCTTAACTTGCGGGAATTCATACCATTAATGGATGAGAGGGAGCGGGGAATACGTTGTCTGGGCTCCGGACAACTCGGCGGCTTGCGCACGTATCCATCTTTCTGTTACGAAGAGGGCTGTTATGAAAGAGGGCTGCCACGAAAGAGGGGCAGGCCCGCCCAGGGAGGAGCAATCCATGAAAAGCAAGGCGAGTATGGGAGCCTGCCTGGGTCCCGCGATTTTTCTGTTTTTCCTCTCCAGCGCAAACATCGTTCTGGCTCAATCGTCGGGCGATCAGAGTTCGTCCCAAACCGCGCAGCCTGCGGCGATTCCCGAGGCGAAATCGGCCGCCGCGGCGGATGCCAGCAAGCCGACGCAGACGAAGAACTTCACTTTAGAGGGAGCGCAAGTCTGGGTGGACACGGGAATCAGCCTGGAGCCGGGACAGCGGTTCGCGGTGACGTCGGAAGGATCGCTGCGCTATACGGATGCCAAGGCGGATAACGGGCCGGATGGATTGACGCGCGGGTTCAAGGACCTGATTCGCATTTTGCC
>DATHOY010000287.1:0-4308 GCA_035484435.1 Vulcanimicrobiaceae bacterium | reverse complement strand
TTTGCGGAACGCGCGGCGAAAAAGATTGCTGAGCTGACCGGGCTGCCGTTCCGTTCGCACCCCAACAAATTCGCCAGCCTTTCCGCGCACGACGAAATCGTGTTTGCCAGCGGCGCGCTGAAGACGCTGGCGGCTTCGCTGATGAAAATTGCTAACGACGTGCGCTGGCTGGCCTCCGGGCCGCGCTGTGGCCTCGGCGAACTGACGATTCCCGAAAACGAGCCGGGCTCTTCGATCATGCCGGGCAAGGTGAATCCCACGCAGTCCGAAGCCGTGACCATGGTCGCCGTGCAGGTGCTGGGCAACGACGCGGCCATCGGCTTCGCCGGCACGCAGGGCAATTTCGAGCTGAACGTGTTTAAGCCGGTGATGATTTTCAACTACCTGCACTCGGTGGAACTGCTGACCGACGCGATGAACAGCTTCGTGGATCACTGCGTGGAGGGCATCGAACTCAACCGCGAGACGATCGACCGCTACGTCCACAATTCCCTGATGCTCGTCACCGCTCTGGCCCCGAAAATCGGCTACGACAACGCCGCCAAAGTCGCCAAAACCGCGCACCATGAAAAGTCCAGCCTCCGCGAAGCCGCCGTAAAGCTCGGCTTCCTATCCGCCGAAGAGTTCGACGCCCTGGTCAAACCCGAAGACATGACCCATCCATAAGGGCAAATCCACGATGAATACACCAGAACGAATTGCCTTATCAATCGTGTTGTGGACGATGGCCGTTGGAAGTGCAGGTTGCAAGGGTAAGTCCGCGATTGTGGACGATAGCAGCCAGCCGTCGACGGAGGCAAGCCAGGTTCTTTCTTGGCTTCCGTCCGACACTGAGACTTTGATCACCGCCCGGGGCCCATTTTTGCTTCCTGGACCTTCAAAGGACAAGCAAAAATACGAAGAGCGAAAGACAGACGCCCGCGACCTTCAGGAAATCTTCCGAAGCCTGGCGCTTGGCCCGTTAGCTCTTAACAATGGGGGCCTCGAGAAGCAGCTTATGGGCGCACGCGTTCGGCTCGCCGCTGAAGGCTCAAGAGCATTCCGCCCTCCGCACGATCTGGGCGAATTGCTTTATGAGGGCTGCACTGTTGTCATGTTCATCGACGACATCACTGATCGTGAAAGGGCCTTCATGAAGGACGCGGCCAAGAATGCCCTGAGAATTGAAGATATTACGAGTCACAAAGTTGCTGTGTTCCAACAGGAGATGGAGCGGGACACCTGGACAACGTTCGTAGCCTTCCCGATGAAGAACGTAGTTATAGTGGCTACGAATCAGGACTATTTGCGGGAAGTTCTTGCACGGATGGACGCGCCCAAGATAGATAAGGCTTTTCCGGGAACTCTGCCAGAGTGGAAATACGTCTCCACGCAGGCTGAATTTTGGGGCATGCGACATTTCGACAAGAGTCAGGCGAGATTGGATCCAACCTCTCCCTATGGCGGCCGGAAATCCGCGAACCTGCCAGACGAAGGAGCCATCGGTCTAACCTTCCAATGTGATCCGGCGAAGGAACTGAAAGCAAACCTTGTTTACTTAACAGACAGTAAGATCAAAGCAATGGAAGTCGAAAGGCAAAGATTTCCGCCGGGCACGGAGGTAGAAAGCACCACAGCGCTGCACATCGCGTACCGCAATTTATCGCCTGGGGTCGTTGAGACCAGCTATGACTTAAGCCTCCCGCGTTCGTCAGATTGGTTCTTTTTTGTCTTCATGGCGCAACTGGGGCACGCCGTGTATGTATAAGCATATTGGTGGATGCGTCTTGGCTATTGCGATGATTTTGACATTATTCGGGGATCCCGTGCCCGCTCAACAGGCGACGTACACGCTGAAACCGACGCCGAAAACGGTGGCTTGGGGGTATTACGACGCGAAAGCCGCGCCGGTTTTGCGCGTAAAGTCCGGCGACACGGTGGAGATTCAGACGCTGATCACCAACAGTCCGAAGTGGCTGGAAGAGGCGGGCGTACCACCGGACCAAGTGGAGCAATCGCTGCGCGACATTACGGACCAGGTGAAAGACAAAGGCCCGGGCGGGCACATTCTTACCGGGCCGATTTACATCGAGGGCGCGGAACCCGGCGACGTGCTGGAAGTGAAAATCCTGGCCATCAAGCTGGCGATCCCTTACGCCTATAACGCCTTCGGCGCGGGGCGCGGCTATCTGCCCGACGATTATCCTTACTCGAAAATAAAAATCATTCCGCTGGACGAAAAACGCATGGTGGCGAAATTCGCGCCGGGCATCGAGATTCCACTGCATCCCTTTTTCGGCAGCATGGGCGACGCGCCGCCGGAAAGCGCGGGCCGTTTCAACAGCGCTCCTCCCTGGGTAATGGCGGGCAATCTCGATAACAAAGACCTCGTTGCCGGTACCACGCTCTACATTCCCGTGCACGCGCCCGGCGCGCTTTTTGAAGTGGGCGACGGCCACGCCGGCCAGGGGGACGGCGAAGTGGACATCACCGCGCTCGAAACTTCGCTGATCGGCACGTTTCAATTCATCGTGCGCAAGGACATGCATTTGAAGTGGCCGCGCGCGGAAACGCCCACGCACTACATCACCATGGGCCTGAACGACGACCTGAACGCTTGCGCCACGCTGGCGGTGCGCGAGATGATCGATTTCCTGGTGACGGAAAAGCATCTTTCGCGCGACGACGCCTATATGCTTGCAAGCGTCGTGGCCGACCTGCACATCACGGAACTTGTCGACGGCAATAAAGGCGTGCATATGATGCTGCCAAAATCCATCTTCGTTACGGGATCACCTAAATGAAAAAAGCGCGATCGTCGCCCCGATCTGCTCTCTATGTTCTGATCTTTCTTTGTTCTATCCCAACTTCCTCCACTCCGGCTCAAACACAAGCGGAAAAACCCGAGTGGTGCAAGCCTCTGCCGCGGCCGGAATATGCGCAGTTGAAACGCGTGCTGCCGGATGATCCGTGGTTCGAAGTCTACAAAGTTGCGCCGCAGACGTTTGCGATTTACGAGCCGCACCAGTCGGAGGAAGTCATCTCCTACCTGATTGTCGGGACAAAGCAGGCGCTGCTGTTCGATACCGGGATGGGCATCGCGAATATCAAGAGAGTCGTTTCCCGGCTGACCTCGTTGCCAGTTGTCGTTCTCAACTCGCACACCCACGACGACCACGTCGGCGGCAACTGGGAATTTAATTCCATCTTCGGGATGGACACCGCGTTTACGCGCGAAAATGCGAAAGGCTCGACGGCCGATGCGCAGGCGGAAATCGCGCCGGGAGAAATTTGCGGCAACCTGCCAAAAGGTTTTGATCCGAAGGCGTATCGCACCAAACCCTGGCACGTTTCCTTCTTCATCCACGACGGATTCAAAATCAAGCTCGGCGGCCGCACCGTGGAAGTGATTGCCACGCCCGGCCACACGCCCGATGCGATCGCGCTCCTTGATCGCGAAAACGGATTGCTCTTCACGGGCGACACCTATTATCCCGCGCCCATCTGGCTCTTTCGCCCGGAGACCGATCTCGCCGCCTACGAGAAATCCATCGCGCGGCTCGCGGCTCTGGCACCTGAAGTGAAAACAGTTTTAGGCGCGCACAATATTCCCGTGGCACAGCCCGAAGTTTTGCCTGCGCTGGTGCAGGCGTTCGCGGACCTGCAGGCCGGCAAGGCCGCATGCAAGCCGGCCGGCTCCGGCAAGAAGTTGTGCGCCGTGGACAAATTCAGTTTCCTTCTCCGCGCGGCCCCCTCAGGGGTAAAATAACGGCAAACGAGGGTGTTCATGCACAGCCGGCCGCAAATCCGCCACTTCTCCGCCTGGCTGCTGGCGTTTGCCACCGCATTTCTGCCCGCGGCTGCACAGCCCAATCCGCACAATCGCGACAAGAACACCTGGAATTATGACGGCGGCATTTTCATGGACACCGACGGAGAGCTTCCCAGTGGCGCGTGCTTCCGCGTGAAAGGCCGGGTGACCTCCGATGATTTTTTTGAAAACCTCAGGCGCGAAGACACCAACTCCGGTACGGTCTATCGCCGCCGCAACGACATCGTGAAGGAATTCCCCAAGACCCTGCACCTGAGCCTTTCCATCGCCGACACGCCCTGCGATCCCCACATGAAGCAGACCAATTCACGCGTGTACCTGACCGACGAGATGATCCATAGCCTGCGGCTGCATTTTTTCTGGAAGCGCGCCCTGGAACTCCGCCCAGTCAAGGGAATTGTGGAGAGCGGCGGCGAAGTGCGCGCCGTGCCGTGGTATTCGCACGGCCTGGAGCAGGAACTGCCGAAACGTTTTGAATGGCTGGTGGAATTTGACCT